>JBDSOU010000072.1:0-12612 GCA_039914625.1 Bacteroidia bacterium | reverse complement strand
AAATTTTATATTATTAGAAACCTATTTGGAGTTGTGCACCGATAATATCGTTATTAACTATTGTACCTGATTCATTACGACTGGTATAATTCACCTGGAGTTTTGCCCAATCGTTGAAATAATAATTCACACCACCAAGAATATTGAGTGTTGCATTCCCCCCTTTATGTATATCGGAATCATAAGCATCCCATCTTCCTACCAGTTGTAATTTCTTTTGAAAAACGAAAGCAGCTAACTGCGCATACCAGCCTTCTCTCCGGGTGTGGATATACGAATAACCATTCTTCCCTTTTATATAATCTCCATCCTCCCCATATATATACTCTCCTTTCACAGAAATAATTTTGTAAACGTAGCTAAACTCTCCACCAATTCTTGTACGAACATTATTTTTTGCAACAGGTGTAAAGGTACCCGTTTTATCATAACCATTGTAATAGCCGGCACCTATATCTAATCCTTTAATGGGATGTAGAATTATCCTTGCGCCCAAGTCTTTCGCTTCATTACTATCCAGTACATTAATTCCTTCTCCCTGGAAGCCGCCAATATAATAGTCAATTAAAAAACGGTCGTCTTTTTTCAGCAAACTACCGAACCCCATCACACCAATATCGCGGCCATTGAAATTTCCATTTACATCTCCATTACGGGCAACCAATGTTTCCACAACTTGTGCCCGCTCAATAACATCCATACTATTTGAAGGAGTATTGTTTTCCATCGACAAAGGAATTTTAAACTGTCCTGCCTGGATTTTAAAGAAATCATACGGCTTAAATGTGCCAATGGCATCCAATGCTTTTGGTACGCCTGCCATATCCACCTGTAACCGGTAATCCCAAAATGCATTTAGAGTTCCACGGAAATCGAGGCGCGCCCTCCTAATGTCCATCGCATCTGCTTTGCCCGCCTGCTGGAAACTTTGAAAGCGTGTTTGAATATATCCGCTGATGCTTGATGGCCTTTTTGCGTTGATTCCAAATAATTTTTGTTTCTCTTTCGCATCCTGCTGCTTTATTGCAAATTCCGCACGGATGGAATCAGCTTCTTCCTGCTGAATCAGATTTTTGTTGAGGAGCAGGTTAAGCACGTCATCAGTGGTCTGAGCTTTTGCTGACTGGTTTGCCAGCAGCATAACGAATAAAACCAGGAGAAGTAAATATTTTTTTTTCATGTCCTGTGCAATTAGTTTGTTAATTTTTTATTTATTCTATTAAATTAATATAGTCTATGGATTTAATAGACTTTGTAGCAAATGTAAAACAAATATCATTACACTCCAGGTTTATTTTTTACGTGATTTTTTTAATTCGGTTTCCTTTCGGACAATTTCAGCAAGGCTAAAGCGATCTAAAATTTTATTCGAAGCCTCCCTGAGCTGCTTCATGGCATAGCGAAGCCCGCACGTAGCTTCATTCTCACATTCGCTGCAAGGATGATAAAATTTATAGGAAACACAAGGAACGAGAGCAATCGGTCCGTCAATCAAACGGATGATGTGACCGATATTAATGTCTTTAGGTTTTTTATTCAAAAGATAACCTCCGTTTTTTCCTTTACGGCTTTCAAGTATGCCGTCTCTTCGCAATTCAAGTAAAATAGTTTCTAAAAATTTTTTAGGAATATTTTGATTTTCCGAAATCTCGGCAATTAAAATCGGGGCTTCGTCATTGTGCTTGGCAATGTACTCTAAAGCTTTCAGGGCGTATTTGGCTTTCTTGGATAACATACACCGGCAAAGTTGATAAAAATAATTTTGCTTATAACATATTTTATCAAATCAATTACCCGTTTCTACGGAAAAGAATTAAAATAAGTTTTCATTGCTTAAAACTATCTACTTTTACCTGCACCAAAAAAATTAAAATTATGTTCTTAGCACTTCTCGGATTAGTACTTATTGTTTTAACATTTACATTAAAGAATGATTACAGAATATTGCGATACCTTCCATATTTACGAACAGCGGGAATTTTATTAATTATTTTCGGATTAGCCACGGCCTGCGTAAAGCAAATCGGTGCCGGACAGATCGGAGTGCAATCACTTTTTGGCAAAGTAAATAACCGAACTCTCGAAAGCGGATTGAATGTAATTAATCCTTTGGCGGAAGTAACCATGTTTAATATTAAAACACAAAACTACACCATGTCAGGAGTGCATGATGAAGGAGACAATGAAGGAGACGATGCCATTCGCGTCTTATCTGCTGACGGTTTGGAAGTGGTGATTGATGTAACTGTTCTTTACAGTGTGATTCCGAATGAAGCCCCGCGTATTTTAAAAGAAATCGGATCGGATTATAAAAATATTATAGTCCGTCCTGTTGTAAGAACCAAGATTCGTGATAATTCAGTGTATTACCAGGCGGTTGATTTATATTCTATAAAACGTGATGAGTTTCAACAACGTATTTTTAAAAGTGTGGAAACGAATTTCAAGAGCCGGGGATTATCATTAGAGCAATTATTAGTAAGAAACATTACGCTGCCCGCTTCGGTTAAAACATCTATCGAATCAAAAATAAATGCCGAACAAGATGCACAGAAAATGCAATTCGTTTTACAGAAAGAAAAACAGGAAGCAGAGCGTAAACGTGTGGAAGCACAAGGAATTGCAGATTATCAAAAAATAATCAATACTGGCTTAACCCCCAGCCAGCTTCAATATGAAATGATAAAAGCATACAAGGAATTAAGCACTTCCGCAAACAGTAAAGTAATTATTATGCCTGGTAACGGAAAAGATTATTATCCGCTTATTTTGAATGAGAAATAAAAAAGAATGAACCATGGACTATAGTTTATTATTCTATGAGTTAAATAATTCGGGTATCCGGTATTGGGTTTGTGGGGGGCTTGCTGTCAATCTTCATGGAGTGCCAAGAATGACGGCTGATATTGATTTGATTCTTAATTTGACCGAAGAAAATATTATTAAGTTTGAAAATGCAATTGCAAAATTAAAGTACAAATGTTCTGTTCCTGTGACGTTAAAGGACTTAGCTGATAAAGAAAAAAGAAACAATTTAATAAGTTCAAAAAATCTTGTGGCAATTTCATTTTACAATTATGAAAAAAATTATGTGGCGCTTGACATTGTAATTAATTTTCCATTGCAGTTTGAAGATATGTGGAATGAAAAAATTATCCGTAAAAGCGAAAACACAGAAGTATATCTTGTTTCACTGGACCATCTTATTTCGTTAAAAGAATTTGCTGACCGTATCCAGGACAAGCAGGATATATATTTTTTATCAAAAATTAAAAATGAGCAAGGAGGAAAATAATAACAAAAAAGAACCCGGAAGGCAAAAAGGTTTTTATTACACGGTAACTGATGAACAAATAAAAATGCACCAGCAGCGAAGTGTGGAAGAAATTTTTGAATGGCTGGAGGGTACCAACAAATTTTTATGGGATACGCAAACTCTTGAAGAAAGGGAACGCATGTTTAAAATAAGAAAGGGAGAATATTAATTTCTCCCTTTTCTGTTTTCGTTTTCTTAAAAAAATTATTTTTCCGGCAATAATACAAACCGTTTGTATTCATTCATATTAAAATATTTTTCGGCCCATGCTTTGAAATCTTCTCCTTTAAGATTGTCAACCCATTTATTGTATTCAAGTAGTTCAACAATATTTTCTCCGTTCATGGCGCTTTGTGAAATTGCTGACATCCAAAAACTATTTTCTTTCAATGCCAATTCTCGTTCACGAAGAAAAGTTTCTTTTACTTTCAAGAGATTTTTTTCATTGCAGCCATTCTTTTTTACATCATTGATTTCATCCACAGCTGCCGCAATTAATTTTTCAACATTGTCAGGTGCGCATCCAAAACCAACTGTGATTTCATAAGATGATTTTGGAAAATGAGTAAGTTTTGGGGAAGCGCCTACTCCGTAAACACCGCCTTTATCTTCACGAAGATTTTCTCTCAGTTTAATGCTTAGCAATTTCATAAGCGCATTCATTTGAAAACGGCTTATGCGGTTGAATTCATAAGGTCCGTTCCATTTTAAGCTCACTGCCGCTTTAGGCTCGACTCCCTTTTTTACGGTTTTTTCCATCTTACCTTTTGGAGGAGCAATAGATAAGTCTTTAAATGTTTCTGCTTTTCCTGATGAAATTATTCCTCCGAGATATGTTTCAATCATGGGCTTGATAGTTTCAGGTTTAAAGTTTCCGACAAACGTATATACCCATCCGTTAGCATCAGCGAATCGTTGCTTATAAATGTCAAGTGCTTTATCTTGGTTAACTTCTTTCAGCATTTCGACAGTCATCGGGCGGAAACGGAAATTATAACCGGACATTGCATACATTACGCTGTCGCGGAAAATATTTTCGGGAGCAGACTGGCGGTTTTGCAAAAATCCTTTTTGCTGTTCCATTAATGATTTGAAAGCATTTTCATCTTTTCGCGGATCTGTTGTATAAAGGTAAATCATCTGAAAAGCTGTTTCCATATCCTGCGGTGAAAAGCTTCCATCCATTCCTTCACTAATGTCCACAATGCTGGGAGTTACATTCACAATTTTTCCCTGCATTAATTTATCAAGAGAAATTTTATCAAACTCCCCGATGCCCGATTCATCAACAATTGCATTTGACATGTCAGCGCTTTGATAATCTGCATCAGCGCTCAATGAAGTCCCTCCCATTTTATATGCTGTAAAAAGAACTTCGTCATTCTTGAAATCTGTTGGTTTTAAAAACACACGAATACCATTGGAAAGAGTTAACTCGGTTACTCCAACTTCACTGATCGCTTTTTGATTTGTAATTTTTCCTGCTATTGGTTTCTTTGCCATCAAAGGTTTGTCAACTGCATTGTCAATGTATGCTTTGATGTCAGAAGTTTGGGCGGTTTTAATTAATGATTTTATTTGCGCGTCAGACGGAACTGTTACTCCTTCTTTTTCGGGAGCCATTACAATAAGCACAGCATTTTGCCCGTCAGTGATCCATTTTTTTGCAAGTGCATTTACTTCATCAACAGTAATGGTTGGAATAAATTTTTTGTACAGGTCATATTCATAATCAATTCCCGGAAACGGATCGCCTTGTAAAAAATTGGAAACATACTCCTGCACAAAATTTTTGGATTCTGTTTTATCTTTTTCGTTAAATGCTTTTTCCATGTTGCGCATAACTTCTTTTTTCTGACGCTCCATTTCACCTGCTGTAAAACCAAAACGTTTTACACGTTCATTTTCTGTTACCAAAGCAGTGATACCTCTATCAATACCATCCTGTTTGACTGCTGCAAAGGAGATGTAACCATCTTTATTACGAACAAATCCTGTATAACTGGAAGACGCAAAAATAAAAGGAGGATCAGCCTACTTTTGAAGTTCGGACAGCCGCTGATTAATCATCCCGTTGTAAAGACTTTGCACAATTAATTTTTTGTAATCTCCAACCGTTTTTGTTTCCTCTATAGGTTGCTTATATATTAACTGAATGAGAGTATATTGTGATTCTTTGTCCTGTGCAGTTGCTGTTAAAAATTCTTTCGTATCGGGTACTTCCCATTTTTTTAAAGGCCGTTCACTTTCGCTTTTGGAGATGGACGAAAATTCTTCTTTAACTTTTTTCTCCATCTTATCAATATCAAAATCACCTACAACAACCACTGCCTGCAAATCGGGGCGATACCAGTCACGGTAAAAACTTCTGAGGGTTTCATATTTACAATGCTGCAAAATTTCAGGCTGACCGATTGGCAAGCGGACTGCGTAGCGTGAATCTTTAAAAAGTGTGGGCCAATATTTTCTACGCATACGCTCCTGCGCGCCCTGCCCGAGACGCCATTCTTCCATAACAACTCCACGCTCTTTATCAATTTCTGCCGAATCAAAGGCTGCATTGTGCGCCCAGTCTTCAAGTATCTGCAATGCTTTGGTTACGTACATTTCCGAATCAGTGGGCACCTGTAATTTATAAACCGTTTCATCAAAGCTGGTGTAGGCATTCAGATCAGCGCCAAATTTTGTTCCGATGGATTCAAGATAATCCACCAGCTCGCTTTTCTTAAAATTTTTTGTTCCGTTAAAACACATATGCTCGCAGAAATGTGCAAGCCCCTGCTGGTCATCATTCTCTGCGGTGCTTCCAACATTTACCGCAATACGCAGCTCCGCTCTCTTTTCAGGCTTGGCATTATAGCGGATGTAATATTTCATTCCGTTAGGCAGTGTGCCGAATCTTACTTTCGGATCGGTCGGGAGCAGGGCGGCAATATCCGTATTTTGAGCATAGGCAAAATCCAGGTATGCACAAATTGAAATAAATAAATAAAGTAGTTTTTTCATTGATAGCTTGTTTTGAAATTTTGGGTGAAAATAGGAAAAAAGTTTAAGGTTTGAAGTTTGAAGTTTGAAGTTAAAAGTTTTGTGTTATTGTGATCAAAAGTTAAAATTATTCAGGGGATTTATTTAATAAAGAAAAACAAAAATAAAATTCCAATAATTATTCCCTGTCACCATGTTTTAGTAAGCGTTTAAAATAATTTCTGAATGCCGTAGGTAAATTTTCTTTCATGGTCCAGGAGCCATTGTTTCCTCCATAATCCTCCGGCATAACCGGTGAGACTGTCATTTGCGCCAATAACACGGTGACAGGGAATAATTATTGGAATTTTATTTTTTCCATTTGCATTTCCGACCGCACGTGAACTTTTTTCATCCCCTGATTTTTTTGCAACTTCCAAATAAGAAACAGTTTTCCCGTAAGGAATTTCTTCAAGGCTCTTCCAGACTAATTTTTGAAAATCAGTTCCTTTCTGTTCGGTGTTTATTGAAAAAATTTTTTGCCTGCCGCGAAAATATTCTTCCAATTGTTGAATGCAGTCCGATAAGATTTTAGGTCGCTGTGGTGATGAAACGTTTCTTGTTTCAGTAAAATACAGCGCATGCACTGCATATTTAGATGCAATGATTTCAATGTTCCCGACAGGCGAATCAAAATTTGCAAAATAAATTTCCATGTCCAGGAAAAGATTTAACATTTATGATTAAAACGATTCAATCTTGTTTTATTAAATGCAGCTCAGTATTTGAATATCGATTTTTGAATATGAAGTGCTATTCCCACTTAAAAGTTTTAACTGCTATAACATAAACAATAATTCCCCAGGCGAAAATTATGAGCAGCTGATGCCACACTTCAAATAACCCCTGTCCTTCAAAAGCAACTTTGCGCATGGCATCATTGAGATAGGTGAGCGGAAGAATTTTGCATATAGGCTGCAGCCAGCTTGGAAATACATCAATACCGAAAAAGGTACCGGATAATAAAAATTGCGGAAGTGTTATAATGTTTGCCAATGGCGGAATGGTACTTTCGTTCTTTGAAATTCCTGAAACAATAAAACCAAAACCCATGAAAACAATCAGCCCTATGGCGGCCAGAAATAACATTTCCATAGCGGTGTATAAACCGTGAATAAGCGTAAACCCAAATGCAAAATACCCTATAGCGAGAATGAAAGCAGCGCCCAATAACGCAAATACCATTCGTGCAATCGCTTCTCCTAAAACAATGTAGGGGCGCTGAACAGGTGTGGCGAAGAAACGTTTTATCACCAGTGTTTGTCGCAGATTGAAAAACACAAATGCCGTTCCAAACACGCCTGAACTGAGTAAAGAAAAACCAAGTTGTCCGGGAAGAATGAAGTCAATGGTTTTATATTCCCTGCCATGTATTTCCTGCTGACGAAGCTCAGCCACAGTTGAAACCAGATTTGCATTTTGCAAATTCATATTGTTTATGACATTATCTAAAACAAGTTTTAGCAAGCGTCCTTTTTCAACAGACGCAGCTGACGTTTGCAGGTCAACAAGAAATTTTGAATTGGAGCTTTTATTAGGAGTAATGCTGATAATACCGTCAAGGTTACCTTTTTTTAAAGACTGCATCATTTCCTCATCATTCATAACCTCATTAATATGAATGAAGCTGATGCTTTTTAATGCAAAATATACCGGGCTGTTTTTGTCGGAAATTGTATTGACCCCTAGTTCAACTCCAAAACCACCGCCCCCAATGAATCCAAAAACAAGAATAAAAATCAGGGGAAATAATAATGTAAAAACTACAGCGGAAGGGCTTCGTGTGGTGGAGCGAAAGCTTGCTTTAGCTATCGCAACCATTGCTCGAAACTGACTGTAATTTTTCATCAGGCAAAAATGGGTTTATCCCAAGACATTTTTTTAAAAAACACTTCCGGCAATTTTCTTTGTTGTATCCGAATTACCCATAGTATAATAATGCAGACAGGGCGCACCAAATTTAATCAGTTCTTTTGATTGTTGAATGCACCATTCAATTCCCACTTCTTTTACCTGCTGGTCAGTTTTACATTTATCAATTTCACTCAATAAATCATCGGGTATATCGATCTTGAAAGTTTTTGGAAGAAGTGTTGCCTGTTTTTTTGTGGTGAGAGGTTTCAGACCCGGAATTATCGGAATGATGATTCCTGTTTCGCGGCAACTATTTACAAAATCTAAATATTTTTGATTTTCAAAGAACATTTGCGTGACCACATAATCAGACCCTGCTTCAATTTTTTGCTTTAAATATTTAATATCCGATTTTATATTGGGCGCTTCGAAATGTTTTTCAGGATATCCAGCAACGCCAATACAAAAGTTTGTTGGTTGAACATCTATCAGATCATCATCAAGATATTTTCCTTTATTAAGATTTACGACCTGTTTAACCAAGTCAATTGCATAATCGTGCCCTCCTTTTTCGGGAACAAAAGACGATTCGGTTTTAATGGCATCACCCCTGAGCAAAAGCACATTATCAATGCCAAGAAAGTTAAGATCAATGAGCGCGTTTTCGGTTTCTTCTCTTGTAAATCCTCCGCAAATAATGTGTGGAACAGCATCGGTTTTGTACCGGTTAATCAATGCTGCGCAAATACCTACAGTGCCGGGGCGTTTGCGGATGGAGACTTTTTCAAGAAAACCTCCTTCACGTCTTTTGTAAACATATTCTTCGCGGTGATAGGTTACATCAATAAACGGTGGATTGAATTCCATTAACGGATCAATCACATTAAAAATAGAATCAATGCTTTTTCCTTTTAAAGGTGGAAGAATCTCAATTGAAAATAAAGTTTTCTTAGCGTTTTTAAGATGTTCAGTAACTTTCATAGGTGTGCAAAAGTAAATAAAACAGCAAAGCGAATCCTTCAACTGAAGGATTCGCTTTGCTGTTTTGAAACAAAAACCAAAAACTATTTCTCCGGTTCGGTAATTTTTGTCAACGATCCACTGAAAGGTTCAGCAAGATCAGGAGCGGTAATTAAGTAATAATAAGTTCCATCAGGTAAATCTGTGGCAGTAAATTTAACAGTGGTATTATTGTACCCTGACTCATCATAAACCTTATTTCCCCACCTGTTATATATCTGTACATTATTATTCGGATGTGTATCAATATTGTCAATCCAGAATATATCATTCTTACCGTCTGCGTTCGGAGTCATAACGTTATGAGGTATGATTTCACAAGGCTCTTCAGCAACCTCAATTGTTGAAATACTGGTGCAAAGATTGGCATCCGTAACTTCAACTGTATAAATTCCATATTCCTGGCTGTTAACCTGTACAGAAGAAGCCATGCTGAAGTTATTGTTTATTCCACCGCTTGCATTAGTGAAAGTCCATTGATAGGTAACAGCAGTTGGTGCATTAGCCGTTAGCAACGGGAACGGATCAATTTCACAAACATTAATTATTGAATTGTTAATGGTATCTGAAGCTGAAATTGTTAAATCCGGTGCAGCATTTACGGTGAGCGCAACAGTGTCCGTTCCGGTACAACCTCCTGCATCGGTAACCGTTACTATATATGTTCCGGAATTAGACGTAGTGGCATTGCTGATGGAGATACTTGGATCGGATGATGAGAAAGAATCAGGCCCTGACCATGTGAAAGCTGGTGAAGTGTTTGGTGAGCTTGCAGTAAATGATGCCGAAGATCCCTCGCAAATTACCTGATCTGAAGTAGTGGAAACGGTTGCAGACGGATTAATAGTAAGCGTCATTGATGCGGATCCTGAACAGGTAGTTCCGTTTTGTGTATTAGTAATAGTTACACTGTAATTTCCGGCAACAAATGGTTGCGGAACAGTGTAAGTCGAATTAGTAGCTCCTGTAATTGCGGTTCCGGAATTATCATACCATTGATAATTGTATGACGGATCATTCACACCCGGATCAAGTATCAATACCTGCGAACTGGAAGAGCATCTTGATTCGTTATTTAAAGAAGGTTGCGGTGTAGTCACCATTGCAACTGTTGCACTTGCTGAAGAGGTACATGATCCTCCACCAAGACTTACTGTTACCGTATAGATACCGGCACTATTCGGAACTATAGTTTGAGTGGTTTCACCTGTTGACCACAGATATTGATATCCTGTACCTGTTACTCCTGCGTCAAGCGGTAAAATAGTGGAACCTGAACAAAAAGCAGCATTAGCAACTGTGGGTACAGGAGCACTTGGAAAGACGGTGACAGTCAGTTGGGTAGAATCTGAACAGGTGCCATTGGATGCAACAACAGAATAAATATGAGGAGCGCCATCGGCAGTTGTAATTATAAATGTTGAATTCGTAATTGCTGACAGTACACCATCAACATACCACTGATAAGCACTGATTCCGCTTGCATTTGCAAAAAGGGTATCGGTAATGCACGCCACAGTGTTGCCTGTTAACGTTATATTAGGAATAGGGTCAACAATAAGTGTCATAGAATCAGTTCCCTGACAAGGTCCGGTTGCAATTACTCCAAAAGTATAAGTACCCGTTGCACCAGTATTTACGAGGTAAGTCGGTCCCGTTGCACCGGGAATAATTCCAAACTGATCGAACCACTGGTAGCTGGTTGCTGATACACCGGCAGATAAAGTTACCGGAGTATTTTGACAAACAGTTTGATCAATACCCACATTAGGTACTAAAGGCGGATTAATAGTGAAGGTGAGGTAATCTGTAGTATTGCAGGAACCGCCTGTATTTACAGTGACTGAATAAACTCCAGTACCAGCATTAGTGTCAGGCACAAGAGTTTGAAGTGTATCATTCAGGAGCAAAGTTCCATTGAAATACCATTGAAAATTAGCTCCGGAATTTCCGGCATCAAGTGTTGGTACAAGGTCTCCTACACAAATAGCTGTGTCAGGACCAAGATTTACCATAGGTGCGGGGATAATGGTTACATTTATAGTATCAGTCCCCTGGCAAGTACCGCTGAAAAAGCTAGTAACTATATACTGACCGGAAGTATCAGCTGTAAGTGTTTGCATGGTATCTGCTGGCAACAGTGTGCCGTTATAATACCATGTAAAAACTGTACCTGGATTTCCTGCATTAATTACAGGAGAGGGATCTGATGCACAAACTGTAATATCAGGACCAAGATTCACTATTATATTATTGGTAACATTAAATTGCCCAAGAGTATCGCCAACACTAAAGAACGTATTACACCTGTTGGCAACGGTATTCAAATCTATTCCTGAATCAACAATGAGATAATAAGGTCCTGTTCCCGATACACCTGAGGCAAAAGTGAATGTAAGCGTATTTGTAAAATCATACTGCAGAGATGGATTACAATTGCTGGTCACTGAAATAATAGGAACATTAGTCCCTGCAGCGTCCACAAAATGAAAATCGCTGGCATCATTAACAATGGTTCCGCAAAGCAAATCAACCGGAAAATTTACTGTGAGCTGTGTAAAGAAACAGGAAACATTTTGAACAGGGATTGTATAAACAGAAGAGTCAACCACAAAAACTGCTATGGAATCGAATTCATCCATTGCAGTTCCACATTCACTGAGGAATGTATTTCCATCATTACCTGTTTTGGTAAACAGGTACGTGATGCCTGCAAAAAGAGGCTCATAAAATGTTATCAGAATACTATCAGTAACTCCGTTCTGACAGTTAAGCGGTGTTGCAGACAGGATTGGATTTGGCAATCCGCTTGGATCAGTTGCCCGAACATCGGTGGGAACTATAGATCCGCATTGAATATCATGCTGAAAAGCAAGTATCACGGAAGTGTCTCCGCATTGAGCAATTATATTAAATTGACCTATGGTATTATTATACAAGGTTGAATCAAAAGAAGGCGGTGAGATAATACAATTTGCAACAATGTGGATTTGAAGATCGCGCTTAACCCGTCCTATCTGAACTCCATTTCTCCATTCATCAACCCTGACACAAACAACATCTACCTCCCCGGCCATTGTCGGAACAAAGGAGATCAGTCCTGTAGCGGTATCTATGGTAACACCAGTTGCCGTTGTAACCGGGTCTGTTGCAGTAAAACCTGTTGCATAAGCAAGATTATTAGGTGTATATGGACAGCCGGTAGTGGCATCCTCGGCAGGAACCAATGAGTAAACAAGAAGATCTCCGTCAGGATCATTTGCCTGTTGGTTGAAATAAAATTGATTGAATACGCAAAACTCTGTTACAGGTATTTGGGCAAAAGTGGGAGAACTATTGATAAGGCCATTTGCATTATCTAAGTTAGTGCTCAAATACATTCCGACACCTCCACCATT
>JBDSOU010000200.1:0-4201 GCA_039914625.1 Bacteroidia bacterium | reverse complement strand
CTTTAAACTCACTTTTTCTCATCCTCATAATTTTTAGGATCCAGTACAGCAGGCGACCAGTCTTTCAAAAATGCCATCACCTTTTCTCTGTCATAGCCATCTTTCTTTTTATTTCCGTCTTCAAGATACCACGAACTTTGTGTATGGATCCTTTGTCCGCTTACATTTAAAATTACAAAAACAGGATACCCGAACCGCTGCGGAAATTCCATGGTTTCAAGAAAGGGTAGGTTTTTATTTTCCTTACTGTAATTCACATGCATAACTACATAATTTGCATTCATAACTGAATCAATTTCATGATCTGATTTGGTGAAGTTGTAAAAAACTCTGCACCATTTGCACCAGTTACCTCCTATCTGGATCATCACATGCTTATTTTGCATCATCGCCTGCTGAACTGCTTTTGCAAGATCCTCAACGGGAACCGCCTTTGGGTTATACACTTCAAATTTTTCTTCTTTTTTTACCTGCGCAAATGAACTATTCATTACTGCAAGGAATAACACAACCACTATTAGAATTTTTCGTATCATTTTTATATATATTTAATTATTTATTTTCAACTTAAACCTTAAACTTCTCACAAAAATCTTTTAATCAGTCTAAGATTATGTGAGTATTTTTTTATATCTGTATTGTAAATCCCGACATGATCAATTGTATCAAGCCTTACTCTTCCTGAAGCGTGAATAATATTGTTATCCCCGATAATAATTCCCACGTGAGTGATTTTTCCTTCAGGATTATCAAAAAAAGCGAGATCACCGGGTTGCGCTTCGTCCAATAAATTAACAAGTGTTCCCTGTTCTGACTGCTGCGAAGCATCACGTCTTAATTTCATGCCCGATAATTTATAAACCATCTGGGTATAACCCGAACAATCTATACCGAAAGGCGAACGGCCACCCCACATATACGGACAGTTAAGATACATATAGGCGTTCTCAATTAATGTATTGCTTGATTCCATCCGTTCAGGATAACGCGCGTTGCCGTCAAAATTATACTTCAGATTTCCTATAACACAATATTGATCTTTATAAAAAGGCAAAGAGCTTCCAATAACAATTGAACAAATTTCATTTCCATGTGTGGCAATTTGTACAAGATCATAAGAAATACAAATCTCTTCTTTCTTCAATTGTTTGTAATCGTCAAATTCAAGTTTAGCGCACTGCGATTGAAGTATCCATCCTTCATAACCATCAAAATCCAAACGGATTTTAATCCAATCATAAGCAGTTTCAAGAACTTCAAAAGACTCACCGAATAAAACCTGGGAAGCTGTTTCACTCCGGTGTGAAGGCTCGAACTTCAGGTTAACGATACTAAGGTTGCAGATGGCGTAAGTCACGGAAGAAAGTTTAAAGTTTAAACTGATTCAATTACCATCGCACTTGCGCCACCACCACCATTACAAATTCCTGCTGCACCATACTTTGCATTATTTTGTTTTAAAACATTAATCAATGTCACAATAATTCTTGCCCCTGAACAACCCAGCGGATGGCCGAGTGAAACTGCTCCTCCGTTTACATTTACTTTTTCAGGATCGAGCTTCATTTCTTTGGTGTTTACAATTCCTACCACTGAAAATGCTTCGTTCAGTTCAAAATAATTAATGTCTTCCATTTTCAATCCTGCTTTAGCAACCGCACGCGGAACTGCTTTTGATGGTGTTGTTGTAAACCACTCAGGCGCCTGCGCTGCGTCAGCATATCCTCTTATAAATGCAATTGGCTTTATGCCGAGCTTATCTGCTTTTTCTTTGCTCATTAAAATTAGAGCCGCTGCTCCGTCATTCATGGTTGATGCATTTGCAGCAGTAACTGTACCATCTTTCTGAAAAGGAGATTTCAACTGCGGAACTTTTTCAAAATTTACATTTTTAAATTCTTCATCTTCTTTAAAAACTACAGGATCGCCCTTGCGTTGCGGAATTTCAACGGGAACAATCTCATCAGTAAATTTTCCGGCAGCCCATGCAGCCTGCGAACGTTTGTATGATTCAATGGCGAAAGCATCCTGGTCTTCGCGCGAAATATTACATTCTTTTGCGCAAAGCTCCGCTGCATTTCCCATTGCATAATTGTTATACACATCCGTCAAACCATCTTTGGCAAGGCCATCAATCATTTTAACATCTCCGTACTTGCTTCCCCATCGTATATTTTCAGAATAAAACGGAACGCTGCTCATGTTTTCCATTCCGCCCGCAACAACCACATCATTGTCACCGCACATAATGGATTGCGCTCCCAGCATAATTGCTTTCATCCCTGATGCACATACTTTATTCACCGTAGTGCAATGAACCGTATTGGGCAAGCCTGCAAAAATTGCCGCCTGGCGTGCGGGAGCCTGTCCGAGGTTCGCCTGCAACACATTTCCCATGAATACTTCCGTAACTTCTTTAGGATCAAGCTTAATTTTCTCCAAAGCTCCTTTAATTGCAGCAGCTCCCAGCTTTGTTGCAGAAACGCCTGCCAGTTTTCCTCCGAAGCTTCCCAGGGGGGTGCGAACTGCGGAAACGATATATACTTCTTTCATAATTGTGTTTGATTTTGCGGGTGCAAAATTAATGAAAATTAGCATGACAGAACCCGTAATCACGGGCACTCACTGCCTGGTTGCTCTCATACCCTGATTTTCCCACTCTAAAAGATACTAAGATTCAATCAGAATAATTTCAGCAAAGTTCCGTCCGGCTTTTTCAAATGATTTATCAGCAGTTAAAAGCGGAATTTTGTTTACAATGGCTGTTGCCAAAATTAAACTGTCAGGAATTTTTAAACCGGTTGCTTTTCGCAAAATAATTGCTTCTTTCTGAATCTTTTCATTCCATCCTATCATCACACAATATTCGAGAAGATGCGTAATAGCAGTTTGTTCACCCGAAGAAATTTTTTGGAACGAAAAAAGTTCAAGCTCAGAAACAAATGAGATATGAATTTTATTTCCCTTCACTAAATTGCCGATTGCAGAGGTGCCTTTAAGAAGGTAAAGCAGCACATTGGTATCTGCTAAAATATTACTCCCATTCATTGCGAAGCCTTCGTTGAATTTTTACCGGGTCTTCGGTTATAGTTACTTTTCCGAAAAAAAGGTTCCACCTTTCAGGCGCGGTTTTCTTTTCTGACGGCAGGTTGCGAAGAAGTTTTGCTAATCGCCTGCGACTGTCTTTTTTCTTAAGGGATAGTATATAAACCATTTTGCAAAATTAAAGTAATTATGATGCAATGCAAAAACATTTCTTTAGATATCGTCCGATGACGAAAATTAAACAATTATCGCCTGAACTCCCTTTCAATCACAATCTTCTCACAATAACCCTTTCCGCCCATCCTCACCTTCACAAAATAAACCCCCGAAGCAACATCAAGCCGAACCTTCTTTTTCGTCTCATTAAAAATACGTTCATAAAAAACCCGTATCCCATAAACATCATAAATTTCAATCTCCGCTTTGCGCGTGGATTCCCCTTCAGGCAACTCAATCTCAAACTCCCCTTCCGTTGGATTAGGCGCGACAGCAACTCCCTCCCCACCGGGGAGGGTCGGGGTGGGGCTTATGCCAACTGTTGTGCAAAGAGTGGTAACGGTGCCTCCGCTGGCGACTAAGGTAACGGGTGATGTTACAGTTGTGGTGGAAGTCATCATTACCCGCACCGAAACTATTTGTCCATCCTTAAAAATATAACCTCCATCCGTAGTTTGCTGAACAGCAAAGCCCAACTCATTACCCACTCCCCCAAATGTAACCGTAGATCAATTCACCGATCCGAAAACTGAAAAAACTTATACTCCTGTTTCCTTTGTAACCGATGCCAGTGGCGACAGCGAGGTTTCCGGGTTCTTCGGCAGATTTCCGAACCGTTACTATATCAGGTTCCACTGTTGAAACTACCACGTTCCCAGCCCTTTTTTTTGAACGCTCGAAATCTCTTGCTCACACATTCATTGTACGTCCGAAATTTTCCAACATTCCCGCTCCGCAGGAAAATCCGCAAAACGTAACACAATAAAGATTTCTGTAAGTTTCTATAATGAGAGGGAGAGCGCCAAAACGCCTCCCTTTTTTAGTCACTGATAGTTCCAAGATAAAAAATATTTTTATTTTAGAGGCGTATCGCTAAACCCGGAAGGATAAAAAACTGCCAGCCGCGTGGTGAGTTTCAATAATTTCTGGAGAAATGGAA
>JBDSOU010000253.1:0-10474 GCA_039914625.1 Bacteroidia bacterium | reverse complement strand
TTACAAAGCGCAAACAAATACATTCCGTTAAAAAAGTTTAACGGACTGCCGCCAAAAAAAGTGAACCGTCACAACGATAGCATCCTTCCCATCTTCAAAATAAATTTTTCGGGTGATATTCTCTATGGCAACTATGCATCACTCAATCTCCTTCACGAGCTCGGGGTAACTGCCAATAGAAGGTTAAGCGGAAAATTTATTTCACAATATTTACCCGTTCGTGAAAAAAATATAAACACCGATATAGTAATCGCTTCACACGATTCAGAACTATTATTTTCAGTCGTCTCATTTGAAGAAGCGGGTTATATAGGATTCTATGCTTACCAGGTAACAACAAAAATATAAATAACAATTAAACAATTTAAAACAAAATGAAAATGAAAAAAGTAATGTTAGTGTGTTTGGTGCTCGCAGGCAGCGCCCTCACCCAAGTATCAGCGCAGACAAAATATTTTACACGCGATGGAAATATTTCGTTCTATTCCGATGCGCCTCTCGAAAAAATCGAAGCGCACAATTCCAAAGCAGCATCTGTTCTCGATCCTGCCACCGGCAATATCGAATTCTCCGTCCTCTTGAAAGGCTTCGAATTTGAAAAAGCGCTCATGCAGGAACACTTCAACGAAAACTATGTCGAGTCAACTAAATTTCCCAAAGCCGGATTCAAAGGAAAAGTGGAAGACATTTCAAAAGTTGATTTCACCAAAGACGGTCTCTATCCTGTAAAAGTTTCTGGCGACCTCACCCTGCACGGAGTTACGAAGCCCGTAATAACAGAAGCAACCATAGAAATTAAAGACGGAAAAGTAGTCGCCAAATCTGAGTTTACTATACTCAACCAGGATTACGACATTCAGATTCCCAAGCTTGTCAGCGAAAAAGTAGCTAAAGAAGTAAAGATACTCGTTGACATAAGCTACCAGCCGCTCGAAAAATCATAAATAATATAAAATTTAAAAAGCCTTCCTCTTGCCCCGCTCAACAGAATGGGGTAGGGGTAAGGTTGTATTCAGCCGGTACCAAATCGTCCGATTACTCAACGTGTCCGCATTACCATAAATTATCATAATTACCTTATTTACCTCAATTACCTCAATTACCTCAATTACCTCAATTACCATAATTACCTTAATTACCTCCATAACCCAATTAACTTCTCATGAAAAAACTAACTACACTCGTCATCCTTATAGCTTGCATGTTCACAGCAAAAGCCCAGGACGACCTCCTTTCGCTCATCAGCGACTCCACCCCTCAGAAAGAATACATCACCAACGGCTTCAAATCAACACGCGTCATTAACGGCCAATCCATAGAGTTGCTCGGGGCTGGCGTCCTCGACTTTCGCATCTCCCACCGTTTCGGGCGTCTCAATGGCGGTTCTTACCAGCTCTATGGGCTTGACCAGGCTACTATCCGTCTCGGCCTCGACTATGGAATCTCAAAACGTTTAATGGTTGGCATCGGTCGCAGCAGCTCCAAAAAAGAAGTGGATGGTTTCCTCAAATACCGACTCCTCTGGCAATCCACCGGACCCCGTTCCGTACCCTTCTCACTCATCCTCGTTTCCGGCATAACCGTCAACGGGTTAAAGTTTGAAGACGAAACCCGCACCAACTATTTCTCCTCCCGCCTTGCTTTCGTCAACCAGCTCATCATCGGCAGAAAATTTTCCGAACGACTCACCCTCCAGCTATCACCCACCCTCATTCATCGCAACATCGTCACCGAAACCGTCAACCGTCACGATGTAGTTGCACTCGGCACCCAGGGGCGCATCAAGCTCTCTAAGCGCATCGCCTTCATGCTCGAATACTTCTACGTCTTCCCAGGCAGCATGCAGGACATTGATTACACAAACTCCCTCTCCATCGGCTTCGACATCGAAACAGGCGGCCACGTCTTCCAGCTCCACTTCACCAACGCCCTCGGAATGAACGAACGCGCCTTCATCACCGAAACTGACGGCAGTTGGGGAAAGGGCGACATCCAGTTCGGTTTCAACATCTCCAGAGTCTTCACCATCGTCAACCACTCAAAAAATAAAAAGTAATTAAATTTGATCCGAGGGGTTGGCATTTTCTGTGTAATTCCTGATTTTGACTTTTTATATTTTCATTCCGCTAATTTTGCATAATATGAAAAGGAATAAATTATTTTTTTCACTGATAATATTATCCTTTTGCTCGTTCCAAATTTTTGCCCAGCAAAATTACCGGTGCAACAATGGCAGTATCCACTTCCACTCCAACGCAGCCCTTGAATTAATCGAAGCCACATCCGAAAATCTCATCGCCTCCATTGATCCTGCCGGCAAAACATTTTCTTTCGTAGTGGCCATCATCTCCTTCCGGGGTTTTAATGGCACCCTGCAGCGCGAGCACTTCAACGAAAACTACATGGAAACAGACAAATTTAAAACCGCTGTTTTTAACGGTAAAATTATCGAAGACATTGATTTCACAATAGACAGCGTGTACCACGTCCGCGCAAAAGGAATATTAAAAATCCACGGCACCGACCAGGAGCGCATCATCAAAAGCACCCTCACAGTTTCCGGCAGCAAGCTCAAAATAGATGCACAGTTCTCCGTCCTTCTCAAAGATCACAAGATTAAAGTTCCCAAAGTGGTGCACGAAAAAATAGCAAGCGAAATAATAGTTACAATAAAAGCAGAATTAAAAACAGATTCCAACCTCGCTCCTTTGGAGCGATGAGAAAGAGAGAGAGGTTTATAAAAAAAACTGATGCGTAAATTTTTAAAAGCTTTTTTTTATCTGTGCTTTTTCGCGAACAGTTCCTTTTCGCAATCGCTTTTCTTTAAGCAGGTTTCCATCACGCGCGACAACCCCAACCTCCGTTACAACACCCTCTTCCAGGATCACAACGGCTTAATGTGGATGGCAACTTCCGAAGGTTTGTACCAGTTCGATGGATTGGATTTCTCCCGGTACCTGTTAAAAGATAAAAATCTTGCTAACGATGTCACCGCCATTTCACAGGACAAGGATCATGTAATCTGGGCAGGATACAAAAACGGAAAAATAGCATACCTCAAAAACGATTCGCTGCAACTTTTTAATCCCGAAGAAGGGCTTCCTGCCAAACCCATTACTTCTATTTTGCATGATAAAAAAGGAATGTTATGGATTACTACAGCCGGTGAAGGGGTTTATTATTTTAATATGAACCGTCTCTATAATATCAATACTGATGACGGCTTAAACGACAATCATGCTTACGTCTGCATGGAAGACAACTCCGGGCATATATGGATCGGCACCGACCAGGGCATTGCTATATGTTCAGCAGAAAAAAAACTAATCCGCAAGTTGACTTACAAAAACAATTTACCTGACGAAATCATCCGCGATCTCAAAAAAGATTCCGAAGGCAACATCTGGATTGCTACACAGGACAAAGGAATCTGCAGATACGATACTGAAAAAAACAAAATTGAAATTCCCACGGCATTCGCAAATTGGAAGTATGGACAGGTAAATAGTTTCATTATTTCAGATAAAGAATTCTGGATTGCAACAGAAGAAAATGGTTTGATAAATTACAATCCCCTGTTATTTTCCGATTTCAGAAATTTTAAAGAAAGTAATTCCATAAAATTTAGTAAAGCCGACTATGTTATAAAAGATACCGAAGGCAACATCTGGATTTCCTCCACTTTAGGTTGTATCAGGACACAGGGAAATACATTTTCTTTTTTAAATAGCATCAATAATTATAAATTAAGTTTTATACACACCATCTTAGTTGACAAAAACAGCAACCTCCTGTTTACTCCTGATCAGCAGCTCATGAAAGTTTTCTTTATGAACGGAGAAGTAAAAACAAAATATTACGACATCACTCCAAATGATAAATTGATTGATATAGTAAGCCTCTATGAAGATAAGTTTGGCTATATATGGATCGGAACAATGGGCGATGGCTTATACAGGTTAAATACGATTAATAATCAAAAACAAAAAATTACAGGTTATCCTGATCTGGAGCATGCAAGTATTTTATCTGTCACCGGTGATGAAAAAGAAATTTGGCTTGCCACCTTAGGCGGAGTTATTAAATGCATGCTTCCAGCAGATTACAATAAAGATGTTATACAATGTTCCTTTATAGGCCTGGAAAACCAGAAAGAGCTTGGTGATTATTTCATTTATAAAATATTTATTGACACTGAACACAAAGTGTGGATTGCAACCGATGGCAAAGGGCTTGTATGCTTTGACGGTCAGAAATATATTTCTTATAATAAATCTGCAGGGTTAAAAAGTGATATTATTTATTCCATCATAGAAGATGCATTCGGCAATATCTGGTTCAGTACCGCTGACGAAGGAATATATAAGTATAATGGAAAGACATTTACAAATTATAATTTATCTGACGGCTTGCGCCAAAAAACAATTACAGCAATTGCCTGTGACGGAAATGGAAACATAGTTCTCGTATCACGGAAAGGAATTGATGTATTAAATATTTCAACAGGCAATATTGAATATTTCGATCTTGAAATTAACCCTGAAGGAATCAATCCCGATATCAATTCTATTGCAGTGGATCAAAAAGGAAATGTTTGGGCAGGAACAGAAGATGGAATTATAAAATTTAACTCACATTACAAACCACCATCCGTAGCAACCAAACCCGTTATAAAGAAGGCAATATCTCTTGCAGATAATGCAATTATTTCTTCCGGTAGAAAATTAAAATACGATCAAAATAATATCCTGGTGGAATTTGCAGGTATCAGATATGCCAACGCTGAACAAGTGAATTATGCATACAAAATGGATGGCTATAATAAAGATTGGATTTACACAAAGGATAAAAGCATAATTTTCTCCGGACTTCCTCCAGGTAAATATTCCTTTCATCTGAAAGCAACAATTGGAAATGAATTTAAGCATGCTTCCGAAACTGAAGTTGATTTCACTGTTAGCAAAGCTTTTTGGAATGAGACTTGGTTTACGTTAATAGTTATTTTTATTCTTGCCGGGATTGCTTTTTTTATTTTAAGATGGCGCGAAAGAGAACTGCACAGGTTCGCATCTCTTGAGAGAGAAAAAATAAAATTCCAGTTCGAAACATTAAAAAGCCAGGTAAACCCGCACTTCTTATTTAACACTTTCAACACGTTAATTTACATAATTGAAAATGATAAAAACATTGCTGTTGAATACGTAGAAAATCTCTCTGTGTTCTTTCGCAATCTTATAAACTACCGCGATAAAGATTTAATTACGCTACAGGAAGAAATTAATCTTTCTTCATCTTATTTCTTTCTTCAGCAGAAAAGATTTGGAAAATCACTTGTAATGAATTTGGATATTCCTGAAGAAACAAAAAAGTATTTTCTTCCTCCTCTTGTTGTTCAGATATTGATTGAAAACGCAATAAAGCATAATGCGGTTTCTAAAGAAAATCCCCTTTTAATTTCTCTTTCTGCAAATGCAGATAAATTAACTATAAAAAACAATTTAAACCCAAAGCGAAATCCGGAAGCCTCAACTGGTTCCGGCTTACAGAACATCATTAACCGCTATAAAATATTGACCTCGGAGAATGTAGAAGTTATCAAAACTGAAAAAGATTTTATTGTTTCCATTCCACTTATAAAACCTGTTTAAATGAAATTATTAATAATTGAAGACGAAGAACCTGCATCCGAGCGCCTCGAACGTCTATTAAAAGAAATTGATCCTTCCACACATATCCTTGACAAAATTGTTAGTGTGAAATCCGCGGTTAATTGGCTTAAAAAAAATGTATGTCCTGATCTCGTTATGATGGATATTCAACTCTCTGACGGCAACAGCTTTGAAATCTTTAAAGAGGTGAAAATTGATTGCCCTATAATTTTTATAACAGCTTTTGACCAGTATGCAATTGACGCTTTTAAGTTCAATAGTATTGATTATTTGTTGAAACCGGTTAACAAAGAAGCACTGTCAAACGCAATTTTAAAATTCCAAAAACAACATGCGCATCCTGCTGCGGATTATTCAAAGCTGTATGAATTAATAAAAATAAACAGCGAAAAATTTCAAAAGCGCCTTCTCATAAGATTCAAAGACATTATAAAAACAATTGAATTGGGCGATGTTGCTTATTTCTTTGTGGAGAACAAAATAACTTATCTTGTCACGCATACTAAAATGCAATACACAGCAGACAATAATCTGGATGAGCTTGAAAAAATACTTGATCCTCAAAAATTTTTCAGAATCAACCGGCAGTTTATCGTGAATATAGATGCCATTGAAAAAATGGTGGCTTATACCAAGTCAAGGGTAAAACTTGTCCTTATTCCCACTACTTCACAAGACACTATTGTCAGTACTGAGAGGAGTCCTGGTTTTAAAGAATGGTTATTGGGAAAAAGTTGAAGTTTACGCATAGTAGTATTTCCATTTTTTTCGTGTCTGGTGGGTTGTCCGGTACAATGACTGCTAACTATTGGCGGTGCATCAGAAAAAGTAAAAATATTAAAATAAAACAATTCTGCACAATAGAACGGTATATATAGAGGAAAAATAGGCGTGCAGGCAAGGACATTTCAGTCCAGGCTTCTATTCGCACCTGTTTCGTTTTAGTAAACCTTTTCCTCTGTCCGTTCAATACTTGTTTATTACTAAACAAGCACCGTGAGGCGGTTTGCAGCCTCCGCTTGCATAGCGACTACGATAGACCTGCTATCATCTTTTATTCAACATTCTTTACTTTTACAACTAAGAATTGATTCACCGCACACCGGGGAACGATTGGGTTTCAATTTTATCTGCCCGACCGGCATCATTAAAGCGGGCGCTTACACTTTCCACATCCAGCCGAACTTGTCTTCTTCACCATACCATATTTTGTCAAGCTCTTTTGAAATGATGTTGGAAATTGAATTTTCAGTGGAAGCGGGAAGAGCATAATCTTTTTCGTTATAGCCTATTGTTACAATAGGAGCAACCGTAGCAGCCGTGCCTGCACCAAAAGCTTCCTGCAGGCGGTTTTCAGATAGCGCGTCAATCACTTCATCAATGGCAATTTTGCGCACTTCGGATTTTATTCCCATGTCTTTGGCAATGGTAAGAATACTGTCGCGGGTAATGCCTTCCAGGATAGTGATGCCTGCGGGGGGAGTAACCAACACGTTATCAATTACGAAAGCCACATTCATACTTCCCGATTCTTCAATATAGCGATGGTACTGCGCATCGGTCCATAGCAGTTGGTGGTATCCTTTTTCCTGAGCAAGCTTTGCAGGAAAAAGTGAACGCCCGTAATTGCCTGCTGCTTTAGCATATCCCACTCCTCCCTGTCCGGCCCGGGTATATTCCGTTTCGACAAGAACCTTAAGCGGAACACTGTATAATTTGCTCACGGGCCCGGTAATAATGGCGAGCACGTAAGTATCAGAAGGTTTTAATCCCACATGCTCTTCGGTGCCAAACATAACGGGACGGATATATAATGAAGTGCCTGTAGCAGAAGGAACCCAGTCGCGGTCCAGATCAATAAGGCGGGTAAGCCCTTGCAGGAAAATTTCTTCGGGAATTTCGGGCATTGCCATCCGTACTGCCGATTTATTCAAACGCCTGTGATTATCGGACGGGCGAAAAATACGCACATCTCCTTTATTATTCCGATATGCTTTAAATCCCTCGAAAATTGCCTGACCGTAATGCAGTGCCGACAGGGCAGGTGTGAATTGTATTTTATCGTAAGGAACAATCTGCCCCGAATTCCACTTGTGGTTTTTATATTCAGCAATAAACATGTGGTCGGAATACACTTTTCCGAAAGAAAGATTGCTGAAGTCCACTCCATGAAGCCGGGACGCTGCTATTTTTTTAATATCTATGGATGCTTTAAGCATGTTGCTTTAATTTTTGAAATGTACAATTCCTGAATATTTTTCAAATATATTCAAAACATACTCATCCTCGACATATCAGGTTATAGTCTCACAAACACTGCGGCATTTAATACGAGGAAACAATCAACTGACATCAATCAATTGTGCACTGAGATTTTCAATCTTGCTTATCACTATACCAGGGCAAAAATCCCGGACTTTAAGTGCGAAATAAAAAAAGATTTGGCACCTGATCTTCCGAAAATTAATGTAGTGCCACAGGATATTTCGCATGTGCTGCTGAATTTATTTAATACCGATACGGAATCCGTAATAGTCCAAAGTGATTTGGACTAAACGGCTTCTCTATCGGCATTATACCAATTTCTTTTGGATTATTTTATAATAGGTATTGGTATAACAATGCTTTTTATGCGGTTAATGAAAAGAGTTTAAAACGAAAAGCTCAAAGTTTGAAGTTGGTAAACGAATACAAGCCGGCTATTGAACTAATCACTGAATTATCAAATCATAAAATCAGCATTTCAGTTAAAGATAACGGCAACGGAATTCCTCAACATATTATAGAAAAAATCTTTGACCATTATTTACTACAAAGCCAGCAGGGCAGGGGACAGGTCTTGGATTATCATTAAGCTATGACATCATTACCAATGGCATGGTGGTGAATTTAAAGTGGAAACCAAAGAATGGGGTGGGATCAACTTTTATAATCAAATTAGCAGTGTAATATTTTATTCTGAAATCATTTTTTTTTCATTCATCATAAAAGGAATTGGCACTGCCGCATTTGATGGCGATGTTCAACTTTTAATTTCAAGAGATTAAATTTTAACTTAAGCTTGTTACCACGAAGAACTGGATTTAATTTTCCCGCTCTTTATTCACATCATAAGTAAAGAGAAACAACAGCACTCTTGCCGTAGTATATGCGCCCCACGCTGCCATTCTCCATAAAATATTTTTTTTCTTTTCATAATTTTCAATAGTTATCTGTTCGCAGTTGTTTTTAATGACAGTATTAATTTCATCGCTGACTGATTTTACAAAATGTTCTCCTTTGATGTCGAGGTTTAATTCAATGCTTGCATAAGCGCTCAGGTTATTTACATTATAAGAGCCAAGAGTTGTCCATTGCTCATCACAAACAGCAACTTTTGCATGAAGAACTGTTTTGGTGTATTCATAAATTTCAATATTGTTTCTCAACAGCCAGGGATACCAGTAACGTTCAGCGTACTTAGACAGCTTCACATCAGAAACTCCTGCAAGAACTACTCTTATTTTCACACCTCGTTTCAAAGCTGCTTTAATCCGTATCCTGAACAGGCGTCCCGGGATAAAATAGCTTGACATGATAGTAATGCTTTTTTTCGCTTTGTTAAACATTTCAATATAGCTTTTCGAAATATCATGTTTACCCCGCACCCAGTCATTTCGTCTTACACGTACCAGAACGTGATCGCTGTCTGATTCATTTTTAAAAATTATTTTTTTCTCTTCGACCGGTAATCTTTTTTCTCCGGTTCTTTTTCCCCAGAGCTTAACACATATTTGATGCAGTGTTGCACAAACCTGTCCTTCCACAAAAACTGCAAAGTCCAGCCAGGCAGGTATGCCGCCAATGTCATTATAACGGTTGCTGATGTTTAATCCTGAAACAAGAGCAGCTTTTTCATCGGCCACAAAAACTTTATGATGCAGCCTTCTGCCAAAATAGAATTTTGTACTGCTAAGCACCGGTTCAAACCATCGGAAGGCAATACCGGCACTTGTAAGTTCACTTACAAAATCGTCACTCAAAGATCGTGATGCATAACCGTCAGGCATCAGGAAAATTTTTACATTCCGTTTGGCGGCTCTGATCAATGCATCTTTTATTTTTTTTCCGGTTTCGTCATCATCAAAAATATAGATTTGAAAGTGAATTATTTTTTCTGCATTGTCAATAAGCTGTTCGAGTAAATCAAAATACTCCCTGCCCCCTTTTATTAAGAGGGCTTTGTTATCAGGATTATATGCAGACGAAATTTTTCTTCTCATTGGTACGAATATCGAATGTGCACGAATTTACGAATAACGGGTGGGAATAACGAACCGATTATTTTCATAATTCAATCTATTCTATGACTTTATAATAAATGAAAGTAAAAAGGTTTATGATGGCGGGACGTCCATTACTACTAAGGTTAATGGATATTTTTCACTTGCGAAAAACCTTAGTAGAAAACATAACTCCGAAATTACAAACCTTATTAGTTTATCAGCTTAGAATCAGTACGTTCATTTCTTATATCGTGATCATTTATATTCCAAATTATGAAAGAGGTCTAATATATACGAATTACCAATTCTTTAACTATGGTTTTCAGTAATCAGTTCAGATTTACTTCAAACACAAAAAAGAAAGTAGACAATAAACAAGTTGCCATTCGTAAATTCGCATTCGATTCGTAATTCGTTCAACTCAAAACTTCATATTCAATCTCAGGTTAATGGTTCGTGCTGAAAGGTATTCGGGCACTGCGTAATAGCGATTGGTGATGTCTGCAATCCACAAATACGAAACCGTATTGCTGACCTGTA
>JBDSOU010000263.1:0-7435 GCA_039914625.1 Bacteroidia bacterium | reverse complement strand
TAATAATGTTCAAAACGAAACCGCTGACTGGCAGCCTGTCCTGTAGGATAGGGAACAATAAAAAGGATTTTCATTTGTGACCAAAATTAAAATATTAAGACGAACATTTATAATTTCACTTTTATTTACCAATCACGAATATAATCCGACCCGGGTAACAAGCAAATCGGCACTTTCACGCCTTCTCACTTTCTCACTTTCTCACTCTCGTTTTCATTTAATAACTTTGTTAAATTATTTTATCGTTGAGCTGATATGATTATCACAAAACAAAATATTCCGCGCTGGATCATTTTCACGGGCGATCTTGGCATCATTTTATTTTCTTCGGTACTTTCTTACTTATTGAGATTTAATTTTCATGTGCCTTATAACGAAATCTTAGACCTTGAAAAAGTAATTCCTATTATTCTTGTTGCACGCGGAATCAGCTTTATTTTTTTCAAAACGTATGCGGGAATTATTATGTACACCAGCACGCGCGATGCTGTGCGCGTTTTCATAACGCTTCTAACCGGATCAGGTTTTTTTATTGTACTCAATATTGTTACTTTTTTGACGAAACATGTTTTTATAATACCTTTTTCTATCGTTATCCTGGAGCTGATCATATCTGTTACCTTTATGACAGGGATCAGGATTGCTGTAAAAATTTTGTATGCTGAATTAAAAAACCCTTCGCGCGATAAAACCAATGTGATCATTTACGGTGCTGGTGATGCAGGGGTGATTGCTAAAAGAGCCATTGACCGCGATGCAGGTTCCAAATATAAAGTAATGGCTTTTGTAGATGATGATGAAGGGAAAAGTAAAAAATATCTTGAAGGAATTCCGATTTATAATGCAGCGGCTGAACTGGAAACCCTTTTAAAAAATAATGAAGTGCAACATCTCATCATTGCCATTCAGAATATTTCTCCGCACAGGAAAAAAGATATTATTGAATCGTGCATGCAGTATGATACGAAGGTATTGAATGTTCCCCCTGTAACCAACTGGATTAACGGTGAACTGAGCTTCAAACAGATTAAGAAAATTAAAATTGAAGATTTGCTGGACCGTGACCCGATTCAATTAGATATAGCACAAATTAAAAATGAAATAAGCGGGAAAGTTATTTTAATAACAGGTGCTGCCGGAAGCATAGGCAGTGAAATCGTAAGGCAGGTAATTCCTTTTCAGCCTAAAAGCCTGATTATGCTTGATTGTGCCGAATCGCCATTGTATGAATTACAACTCGATATTGAAGAAGCAAGTAAGCGAGGTCATGTAGAAACTGTAATCGGTGATATAAGAAACTCAGAACGGGTGCGTAATGTTTTCAAAACATTTCGCCCTGACATTGTTTTTCATGCTGCTGCTTATAAGCATGTGCCGGTTATGGAAAACAATCCATCAGAATCTATTCTTACCAACGTACTCGGAACAAAGATTGTGGCGGAGCTTGCACATGAATTCAAAGCAAAGAAATTTGTGATGGTTTCTACTGATAAAGCCGTAAACCCGACTAACATCATGGGAGCTACCAAACGCATCGCAGAAATTTATATTCAATCGTTGAATAAACATTCGGAGTGTAAATTTATTACCACCCGTTTTGGAAATGTGCTGGGCTCTAACGGTTCGGTCATACCCAGGTTCAGAAAACAGATTGAAGCAGGGCAGCCCGTGACCGTTACACATCCTGACATTACCCGTTACTTTATGACGATTCCTGAAGCGTGCCAGCTCGTGCTTGAAGCAGGAGCAATGGGAAAAGGAGGGGAGATCTTTATTTTCGATATGGGCGAACCGGTTAAGATTGATGAGCTTGCCAAGAAGATGATTAAGCTCTCCGGCCTGTCACTCGGAAAAGACATACAGATAACTTATACGGGTTTACGGGCTGGCGAAAAACTCTATGAAGAATTATTAGCCGATCATGAAAACACGCTGCCAACACATCATCAAAAGATAATGATTGCAAAAGTGAAGGAATATGATTTTTCAACTATATCTTCAGAAATTAAAGTGCTGATCGGGTTGTTTGATACGCAGGATAATGAAGCAATTGTTAAAAAGATGAAACAGATTGTTCCTGAATTTATCAGCCGCAATTCTGTTTATGAGCAGTTGGACAAGGTGGTGTCGGGAAGGATATAAGGAAGGCGGATTTATTTATGCTGTCTGAAAATAGAGACCAAAAAATAAAGGAGAAGCAGGTGCCCAGTCACTGGCTAACAACAATCTTTTTTGTCTCCGCGTAATTGCCATTGCTCAGCTTCATAAAATAAATGCCGGATGACATTTTATACTTATCATTATCTAAAAAAAAACTGTGACAGCCGTTAGTAAATTTTTTTTCAAAAAACAGTTCAGCAGCTTTTCTTCCCGTTGCATCGTATAGCCGGAGCGTGAGTTCCTGTTCGCCTTTACAATTAAATGAGATCATGGTTTGATGGAGGAAAGGATTGGGAAAACTCTGCAATTCGGTATTCAGCGAAAAATTATTTGCTGCATCAATGCCTGTTGGGAAATCAATAATGGCAGTCCACACACTGGAAATTCCGCTTGCAATGCGTGTCCAGATGGGTCGCACTTTTCCGTTGTGCGCTGTGATGTTTATATAATCACCAAAGAAAATTCCGGGGGTCGGGATAAATGGAGAAGCACTTATTTTAACATTGGTAAACGTAGCTCCTCCGTCAGTGGAATAGGCAAGATACACATCGGTTTGTGTATTATTATAATTTCTTCTGTCATAAAAAACTATATATATAGTTCCGGTTGCCTGATCTATTGTCATCCATGACATAAAATTGTGTTTGCCGGGAGGATCATTATTCACACGGGCGGGTAACGACCAGGTATTTCCATTGTCAGTTGATTTTGAAAGCCACACATCCGTATCGCTTAGTCCGTTGCGCTGATCGGTCCAGTTTACATAAATAGTTCCGTTATAGGGACTGCCGCTGATGTCACATGCAGTAATGGGTAACCCGTTGCAGCGAAATAGACCCGGAATTGAATAATCCCAGCCAACAGGTTGTGTGGAAACTGCAATGTCACCGGGAAGCCATGTTTGTCCACCATCAAGCGAACGGTCAAAATAAATCACTTGATTGTTGCTCCATGCAACGTACACCTCACCATTGGGACCTACAGCTGGAACTGCACCTTCTGCTGTGTTATCTTCGTCAATGCAATCTCCGGAAAATTGACTGATAGAAATTGCAGTGCTCCATGTTGCTCCTTCGTCTGTTGTTTTTGAAAATAAAATGCGGCTGCTGTCTCCCGCAGTGGTGCTGCCGTAATCGTCAAACTCTGTCCAGCTCAGGTACATGTGGTTCTGATAAGGGCTGGTGCCGGTATGGTCCACAATTGACCAGGGCTTGTCCTGATCCTTGGTGCTGTCATTCACATCAAGGCCGGTATAGGTTCCCGTACTCCATGTAGCGCCCCCGTTAGTTGACCGCTGGCAAACCATCCTGTCTAACCAGCCCGGTCCGCCAAATGATCCGCCAAATTGTGAATCAGACAAATGAAAATAAAAAAAGTTGCCTGTAGTATCAACTGTCAGGCACGGGTCGCCCCAGATGCCGTAAGCAGAATTAATAAGATTATTGATCCATGTTAACCCGCCATCGGTAGAATAATAAACATTGTCAAAATTAGCTCCTGCTACTAACTGGTTTGTGTTTTTAGGATTTATGATGATGGACGGCTCATTCGGAAAGGTAGCATCATCAATAAGGATATTTGTAAACTGCGATTTTGCAACGAAACCATTTACTAAAAAAATAGCTGTTGCAATTTTCCGGAAAGAGAAATTAAATATCATTTTCATTTTTTAAAATGTCGAAGGGGCAGGACAGTAATGATTTTTTAATAATTCGAAATTACAAAATTAATTTATCCTGGATTTTGAAGGTGAAAAGTTTCACGCAGAGGCGCAGAGATCTGAAAAAACTAAATCGTGGAAAGCGTTACGGGAAGAATTTTTCCGTTAAAATAGTGATGGCCGTTAGTTGCAAATTCAGTTATGAATTGCGCCATCTGAGCTGGTGAAGTGGGAGCCTCGTAACCCGGGAAAGCTTTGCCCAGCATTTCGGTTTGCACTGCACCGAGAGCGAGACAATTCACAGAAATATTTTTATCCTTAAATTCTTCGGCCAGACATTCCGTAAGGTTTGCCAAAGCGGCTTTACTGGAACTGTATGCAGCAAGCCCGGGAAATTTTGTGCTCCCCTGGAATCCTCCGTAGCTGCTGATGTTTACAATGTGCGTTTTACTTTTCTTTCCCATCAGGGGTAAAAGCGTTTTAATCAGTTGTGCAGCTCCAAAAACATTTACACGGTAAACATCCATCCAATCCTCAGCGGTTAATTTTTCAAACGGTTTATTTATTAACAGCCCGGCATTGTTAATGAGAATATCCACTGCATTGAATTTCTTTTCTTTTAATTCTTTTAACAACAGATTTTCATTGTAAGCGGAGATGTCAAGAGGAAAAGCGAAAACTGCGGAAGATGGATTAGTTTTTTTTGCTTCCTGCTGCAGCTGCAATAGTTTTTTCCCGTTTCGCGAAAGCGCTAAAATATTTGTGTTTTCTTTCCGCGCTAATTCCAAAACAGTTTGGTAGCCAATTCCGTTTGAGGCGCCTGTGACAATAATATTCATAGATGGTTCATTTAAAATGAGAATTATTTTAAGCTATCTTTGCTGATGAGGAAACAAAGTTGCAGAATAAACTTTAATTTACCATTTATGTCAAAGATTTTAAATTTTAATTTTATGTTATTTTCAATCAGCAAAAAACGCGGCTTATTATTGGCTTCAGCGCTATTTATTTTTTGCATTCATGTAAGTTTTGCCCAACAAGACAGTGCAGCAATACCTCCGATGGAGCGTACAATGCCTTCATCAGAACCGAAGGGGCCTTCTTTCTGGGACCGGGTTTATTTCGGAGGCGGCTTGGCGCTGCAGTTTGGCGATCAGACAATCGTACAGGTTTCGCCAATTATGGCTTATAAGGTTACTGAAAAATTTCATGCGGGCGTTGGTGCAACTTATATTTATTATGATTATAAGCAATATTATTATGATAATAACGGGATATTGCAGTCGTACAAATACACATCAAGTGTTTATGGCGGAAGCCTTTTCGGAAAATATTTCGTGTTTAATGAATTGTTTCTTTATGGGGAATATGGAATATTAAACCTGGAGGTGTATGATCCTTTTTCATATATAGCAAAAAGACAAAACATTCACAGCATGTTAGTGGGAGGCGGCTACTTGCAAATGGTGGGCAGGAGTGTGGGAATGGAAATATTAGTTCTTTATGATGTGATTGATGATGTGAATTCGCCCTACTCAAACCCGGTTATCCGTTTTGGAGTGGTTGCCGGCTTTTAAAAATCTTTTGCCTCCATCATGGACATGTGCCTCAGTATCCAGTCTTTTTTTCGCATGATGTAAGGTGTAGGTTTTGCAGGCGACCATTTTCGCGGGTTGGGCAGGCAGGCTGCAATGAGTGCCGCTTCCGAATTGTTTAATTTTTTTGCGGGCTTGTGAAAATATTTTTGTGCAGCAGCCTCGGCACCGTAAATGCCATCGCCCATTTCAATTTCGTTCAGGTATATTTCCATAATGCGCTCTTTGCTCCAAAACACTTCTATAAGAAAAGTAAAATACACTTCGAACCCTTTGCGCACCCATGTGCGCGACTGTGTGAGAAAAACATTTTTTGCAGTTTGCTGGCTGATGGTGCTGGCTCCTTTCACTTTTTTACCGTTGTGACGCTTATTATATTTCCCTGCTTTTTCAATAGCTTCGAGATCGAACCCGAAATGTTCTTCAAACTTCTGATCTTCGGAAGTAATTACAGCAAGCGGCAGTGAAGCCGAAATTCCGGAAAGCGCCATCCAATCTTTTTTAAGTCTCATTTCTTTTCCATCACTCTTTTGTTCAAACAGCCTGATGATCATTAAAGGCGTTACCGGTGGTGGCACAAACCTGTAAACAATAACAGTGGCAATGCTGAGAATGATATACCAGAGCATTATTTTTAGAAGGATGCGTGAGATGCGTTGGAGCATATTTGGACAAAAGTAATTTTAAAGTAGAAAGGTAGAAAGTATAAAGTATAAAGTTCTTAGCCGCGTCAGCCAACTTTCTATTTACTACTTTAAACTTCCTGCTTTCTACTTTCTACTGATCACTATTGTATTAGTTTTTTTTCTTTAATTTACACTTGATAAAAAAAAGAAAACAACAATAATAGATGCAATCAAAAGCAGCAACACCGGACGAGTATATCGCTGAATTGCCGGCAGATAAAAAAGAAGCAATGACAAAATTGCGTAAAGAAGTGTTAAAAAATCTTCCCAAAGGTTTTAAAGAAACGATGGGTTATGGAATGATGGGCTATGTTGTTCCACATTCACTTTACCCGAATGGTTACCATTGTAAACCTGCAGATCCACTGCCGTTTGCTGGTTTTGCCAGTCAGAAAAATTTTATTGCATTTTATCACATGGGCATATATGCTGACCCAAAGCTGTTGAAATGGTTTGTAACAGAATATCCAAAACATACCGATGCCAAATTGGATATGGGTAAAAGCTGCATCCGTTTTAAGAAGCCTGAAAAAATTCCCTTTAAATTATTTGGTGAGTTGATGCGTAAAATGACGGTGAAAGATTGGATTGAAAAGTATGAATCATTACTTAAGACTTCTACTAAGAAAAAGTAATTACGTTCAGAGCCGCATTCCAACAGAAAATACCAAATGTCCATAGCGGGGAATTACTGATTATTAATATTGCTGTATGGATGCTTTTGATTTATGTATCACTGATTGGAAAAGAGTAGCATAGTTTGCTGTCCGGTGTCCGGCTGAATGCAGGGGCAATTTGAAGATACAGAAAACTGGTTGTTTGATTTTATTTATTTAATTTGCATCATGTTTTCGTATGTGCGAAAACCCAAACCAGCGTGTAAAATTCTTTAAAAGAAGCAATGAGAAATACGGTGCTGTTTTCGAAAGGTGCGTTTAAAATTTTATGTATGCTCGTTTTATCCTGCAGCATTATTGCCGGATGCAGCAAGAAAAAAGGATGCATGTATGCGGGCGCAACTAATTACGATCCTTCAGCTGAAGAGGAAGATGGTTCCTGCTTAATACCGGGATGTATGAACAGCGCAGCCCCTAATTTTAATCCGTATGCTACTGTTGACGATGGGTCCTGCCAGGTACCGGGATGCACCAATTCTCTTTCTTTAAATTACAACCCTGCTGCCACTATGGATGATGGCTCGTGCCAGCTTGCCGGCTCAGGTGGTAATACTACAATTGCTTCATATCCGCAGCATCATGGAGTACCAATTTATAATCAGCCCGGTTATCCTGATACAGCCTACATAAAATTTAATGTGCATAATTTTCCCGGTC
>JBDSOU010000070.1:0-23615 GCA_039914625.1 Bacteroidia bacterium | reverse complement strand
AGAATCAGGGAATTAAAAAGGCAAAGTTTGATATACTTGCATTTTTAAATAATGATGTAATTGTTTCCCCCGGCTGGGACAAAAGATTAATTGAAATTGCCGAAAAAAATAGTCTTGAAATTATCACACCTTGCGGAATAGAACGTCTCGAAAATGTTGATGAAACAAAACGGTTTAAAAGAAAGTGGAACAGGATTAAACATGTCATCTCGTTAATGGGTGTAAATAATGCCGCAATAAAATTAATGCACAAACTAATGTATAATGACTGGGAACTTTTTACTGAAAACCGTTTTAATAAATTTGGTGATGCTGTTTCAGAAGGATTTATCGGGAACACTATCGTAATGAAAAAAAGCGCGATTGATAAATTAGGTTTATTTGACGAACGGATTCAAACGGCTGATTTTGATTTATACGTGCGTTCAAAAAAAAGAAGCCTGGAAAAAGGTGACATCAAGCCCGTGCATGTTGCATGGGGTGTATTCAACCATCATTTTATAAGAATGACATTAAAAGCAAAACATCCGGAATTTGCCGATAAAGAAAAAATGATTACGATTGAAGAAAAATGGGGAACCGATTGGGATTATTATTTGAAAGATTATGTTGTGATGTAGCTCAAACTTTAAACTTTAAACTTTAAACTTCCTCAGACATGGACTCAACAAGACAAAATAAATTCGCACGACTGATTCAGAAAGAGGTTGCTGAATTGTTTCAAAAAGAAGGATCAAATTTTTACGGCAACTCATTTGTAACCGTAACAAAAGCAAAAGTGACTCCTGATCTTGCCATTGCAAGAATTTACCTCAGCATTTTTAAAGACAAAGACCCGAATGCACTGATCAAACATATTACTGGACAGAGGTTTCACATCAGGAAAAAACTTGGCAACAAAATAAAAAACCAGGCCCGTATAATTCCTGAACTTGAATTTTACCTTGATGACTCGCTCGATTATGCTGAAAAAATACACAACATCATGAAAGATCTTCATATTCCACCGGAAGAAGAAAGTCAGCAGTAAACAGTCCAACAATACACAAATCAAACAACTTTAAACTTTAAACCTAAAGCCCTTTTCAATGCAATACGATCCGATCAAACGCAGCTTGGGAAACGTTTTTAATAAATCACCTTTTCTCAGAAAAACTTTTTATTCTTTGCTCGATCTTCTGTTATTGCGTGCATGGCATGTGCATAAGGAGTTAAAAGCTTTTAGTTCAAAGTCCGGAAACGGGTTGAATATTTTAGATGCAGGGGCCGGTTTCGGCCAGTATTCATTCTGGATGTGGAAGCATTTTAAAAAGTGTAACATTCTTGCTGTTGATGTAAAAGAAGAGCAAGTGGCTGACTGCAATAATTTTTTTCAGCAGGTCGGTGCCGGTGACCGTGTTAAATTTATTGTGGATGATTTAACAATTTTCAAAAAAGATAATTTGTACGACCTCGTTTTATCGGTTGATGTGATGGAACACATTCTGGAAGACGTATTGGTGTTTAAAAATTTTCATGCATCCATGAAAAAAGGAGCCATGTTGTTAATCTCTACCCCAAGCGATCAGGGCGGATCAGACGTACATGAGGGTTCAGAAACTTCTTTTATTGAAGAGCATGTGCGTGATGGTTATAACATAAAAGAGATTGAACAAAAATTATTGAGCGCAGGTTTCTCAAAAGCTGAAGCAAGGTACAGTTATGGTGCACCCGGAAAAATTTCATGGCGCCTGTCAATGAAGTACCCGATACTCATGCTGGGTGCATCCAAATTATTTTTTATCATCCTTCCATTTTATTACATCATTGCATTTCCTGTTTCTTATGTGTTAAATTATTTCGATGTAACCATGAAACATCCCACAGGAACAGGATTAATTGTAAAAGCGTGGAAATAAGAACAATTTGAAAATTTGAAGATGAAACAATTTGAAAATACTGTGACGAAATTTGGTTTACAATTTTCAAATTTTCAAATTAACAAATTTTCAAATTAGAATGATTTTCCCCCTCTACATAGCCAAGCGTTATCTTGTTGCAAAAAAATCGCGCAATGTAATTAATATTATTTCCTGGGTTTCGGTTATCGGCATTGCAGTCGGAAGCGCAGGTTTGATCATTGTGCTATCAGTGTTTAATGGTTTTGGCGACCTTGTGACCTCCCTTTACAATGCTTTTGATCCCGATATTAAAATCACCCTTGTTGAAGGAAAATCTTTTAATCCTGCTGCTGTAAAAATTAATGAAATAAAAAATATCAAAGGCGTTAAAGCAATAACACAGGTGTTGGAAGAAAGCGCTTTGCTCAAGTACCGCGAAAAACAGGTTATTGCTGTCATTAAAGGAGTGGACGAAAATTATTTTCAAACGTCCGGTTTGAAAAATAATATTGTGGAGGGCGAAATGGCGCTGCAAAAAAAAGACAAAGATTATGCAGTAGTAGGAGGGGGTATAGGCTATACGTTAGGAATGAACCTTGACGATGTTTTCAGCAACCTTAATATTTACGTACCCAAACGCGGGCGCGAAGCGATGCTAACTCCCGAAGATGCGTTTACCAACCTGTTGATTCAACCTTCCGGAATTTTCAGCATACAGCAGGATTTTGATTCCAAATATGTGATCGTCCCTTTGCGTTTTGCGCGGGAGCTTATCGGGGAAGAAAAGAGAATAAGCGCATTGGAAATTGCATTAGACAGTAATGCCGATCCCGAAATTTTGAAAAGGAAAATTGCCGGTGTAACGGGTGCGGCATTCTCTGTGCAAAACCGTTTGGAACAGCATCAGTTTATTAACAAAATTCTTGAATCAGAAAAATGGGCGGTGTATTTAATTCTCAGTCTTATTCTTCTGATTTCCGCTTTCAGCATTATCGGTTCGCTTACTATGCTCATCATTGATAAAAAACAAGACATCAGCATCCTGCTAAGCATGGGAGCCGATTTGAACATCATCCGTAAAATATTTTTAACCGAAGGGCTGATGATCTCATTGATAGGCGGAATAGGAGGAATAATTTTCGGATGGCTCATCTGTTTTGCACAGGAAAAATTCAAGCTCATCCGTCTTGGCGACAGCGCTTCTTTTGTTGTGGATTCCTATCCCGTAAGCATGCAGCCCCTTGATTTTGTAAATGTATTTTTAATTGTTTTTGCTATTGGTGCAACACTATCTTGGTTTGCATCTTACCGATTGATTAAAAATGATTTTATGGTGCCGGGGAAAATTTGAGGGGTACAGAACGGATTCAAATCAAAAATTTGAAAGTTAAGAAATTTCAATTTCCAATTTACAAATGAGCAAATTGGGTTAAAAATTCTTCTTTACGGTTGCGTGCTACATTAATATCTGCGCCATCTGACATAACCACATATCCGGCATTGCCTCTCACATATTTTTTTATGTGGATCATGTTAATCAGATGTGAATGGTGAATGCGGTAAAAATTATTTCCTTCCAGCAAGCCTTCAATGTCTTTCAGCGTTTTTGTGACCATCATCTTTTCACCTGATTTTAAAAACAAAGTAGTGTAATTGCTATCCGACTTGCAGTGGATAATATCCACAACGTTTACAAAAATGAGCCCTTCAAGAGCAGGTAACGCAACTTGATTAACCGGTCGTCTTGTTTCCTGAAGGTTTTTGAAAAGGGTTTTAAATTGACGGTTGATGTTTTTATTTTGTTTATGCTCCACTTTTTCAATGGCCGCTTTCAGCTCATGGGGAATGATGGGTTTCAGCAGGTAATCAAGCGCACTGAAACGAATGGCTTCGATAGAATATTTATCAAAAGCAGTTGTGAAAATTACTTCAAAGTCAGGGTCTTTAATTTCGCGCAACATTTCAAAACCGCTCATACCGGGCATTTCCACATCAAGTATTACCAGGTCGGGTTCGTGCTTGCGGATGGCTTTTATCCCTTCTTTACCTGAATTACAGACTGCTGAAATGCTTACTTCCGAGTTGTCTTTTTCAAGCATATCCTTCAACATTTCTGTGCAGATCTCCTGGTCGTCAATTAAAATGGTTGATAGCATAAGTTTAAGGTTTAAGATTCAGCATCAATTGTCAATGACCAAATTCCAATTTCCAATTTTCTATCCGATGAGTTGGGATAAGTTGTTCAACGTTCAAAGTTAACTATTCTTGCAAACTTTGTAATTTGATCATTGAAAATTGGTTCTTCTTTGAAGAATGGAGCTTAATTGTTCTATTTCACATGTGAAGTATAAGTAACAACATCCTTCTCCGTAATGGTTTTGTCGCACAGAATAATTAACCTTTCCACAACATTTCTCAGTTCCCGTATATTTCCTGTCCAGTTTATTTTTTTTAATTCATCATAAGCTTTAGGTGAAAAAGTTTTCACCGGTATGCCATAGTCTGTGCATATCACATTCATGAAATGATCGGCAATCAGGGGGATGTCATCTTTACGTTCATTCAATGAAGGCACATGAATCACAATCACGCTCAGACGGTGATAAAGATCTTCGCGGAAATTTCCTTTCTCAATTTCTTTCTGAAGGTCTTTGTTTGTTGCCGCAAGCACGCGGACATCAACGCTGAATTCTTTTTCTCCTCCTACCCGTGTTATTTTATTTTCCTGCAATGCACGCAATACTTTTGCCTGTGCTGATAAACTCATGTCGCCAATCTCATCCATAAATATGGTTCCGCCATTCGCCATTTCAAATTTTCCTAACCGCTGTTTGATAGCAGAAGTAAAAGACCCTTTTTCATGACCGAATAATTCACTTTCAATAAGCTCTGATGGAATGGCTGCACAATTTACTTCCACTAACGGAGATGTAGAACGAGGACTTTTTTCATGTATCCACCTTGCTACTAATTCTTTTCCCGTTCCATTCTCCCCGGTCACTAATACACGCGCTTCAGTGGGTGCCACCCGTTCAATCAGTTCTTTTATTTTATTAATTCCTTCCGATTCACCGATCATTTCGGAGGTTTTGAAAATTTTCCGTTTCAGTGTTTTTGTTTCGGTGATCAGCGAATTCCGTTCCATGGCATTGCGAATGGTTATTAACATGCGGTTCAGATCAAGCGGCTTGGATATGTAATCGAATGCGCCTTTCTTCAGTGCTTCGACAGCAGTTTCAATTGTGCCGTGCCCGGAAATCATTACAACAGGCACATCATTGTTTTTTTCAAGCAACTTTTCAAGCGCCTCAAGACCATCCATCTTTGGCATCTTTATATCACAAAGCACAACATCATACTTTTCCTTTTCAGCCATTTTGATTCCTTCCAGCCCGTCTGGTGCTTCATGAACTTCATAATGCTCATAAGCTAAAATTTCCTTCAGCGTGTTGCGAATACTTTTTTCATCGTCTATGATTAAAATTTTAGGCATACAGTTTTATAATTAATTATTAATTATTGTTTATTAAATATTGTTTACTGTTTATTTGTTTATTTGTTCATTGTCATTTTATTCAAGGCTTCATATAAAATTCCTTCTTTTAATGCATACGTTGATAATTTCATTTTAGTGATTTTTGTTTTTTCTAAAATAAATGTTACCAAAATAGCTGCTGCCACAATCATGTCAACCCGCATTGCTGCCATTCCTTTCATATTCATTCGTTCTTCGAGATTGGAGTGCATGAGCTGTTCATAGACAGTTAAATATTCATCCCATCGTATTTCATATTCCGTTTGTCTTTCGGTTACCCGGGGCGAAGGGAAGTGCCAGGAAATCAAATCAACAAAAGTTTCAAAAGAACCGGAAGAGCCGATCAGGGTCTGGAGTTTTGTTTTTAAGGTTTGGAGTTTAAGAAAAAGCGGTTGCAATTCTGTTTCAAGATATTTTTTAATTTCAATTATTTCAGATGTCTTAACCGGATCAGAGGGTTTAAATTTTTCGAGAAGCAGAGCAGCGCCAATTCCAAAACTTTGTTTCCAGAAAATTTCGTTGTTGTTTGCAATAATAAATTCCACACTTCCTCCGCCAATATCCATTATCAAAACTTTATCCTCTGTTAATCTGACAGCTTTCTTTACTCCGTAATAAATAAGTTCAGCCTCTCTTTGGCCGTCAATCAATTGTATTTCAATGCCTGTTTCACTTTTTGCATGATCTAAAAAATCGTTGCCATTAACAGCATTTCGAATGGCTGCGGTTGCATAGGCATGCACCTGGTCCGGATTATTTTTAAGAATCAGGCTGTTAAAGTTTTTTAGTGTGTTAATTCCCCGCAGAAATGGACCCGGAGAAATTATTTTACTTGTAATTCCCTCTTCACCCAATTTCACCGGAATATTTTCTCTTAAAAGAGTTTTAAATTTTCCAGGCGCTTTAGTTTCTACGATAAGCAAATGAAATGTATTAGTACCGCAATCTATTACAGCAATTTTCATTTTTATCCTTTATAAAACAGCCATTTTCCCAGTTCTTTCCAGGATGGTTTTTTTCCGTACATCAAAATTCCGGTGCGGTAAATGCGCGATGCAATCCAGGTTGTACCAATAAATCCGAGAATGAGCATAATCATTGAAAGAATAATATCAAACCATGGAGGATCGAATGGCATGCGTACCATCATTACTATAGGCGAAGTAAACGGAATGATGGAACACCAGAAACCAAGTGAACTTTCGGGATTAGCCATAACGATGGTAGAAACAATATACCCGAAAATTAACGGTAATGTTACCGGAAGCATAAACTGCTGCACATCGGTATCGCTGTCAACAGCAGAACCCACTGCGGCAAACAGGGCGCTGTACAAAAGGTATCCTCCAAGAAAATAAAAAAGAAATGCAAAAAGAATTTTAGTAAGGTTTAGTGACTCAAGAATTTTTGACAAATCAAATTGTTTGGAAATGTCAATGTTTTTACTTTGGCTGTGAAAATTTTTATTCACCGAGTTACCCGGATTTTTAAACTGCTCCATTTTTTCCTTTGCCTTTTCATTTTTTCCAACCATTACTGAACTGACTGCAGAAGTAACTGCCGAAGTTAAAACTATCCAGAGCAGAAATTGTGTTAACCCAACAAAAGCTATTCCGATAATTTTTCCCATCATAAGCTGGAAAGGCCTGACTGATGAAATAATCACCTCCACAATCCTGTTGGTTTTTTCTTCAATAACTCCACGCATTACCTGAATACCATAAATGAAAATAAATAAATAAATAAGGAGTCCGGCTGCAAATCCAATTCCCGCAGTAAGTCCGGCAGAAAATTCTTTATTGCCTTTGTCATCAACTGCTTTTTGCACAAGATTAACTTTTGTTTTAATGGAGTCAAGCGTTGCTTTGTTGATGCCCGCTTTGTTCAGCTTATATTCTTCGAGTTGTTTTTGCAGATTATTCTCAACATAATCGCTAACCGTAAGGCTGGGTTGCTTTTCGGTGAACATAGTTATGCTGTCGGCATTTTCAAAGGTGTTAGAAGGAATGTAGAGAATGGCATAATAGTCATTGCTGTTGAAAATTTTACGGGCAATTTCAATGGGCATCGTATCTTTCTCAAAAATGATGGTATTGGATGATTTAAGTTTTGGAAACAACTCGCTCGTTTCATCAATTACTTTTATTTTCGAAACAGTATCCCCCTGGTTCATGGCAAGGTAAATGTAAAATGCAATAAAGCCTCCCATCAGCAATGGCCCCAAAATGGTCATTATGATAAAAGATTTTTTCTTTACCCGGGTTAAATATTCACGTTTTATTATAAGACCTATTATGCTCATCAGGATATTATTTTAATTTAATAATGGAGGCTGATCACTTACGATTTTAATAAAAATATCATTCATTGATGGCGCGAATTCATTGAACCCGATCACCTGCACTTCTGATGTGAGCGATTGCAGCAAATGATTGGTTTGTTTGTCATCCGGGATTTTAATTTTTGCATAATTATAATCATCTTCTGAATGTGAATCTATCAATTCAAACCCGCCCCATAAGCCATTTGCGAGACTAATCGGATGACCAATATAACGTACCTCATATACGTTAGACTTGAATTGTTTTCGGATTTGCTTAACCGATCCATCAAGAATTTTTTTAGATTTATTAATTAACGTGATGTGACTGCATAACTCTTCAACAGATTCCATGCGATGAGTGGAAAGGACAATTGTGGTTCCGTTATCTTTCATTTTCAGCAATTCATCTTTTATCAGGTTTGCATTGATTGGATCGAAGCCGGTAAACGGTTCATCTAAAATCAAAAGCCTGGGTTCATGCAAGACAGTTACGATAAACTGAACTTTCTGCTGCATTCCTTTACTCAGTTCATCAATCTTTTTTTTCCACCACCCTGCTATTTCAAATTTTTCAAACCATACTTTGAGTTTTTTCATAGCATCACTGCGACTCATGCCTTTCAACTGCGCAAGGTAAAGGCATTGTTCTCCAACTTCCATCTTACGATATAATCCTCTTTCTTCCGGCAGATAACCGATTTGTTGCACATGATCCTTATTTAATTTTTCACTGTTAAATAAAACACTTCCTCCATCGGGACCAGTTATCTGGTTAATGATTCTTATCAGTGATGTTTTACCTGCCCCGTTTGGACCAAGCAATCCGAAAACACTTCCTTTCGGAACATCGAAGCTGACATCATCAAGCGCTTTATGAGTTGCGTAAGTTTTAGTGACGTGCTGTATATTGAGAATATTCATTGAATGACGGAAGCTATATGTTAGAATTCAGTAATTGCGATCCATGATTTGAAGTATAAAAAATTCATAGGCAAAGATGTTGAATTATTTTCAATCGAAAATTTAAGTGGAGAACTGACTTTTGCAAAAAGGATTAATTTATGTTCTTAATATTTCCAAAAACTTTTCCAACGCTTTTGCACGATGGCTATTTTTATTTTTTTCTTTCATTGTCATTTCAGCAAATGAAAGGTTACTTCCTTTAGGCATAAAAACCGGATCATAACCAAAGCCATTCCCGCCTTTTTTTATTTTCAAAATTTCGCCTTTTACTTTTCCTTCACAAATAAATTCTTTTCCCCCTATAATTCCGGCAATTACTGTCCGAAATTGTGCTGTGCGGTCTACTTTTTCCTTTAATTCTTCGAGCAGCTTCAAAATATTTTCCTCAGCATTTTTATTTTCTCCTGCATAACGGGCACTGTAAACACCGGGTGCTCCATTTAACGATTCCACTTCAAGGCCGGTATCATCAGCAAAACAGTTCACATTATATTTTTCAAAAACATATTTTGCTTTTTGCAATGCATTTTCTTCGAGAGTTATTCCTGTTTCAGAAAGCTCCTCAGAACATTTAATATCATTTAATGAAAGAAATTCGTAACCAACAGCAACTAAATTGCGTATTTCGTTCAGTTTATGAACATTGTTGGAAGCAAAAACAAGTATCATACATTAATATTATCATGATCAGAATACTATTCTGACCGATTTAATTATTACTAATTTTGTTTTGACCAAAACAACCAAAAATATGCAAAAATTAAAACTCTTTTTATTTCTTTCTTTCGCCATCGCGGGCAAATCCTTTGCGCAGTGCCCAGTTGCCGGATTCAGTTTACCAAACGATACCCTTTGTGATTTTACTTTTACGAATACTTCTTCTGCAGGAAGTTATCATTGGGATTTTTGTTCGGGTGATCTTAAAGCTACTCCTACAGGTACTAATCTTGGAAACATCGGGGGATTATCCAACCCTTGCTTTGTAAAAGTGGTAAAGGATCAGGGAAATTATTATGCATTTATAGCAAACCTTTCTTTTGGAAATATTTTACGTTATGATTTTGGAACTTCTCTGGATAATCCTTCACCTGATACAATGTCGTATCCCGGTTTTAGTCTGCCATTTGGGATAGATGTTGTAAAGGACAACAATAACTGGTATGCATTGGTTGCTCAATACGCACCTCCTGCTTTAATAAAAATGGATCTTGGTCCTGCAATAAGTAATAACACAACGATCAATACTAATTTGACAATTCCTGGTTTAAATACACCCAGAAGTGTCAAGATCGTAAAAGCCAATAATAATTATTATGCTTTTGTAACAAATGAAAGCGGGAATGGAATTAATAAGATTGAATTCGGAAATTCACTTGCTAATGCAGTAATCAATTCTTCAGCGCTTACTGATCCTGCCTTTGCAAACGCCTGGGGGTTTGACATGGCTTACAGTTGTGATTCTGATAATTACATCGGCTTTGTTGCTAATAACGCAGGAAGTAATATTACGGAAATTGATTATGGCAATACTCTGACAAATACAGGCAGCATATTGCAAAGTCTGACCACACCCTCTTCGAATCCTTCGGCAATAAATGTTGTACGTGATGGTAATGACTGGAATATTCTCGCGGTAAGCTCAAGCCTTGGAGAATTAAATAAATTAGTTCTTGGAAATAATTTGCTTAATCCGACTCCAGTATCAGGTAATTTGGGAGTTATTGCTTCAATCAGCGCCCCGCGTGGACTAAGCATGATTAATGATTCTTCGAGATGGTATGGAATTGTAACTAACCAGGGAAGCAGTACAGTAAGCATGATTAAATTTGAAGATAGCTGCTCAGCGAGTGTTTTGATTTCAACCGATACGATTCCGCAGAATATATATTATGGAGCTTCGGGATGGCAATATATTTCTATTACGGTAACTGACTCCAATGGAGTTGTCAGTGTGTTTACCGATAGTGTTTACACTGTGCCAAGACCTACAGTTGATTTTACATACAGCGCAGCATGTTTAGGGCAGCCAATTTCATTTACAGACCTTAGTACAATCGGACAAGGAACTATTGTCCTTTGGCATTGGGATTTCGGGGACGGAAGCAGCGGAAGTCCCATTCAAAATCCAACTTACCTTTATACCAGTACTAATGACAGCACTTATCTGGTAACCCTTACAGCAACCAGTGATGCCGGATGTGCGGGTTCATTTTCTGACAGCATTTCGGTTCATGATCTTCCAACCGCTGATTTCAGTTTTCTGAACAATCAATGTTCCGAAACTCCCGTTCAGTTTAATGACCTCTCATCAACTTCAGCAGGTGATTCCGTTGTAATATGGGTATGGGATTTCGGTGATGCCACAGCGTTAGACTCTTTACAAAACCCGGTACATTCGTTTGACTCGAGCGGAACTTATTCAATACAATTAATAGTTTTTGGAAGTTCAGGATGCACGGATACAATTACGCATGATATAATTATTAAACCAAGACCTATAATTAACTTTACTGCTTCGCCAACGTGTATTGGTGATTTAACAATATTTACCAATGGAACTACTATTTCGGACGGAAGCACTTTAAGCTATACATGGACATTCGGTGACGGTTCGCCAAATTCAAATTTAACCAATCCGACACATGGTTATCCCCTGGTTGCAATGACATACTCTGTAACTCTAATTGCAAATTCAACAAACCTGTGCGCAGATACAACAATGCAAAATGTCAGGATCAGCACTAAGGCAAATCCGGGTTTTATTATGGTTCCTGCTGCCGCATGTCTTAATAACAGCGTTCAATTCATAGATACTTCCACTATAGCTACCGGTGATTCTATTGCCTCCTCTATTTGGGATTTTGATGACGGAAGCGGGGTTGCTTATGGAGATACTGTGAACCACATTTTTTCATCCAGCGGCTCCTATGATGTTATGCTTACTGTTAAATCCTTAACATCCTGTGATACTACGATTACAAAAACCATAACCGTATTGGAAAGTCCTACAGTAAATTTTACATTCACAAATGTTTGCCAGGGTACTCCCATGTATTTTTATGATGCATCCACTCTTCCCCCAGGATCAACGGTTGACAGTATTATTTGGGATTTTGGTGATGGATTTACTGATTATGGGGACAGTGTTATACATGGATATAGTGTCGCTGATACATTCATTGTTACGGAAACGGTAATAAATAATTTCGGCTGTTCAGGAACTATTACACATCAGGTGATTGCTTATGCCATCCCCGTTGCATCTTTCACAAATAACAGTCCGGCATGTGCAGGGAATACAGTAAATTTTATCAATACAAGTACTGTACAAAATGATTTCATTACTGGTTTCAATTGGGATTTCGGAAACGGGGATATGAGCGTATTACCTAACCCCGCATACATATATAATAATGCATTAACTTATTCTGTGAGCCTGATTGTGACGTCATCACATGGCTGCCAGGCAACAATTACCAACTCTGTTATCGTGAATCCTTCTCCAACATTTACGTTTACTGATTCATTATTTTGTTTAGGTGATACCACACATTTCACTTATATTCCTATTCTAAATATGGGTTCAGGCTGGACATGGGATTTTGGTGATGGTGGAGGTGCGATAATTCCGAATCCAAAACATCCTTACGCTGCTCCGGGAATTTATACAGTAACCCTTACTGTTTTAATCCCGAACGGTTGTTCAAATTCAGTTTCTCAATCTGTTACTATTAATCCTAAACCGGATGCAGAAATCTCATCAGATTCAGTTATTTGTTCCGGAACCATTGTGGCATTTGATGATAACAGCACCATAACATCCGGTACAATTAATCAATGGTCATGGAATTTTGGAGATGGCTCCCCTTTCGCTCTGACACAGAACACAAATCATCTGTATGCAACCGATTCAACCTACTTAGTTACACTTACAGTTGCAAGCGATGCCGGGTGTACAGGGAGCACTAGTAAAATAATTGATATAGCACCTCCCCCTGTGGCAGATTTTATGTCCAACCCTGCGTTCGGATCTCCTCCATTGATGGTAAGTTTTCTTAACACCTCCACAGGAGCAACTACCTATCAATGGACTTTTGGTGATGGCGGGTCTGGGAATGGAACTTCTCCCATGCATACTTATTCCGATACCGGAGTTTATGCGGTTACACTTGTCGCAATCAACTCATATAATTGTAGGGATACAGCTTACGGGAATATAAACGTTCTGATTCCCTATCTTGATCTCGGAATAACAAAAGTATTTTCAAAAAACATTAATAATTTGCTTTCACTTTCTGCTGAGCTTGTCAATTTTGGAAGTACACCCATCAGCAAATTTCAAATCAGTGCAAAGACTGAAAATGGAAGCTTAATTAATGAGCAATGGTTCTCAAATACTGCTTTGCAACCCGGTAAAACATTGCCTTATTCTTTTACTGCACGTTATGAAATTGATCCGGCAAATGCACCTGCTTTTTACTGCATTGAAATTTCTGAAATAAATGATATGACCGATGCTGTTGAATTAAATAATAAAAAATGTTCAGCCATTTCTGATTTGTTTGAGCTGTTTGATGTTTTTCCGAATCCAACCAATGATCAGATCACTATCGCTATGAATGTTCCGTTAGACGGCACTGTTGATATAACAATTTTTAACGCTGGAGGACAATTGATGAAGTCGAATGCAAAAATTCCAGTTGCAGCGGGCTATAACGAATTCAGCTATTCTATCGGTCATTTTGCAAAAGGTACGTATGCATGTACGGTAAAATACAGAGATGATATATTAACTGGAAAAGTGTTAAAAAAATAAAGATCAAATATTCTTCAATTCTTATCATTTTTGATCTAATTCTAACTTATAGCTTAGAAATTTTCAGACAAAGGGACTTTTTTCATTTTTTTGCTTATGGACTGAAATTTGTCAAACCTTTAAACTTCCACATTATTAGTGCAGTACCTCAATTTTAAATTCAATTTATTTTTCAGTTATTAATTTCGTCTTAATAAATTTATAAAATTGATGCGTATTTTTGCAGATGCGATTTTTCTGTAAAATGGTAGTCTTTATAAATCCTGCATTGAATCATCTCTTGCTGAATAATGATAATTAAGAATTTTTTATTTCATCGGGTTAATCCGGTCCGTGATCCTCTCTGGGATCCAATGGACGTTGGCTTATTTGATCAATGCATTTCCTATCTTAAAAAAAATTATCATGTTGTCAACCTGGAAAAAATCCTTTTTAATGAAAAATTGATAAAAACAAAAAAAACTCTGGCTACTGTCATGTTTGATGATGGCTATGTTGATAATATTGAATATGCCGCTCCTATATTAAAAAAACATGATTGCCCTGCGTCTTTTTACGTGGTTACCGGATGCATAGATTTCAATTTGCCAACCTGGACTCATATTGTTGAACATCTTTTTTTATATACAAAGAAGCTTGAAATAGAAATTGAAACTGATTCATTACCCCAATCACTTAGAAAAAACAAATGGGTTAATAAAAATGAAAGGGTTGAATTTGCAAAGCAAATGAATCCATATTTAAAACACCTTTCACATGAAAACAGAAGTAGTGTGATATTGAAGCTACAACAATATTTTAATGATGTAGAGCTTCCAAAAATTATGATGAATTGGAAGGAAGTAAAACAATTAAGCGATGAAGGATTTTCAATCGGCTCGCATTCAATTTCACATGCAATGCTCGGAACAATTGCCGATGAAAATGAAGTTTCAAATGAACTTATTGCATCAAAAAATACTATTAAGAAAAATATTGGAATAGAACCTATAACTATATCATATCCTGTCGGAAGTTATAATAAAAGAACGATTGAGCTAAGCAAAAGTGCCGGGTATAAAATTGGTCTTGCAGTGAAGCAAAAATTTTTTAATACTGACAAAGATGATTTTTTCGAAATACCCAGAACCGAACTTTACAATGAGTCATGGTTTAAAACTAAAATGCGAATCACAGGAACATTGGAAAATATTAAACGGATAATTCATTATGGCAAACCAAAATGAATGAGAATATTGTACTTTGGATCAAAAATGAACCTATCCAAATTGCACTTGCAAATAAAATTCATACTCAATTTCCTATCAGGTGTATTGTATTAGAATCCGGATTCTCGCGGCAAAAGGTTGCTGTTAGTAGAATTTTTGAAAAACTTTATGAAAAACTTTTTTTAAAAGAGATTGATGAATCGTGGTTTTCCTTGCTTGAAAAATATGCGGCTCAGTTTCCCTCTCCACCTCCCGTTAAAATTATTGAAGTTGAAAATATAAACAGCAAAAAATGTCTGGAATATACTAAGGAAAATAAAGCTGATCTTATCGTTGTATCTGGGACATCGCTTATAAAAAAAATGATGTTTGGATTAAAGCCCCGTATAGGAATAATAAATTTGCACACTGGTCTGTCACCCTTTATCAAAGGAGGTCCTAACTGTACCAACTGGTGCATTGCGAATAATGAGTTTCATTTAATAGGAAATACCATAATGTGGTTGGATGAAGGAATTGATTCGGGGAATATTATTACAACAGATTTTGTCGAGATGTCCGGAAAAGAAACTTTGAAGGAACTTCATTATCTTGTAATAGAGCAAGCACATACATTATATTTGAAAGCGATTTCAAAACTCCTTTCTTCCCCGATCAATTACCCGAATAATAAACAAAGTGATGTTGCAGCCGGGAAAACTTATTTTTCAAAAATGTGGACTTTAGAACAAAAGAAGAAAATGATAAAAAACTGGAAAAATTTCGGCAATGTCATTAACACAAACGAATTTAAAATGAAAAGAGCAGGTATTACTATTTACAAACTATAAAATCATTTTTACTTTTTTATAAATTTTATTTTAAAATGAATTTTTGATTTAACATAATTAAACCCTCTTTTGGTTAAAAACAAATTTGCGTGAGCAAACATAAAAATGAAAATCAGGATTTTATTTTTGATAACTGAATACTTAATGGATTGCAAAAGGATGTCTATCTTTTGTTCCACAGTAAACAATTCAATCTCTTCAATTTCATCCGGGGTGCACTGTTCTCTTTGAATAAAAGTTTTTTTTAAGAATTCGAGCTGTTTAAAAGCCTGTTTCAAAAGAGTGAGATTTACATCAAAATTGAAGCGGTTAATCATCACTTTTAGAGCAAAATATTCAACAGAACCATTTATATAACCTTCTATGTTCTGCCTTGAAATTTTAGTATGCGTACTGACCTGGATTCTTTCATACTTGAAAGAAACACTGTCAGGATTCATCCTGATATAATATAAAGGCTCTTTCAGATTAAACATTTTAATTCCCTGGAAAATAAGCCGTGAAAAAAGTTCATAGTCTTCTGAATGAATGTAATCAGGATTAAAAGGATTTTCTTTAAATACATAAGATTTTACAATAACGCATGCATGGACAATTGGCGTTGAAAAGAAAGAAACAAATTTGAGCGCTTTTATTTTTGTTGCTTTTGGAACCAATTGTAATATCACTTTACCTTTAAGATTAATCCTGTAATTAGCTGCGGAAACCACCTCAATATCTTTCATTAAAAAAAAGACTGTCATTATTTTTTCAATACGATTAATTACAGAAATATCATCTGCATCCATTCTGGCTATGTACTCACCGGTTGCAGCAGTTACTCCGATATTCAACGATTCTATTAAACCTGAATTTACAGGATTATTAATAATTTTTATCCTTGAATCATTTTTCGCATATTGGCCAAGCATTGCTGCAGTACCGTCTGTTGAACCATCGTTTATTAAAATAATTTCAAGATTTTTATACGTCTGATTTACGATTGAATCAATAGCTTCAATAAAATATTTCTCCGCATTATAGCAGGGCATAACAACTGAAACCAAAGGAAGCTCACTAAGCATATAAGCACGAATTAATCAGCGAGATAAATTTCTTCAAATCCTCTTACCATTTTTTCAAGAGCAAATAATTTGCGGACATCTTTTTTTCCATTATCTTTTATTCTCTCCTTGAGTATTTTATCATCAAGCAGGGATTTAATCCCGGTGTAAATACCGTTCTCATTTTCATAAGCAGCCACCCAGGCGTTTTGCCTGTGCTCAATAAATTCACAGGCTATACCGGATATTGTGAAAACGGACGGAATACCGGATGCAAGCGACTCTATATATGTTTGCCCGAATGCCTCCGATTGTCCATCCACAGGCACATGAACAAAAACATCAAACAGCTTGTAAAGAGCGATGAAATCATTTTCAAATTCTATCTCAAGGTAATTTCGCTGAGGTATTTCAGCTAATAGTTTTTTGATTTCAGACTTGAAATCACCTCCCGCGTTGGCTAAAATAAGAAATGCATCCGGATAATCCTGTAAAAGATGTTTAAAAGCCGGGATAATATTTTGTACCCCCTTCCACCATGTATATCTGGAGATGACACCTATAACAGGATATTTATTTTTAGCCGAATATTTATTTCTGAGCGTTTCAATTCTTTCATTAGTTAATTTATCAAAATCTTCAAACCGGAATCCATGATGAATAAGATGAATTTTTTTTGGATTTACTTGTTCCAGATCAATTAAAATATGTTGAACATTCTTACTTATGGCAATAATATCCGTTGCGAGGTAACTCACCAGTTTATCATACTTTACTGCTTTAGGAAAAAACCGGTGATGATATATGGAATGATGTCTCGTGTATATTCTTTTTCTGACTCCTGCAAACTTGCCCGCTATCATACCTGCCAGGTTCGCTTCAAACAAATGCGCGTGCAGCACATTGGTTTTATTCTTTAAAAGAAATTTGAAAATGGAAACTATTGACTTTGGAAGATCTTTTTTCCCATGATAATTTATTCTCAAATACTTGATCTTGTTGACACGAAGATATTCTTCCATTTCGGAATCACGAGGATTCATCAGGATAAAAGAAATATTAAATTTTTCCCGATTCAGCAGTTCAATAGTCCATTCATGAGCGACAGCTTTAAAAATGTTGGACAATATAATGGTTAGATTTTTCTTCATGCTTCCGAAAAAAAATAGTTTAATACAATAAGCGGGTATTCATACCGGTTTTTATTTCTTAATTTTTGAAAAGTATGAAACGTTCCCCTGTTTTTTCATCAACAAATTGTCTGTCTATAATTGATTCCATTTGCGGTGATAATTTCGCCTTCTTGCTTGCAACTCCATAATTTATTTTATATGATTTAATAAAATCAATCTGAGAATCTGATACAGATTTAACCGGATTATTCTTTCTGAGCTTTTCTGTAAACTTGTAAAAAACCGAAGTTTCTACTAATAATTTATCAAAATTGTATGCCTTTTTTGATGCAGTATTTAAAGGAGTGTCATAAGGGGTCAATGAAATAGTAAAGTACCCCGGTTCCAGTAATTTCAAATAGTCGCCCAGTGTATAAAAATTGGTTACCTTGCTTGCCCATTGCAGGGTATAGTCAGACGAATCCATAAAAAAAACGCCCATTGGGTTCAATGGCTTATCGTTAATCGCCTGTTTAATATTATTTACGTAGTGCTCCGAAAATTTTGAAGTGTAATTTCCAAAACTGAAATTGGAATTATAGCTATTTGCTAAAATCCAACCTGAATGAATAAATATGAATAGTAAGAGCAGATAATAATATCTCATTTTTTTTTCTTTCAGATAAGCTGCTGCGTTAATAAAAATAAATATGAGCGTTACGCTTAAAGCAGGTATAGCGAGGTTCTGAAAAAGCTGGAAAGAATTATTCATTTGAAAAAGTATTGCCCATGTAACCAAAGTAGTCGCATAAATTAATCCCATCATCAGCATCCAGTACCTGACTGTTTTATCAGCGAAAAAATCTTTCTTTAGCAACAGCAGCAGAATTAAAATGACAACATAGGCTGAGTACAAATACAAGAATTGGAGTGTAGTTGCCCCCATTACATTTATGGGAGTATGCCAATTGCTGAATATAGCGGCAATAGAAAAGGTATCTTCTAGATTTTTTTGCTTTACTCCTGTCACGGAATAGAATCCCATTATGAAAGCGAACAAAGTAAAAACCGACACTATGATGAAGTAACAGGTCTTTTTTTCAATAGCTTTATTTTTAACGAACAGATTGATTAAAGCAAATAAAACCAGCGAACCAAAAATACCTGCCGTGCAGGAAATGGACATTACAGGAATGCACAAAAGCGCAAGAAAAAAAATGTTTTTGTTTTTTATAAAAAACAGCAGCGCAACTATCAACATTAAATAGACAGTGATGTATTTGGGGTAACTCACCGGATTATAAACAAAGGCATCAATTTCAGTGAGAAAATCACTGAAGTACATTCCATGAAGGAATACTAATGCAGGAAGCAATAAATTAAAATAATTATGCTTAAAATAAATTTTAAACAGCGCCATAATCCCTATTGAGCTTGCTGTGAGCAACAACGGCATTGCTAATTTTATATATGCAATTAAAGGTAATACGTTGAACACCTTTGCGTATCCTGCCGTAATCCAGATTTCGAAATAATGATACGGTGATGTTCCCTGCAAATTCGGGTCGAACAGATTAATACTCGTGAACCAATTTTCCTGGTGCGTTTTGTTGAAAAATTCCGCTATGCTGGAGTAATAAATAATATCTTTATGGGGAAGGTTGTAGGGAATGCTCCAGTAGTAATGATCCGTCCATATATACCACCAGGTTCCTGTTACAAGTATTTCAAATACTAATAATAAGATTGATGAATTGAAATTGAGTCGGAAGAGTTTTCTCTTTTCATCAAATAAATTTTCTTTTTTAAGCAAGTACCAGGAAACCGCTGCGATAATTATAAAACTAAGATTTACCGTTGTGAATCTTGTGATCATTATAGAATAGATAACAAAAAAAACTATAATGCCGGCTACTAACTTTAAAAAGAAGTTAAAATGAATTTCAGAAGGACTTTTTAATTTAGCAATCCGGAAAATAATATGCCCTGCTAAATACAAAGCGAATATGGAACACAACAGCATTAAATAATGTTTGATATCCATGTTTAAAAATTCACAATTTTGTTAATGATTTGTTGCGTGCAAAGGAAAATAAAATTAATGTACCAATGGATCAATGCATCAATGACTAATAATTAATAATCATTTTTCATTTTTCAAACAACTTATCAAGAATCTGATTGACCAACTTTTCATACTCATGACTGCTGATGTAATCTTTTACAAAATCTTTGTCAACCTGAAATGTTCCGTTCAAAACATCTTTCATACTGCTGATAAACTCATCGGTTGTGGTGGCATTAAAGACAATTTTATTTTCAAGAATTTTAAGCTCAGGAATAATTACTGTGTTGATGACCGGTTTTAACTGTGCAATATAATTGGTTATTTTGATGGGGTTGCGGAAAAAATTTTCACGTGAAGTCAGGTAAGGCACGAGGCAAATCTCCGCTCCTGCAATATAATTTTTCAGCTCCATGTAATGCAGGGGTCCTAAATGATGCACATTGTTTTTTGAAATTAATTTTTTGAACTCAGCTCTGCTTTGTTCATCCAACAAAACTTCTTTTCCGATCAGCACTAAATTATGTCCTGAAAATTCATTGGAAATCCGATCGAGCAATTCCAGGTCAAGATCAAGGTTTATGCTGCCGGTGATGATAAAGTACGGAGCATACTGCCCTGTAACATTTTCAGTTTTTTTAAAATCAGGCAACAATTCCTCTTTACGGAATCCATGCGGGATGTAAAGAATATTCGGATTAAGTTTTTTATAATGTTCTGTAAATGCAGTATTCACCGTTACGACAAGATCAGCACCGGAAGCCATCAGTCCATCTGATTTATTTCTGAAAACAGGATCAACCACATGATAAATGGTTTTGAAATTTTGAATGAATGACGGATTAATCATGCGGAAATGATCAAACTTCCAGAAAATAACCGGTTGTCCTCTTTTAAGAAGCCTGCTAAGAAAATAACAATTGATAAAGTCGTTGAGCTTTGTAAAAAATATTTTTAAAAAGGAAATCGGGAAATAATTATGATAACAAAATACACGCAGGTTTTTTCTTACCTCTTTTACTTTGGGTTTTTTTAAAAAACTCATTAGCTCCCAGCGCGGAGGCGGGTTAATGAAAATTACGGAATGCATATCGGAAATAACATCACAATAATGCTGGTGTGAATTGCCCGTTTCGCCCAATGGCTCATCAGAAGTGATAATGAAAATGGCATCGCGTGAATGGGAAGTAATCATAAATATTGTTGCGGCTCAAAGTTATGGCAAACAAAAATTAGAAAGGGGGAAGGGGGGAGAGTGAGAAAGTGGGAAGGGACACACTTTCTCACTTTCCCCCCTTCCCATTTTCTCTTCCTTTAAAAATTTCTCTACTTTTATGCCCTTATGAAAACATTTATTAAAAAATTAATTGCCGGAAGCGGTTTTGAAATCAGGCGTATCAATCCTTTTCCCATCGGCTCCACTTATTTGCCAATGACGATGAAAGATTTATTTGAAGGTGTAAAGTTCAGGGGTATGGCCTGCGAAACTTTTCTTGATGGCGGAGCAAACACTACTACCGTCAGCCAGTTGATTAAATCCATTTATCCTGCGGCTAAGTGCGTTTTAATAGAACCGATGACAGAACTGGAACCTTACCTGAAAAAATTTTGCGGTGAGTTTAAAGATTCAAAATATTTTTTGGCAGGGCTGGCTGCTAAAAAAGATACACTCACGTTTACGGTTTCCGATGCACCGGGCGCTTCCACTTTTATGTATGACAGCGATGAAAGTAAAAAGCAAAGGAAAGTGCAGGTCATCACTATTGACGATCTTATCGAAGCAGGCGAAATGCAGGTTCCGCAAATCATAAAACTTGACATACAGGGCTTTGAGTTGGAAGCATTAAAAGCAGCCACAAAAACTTTTGGCAAAACCGAGCTTTATATTCTCGAAGCCGCCATGTTTAAGTTTGAAGATTCGCCTAACATCCCCGACTTTAATGATACCATTGATTTCATGCGTGAACGCAATTATGTTCCTTATGAATTTCCCGGTTTTTTAAGACGACCTTATGATGGAGCAGTAGGTTCAACCGATATTGCCTTTGTTCAAAAAAATGGTATGCTGCGAAAATCGGCTAAATGGTAAAAACAATGTTGTGATAAACCGCAGCCATCCTATTTTTTAAAAACCACCACTTTAAATTTCTTTTCATCCATAAAAAGACAGTAATCAGCAATAATATCCTTATTAGAAAGGATAAAAATAATAGTTTCATCGCGCACTTCATATACGGTAGTATAAAGGTTGCGAAATTTGGAAACTAAATTTACGGGAATGTTTAACACATCGGTTTTTCGTTGAAGAAAAGAAATGGTCTTTCCCAATCGTGACTGGAGGTGTGCTGCTGAATTTACATCATTAAATTCAAACACAAGCGTTCCTGAAGCGGGCAGATTTTTAAATTGTCGCATAAGATCAAAAATAAAAAAGGATGAGCTGCCGTTATGTAATGAAAAGGTTGTTAAAGGATCGTTCATCATTTGGAGTGAAACGCGTTCATTTTCTAAAAACAATTTTCCCCACTCCATATTTTCATTTCTTGTAACGAGTTCTTTTTTAGAATGAAAATAATCATTCTGAAACACCCTCCATCCTGCCGGCAATTCTTTTTCTGAGGCAGTACTCGGTTGATGCCACTGATGGTGCATCAATGCCTCCCTGTCATAAAATTTGGTTTGCACGCCAGCCTTATCAAGCCGGTGCTTCATGTCGTTATCTTCCTGTCCCCAGAAACAGTAAAACTCGTCATAGCCGCGCAGTTCGTTTAAAAGCGTTACCGGCAGCAGCGCAAGACCCAGTGCAAAATTTTTACTCTTTTCATAAATTTTAATTTCAGGATTGTTCCAGTCCGAAAAATTTTGAGGCAAATAATTTACCGAAAAAAAAGAAACAGCACGGTCTTTTTTTTCAGACAAAAGCGTTTTCACAAAATTGGTTTTAAAGATCATGTCAATGTCTGCAGTAAAAACAAAACCGGCTTCAACCATGCGGATACCCGTATTCAGTGCATGAGAACGGTTCCAAGGCATTCCCCGCGTGTTATTGTAAACATACCTGCAAAAAGAATAGCCGGAAACAAGTCGGCTGATTTCATTTTTATATTTTTCATCGCTGCCATAGTCCACAAAAATTACATTAAAATTCTTTTCCGTTTGTTGCGTCAAAGAATCAAGTGAACGTTTCACCCGCTCCATATCGCGGTTACGGTATATATATATGATAGTGACGAACAAGGTTGGATGTTGGATGTTAGAAGTTGGAAATTGGAAGTTGATCCCGATAGGTATCGGGAGAAAATTGGTAAATTGGTAATTGGTACATTAAACTTGATAGCCCTCCATTAAAAGATACAATCCGTATCCTTTTTTTTCTAAATATCTTAAGTACTCCTGTTTGCGGTTAAATAAAGCGAGCATCTTTCTTAAAAGGCGATTGCCAAATAATTGCGGTATTCCGAACGAACTGTAATCAAAAATCCAGTTTGCATCAAATGTGCTAATGTTCCTGTTGTTGAGTTTGCCTTCTGTAAGTTTCAAAAGATCACTTTCTGAAAGCCACAATTCATAAGGCTGCGCCCAATGCACACGGTCTTTATAAAAATGATGGCTTTTCCATTTGGCATTAGGAGTGGTGAGTATTAACTTTCCGTTTGCAGCAAGCAGGCTCGTCATATTATTGAGATAGTCCTGCTGCAGCACAATGTGCTCAATCACTTCAGAAGAAACAACGAGATCAAATTTCTTGTATTGCAATGATTGATGGAGGTCAGCGGCTGCGTCAAGGCAGATAAAATCTATGTCAGGAAAATTTTGCTTTGCTTTATTGATGGCTTCGTC
>JBDSOU010000121.1:0-9522 GCA_039914625.1 Bacteroidia bacterium | reverse complement strand
AAATTATTTTACTTCTCCTATGTTTCTTCCTTTTAACCTTGCCGGGAATTTTGGTGAAATAAGGGCAAATCATTTTCATTCGGGCATTGATATTAAAACCAATGAACAGGAAGGACAAGTGGTATTGGCTGCTGCCGATGGATATATTTCAAGAATAAAAGTAAGTGCTGTCGGGTTTGGAAATGCGATTTATATTAATCACCCGAATGGATACACGACCGTATATGGACATCTCCAAAGATTTAATGATTCCATAAAATTTTATGTGGAAGCTGAACAATACAAAAAGGAATCTTTTGAAGTGGATTTATCGCTTGACAGTAATTTGTTTCCGGTCAAACAGGGACAATTAATCGCCTTGTCGGGCAATACCGGAGGTTCAGAAGGCCCGCATTTGCATTTTGAAATACGAGATAAAGTTTCTGAACACCCGATTAATCCATTTTTATGTGGGTTTCATTTGGAAGATACCATCAGCCCTGTAGCAGAAAATATTAAAGTGTACCAGTTTCATCAAAACAGCTTTGGATGGGTGCCTGATACAGAAATTGTAATCTCGGGATCACCTGCTGTTCAGGATACCATTTATATTTTTGAGAAAGCAGCTATTTCAGTTAATGCTTTTGATAAAATGAACGATACAACAAACCGTCTCGTGGTAAATTTTTTAGAAATATTGCTTAATGAAGAAACTCTTTACACATACCGTTTTGATGAATTCAGCTTTGATGAATCGCGGTTTGTGAATGCGAATATTGATTATGCAGAAAAAATTAATGAAAAGAAAAAATATATTCTTCTTTACCGGTTGCCGGGAAATAATTTCAGCATGTTCGGAAAAGATACCACGATGACAGGTATCATTGATCTTAAAGATGAACTGTTTCATGAAGTGCAGATAAGAGTTGCTGACTTGAACGGCAATGGTTTTGTGAAGAAAATTGTTTTCAGGAAGATGAAAGACGGGAGATGGAACAGTGAACTTGAAAGAAAGAAGATGGAAGAAAAAAAAATGTTTGATGCAAAAAATTTTATTTCATGGAAAAAAACTCCTGTGATAAATAAACCGGATATTAAAATTTCTTTTGCCGAACACGCAGTTTATAACCTGAGTCCTTTGGTGATCATTAAAGAAAAAAAAATAAAAAGAACTTATTCTCCCCTTTTTTCTGTTGGTAATGAAACAATTCCTATTCACACTTTTATGAATCTATCCTTAAAACCCGTTAATCTTCCTACTGCGCTTTTCGCGAAAGCATTAATTGTTTCAGTTGATAAAAAAGAAAATAAATATGCCGAAGAAAGCAGTTATACAAACGGATGGGTTACAGGAAAAATAAGACATTTCGGAAAATTTACCATTGCCATTGATACCATTGCACCGGAAATAAAAGAACCTGCAGTTTATTCCGACAGCATTTCGGGCAAACGTATTCTTTTTACAATTATTTCTGATAACCTGTCAGGTATTAAAGCTTACCGCGTAACAATAAACGGCAAATGGTTTTTAATGGACTATGATGAAAAAACAGGAAGGCTGATTGGTGAATGGAATAAAACTTTTGAAGGAGTGAAATCTGAATTAGAAATAGAAGTGACCGACAGGAAAGAAAACAGAAAAGCATTTAAAACAATTATTGATTTGTAACTACTCAGCCCGATAATGCTATGAAATGCCATAGATTCACAGATTTAAAGTGCGACAATTCAGGATCCGCCAGAGGCGAATGAATATTTTGATAATTTGAAATTCTGTTGCATTGCACGAATAAAAAATAAAGAAATCTGTGAATCTGTGGCAATAGAACGCCTGAGTAGTTACATTGATTCCATTCAATAAATTAAGCAACCTGTAATCAAAATTTAAACAACTTCTTACCCTTATTAACTGCAATAAGCTATTTTTTTCTAATTTTACATTCTTAATATTTCATTACGCATAATTACCAGTTAATGCAGGAAAAAAATAACTTCCATCAGTCTTTTGTTCAGGAACCGCACCGTGAACGAACTAAAAAAATAATTTCGGAACACCCCGAAGTAAGAAACCTCATTGGTAAAAATCCTCTTACCATCATTGCTCTCCTGGGAATGGTGAGCGGTATGATTGTGATTTCTTACCTCCTGCGTGACAGTGCCTGGTGGATAGTGCTGCTGACGGCTTATTTTGTGGGAGCATTTTTTAACCATTCGCTTTTTGTGATGATTCATGAGTGTACCCATAATTTATTATTCAAAAGAAAAGGCGCCAATATGTTTGCAGGCATCATTGCCAATCTCCCTCATGTTTTGCCGAGCAGCGTTTTGTTTGCACGTTATCATATCAAGCATCATTCATTCCAGGGCATTCATGAACTGGATGGCGATATTCCCAATCACTGGGAAGCGCGCCTTATTAATAACTCTACTTTAGGAAAAGCGTTCTGGCTACTGATGTACCCGCTATTCCAGGTTTTCCGCACATTTCGATTAAAAGAAATTAAACCGATTGACGGGTGGGTAATTTTGAACTGGACACTGCAAGCTGCATTTGATGTGGCTATTATTATTTTTTTCGGATGGAGCTCCTTCTTTTTCCTGTTTGCAAGCTTTTTCTTTTCAGTTGGCTTGCATCCTTTAGGCGCACGCTGGATACAGGAACATTATTTAACAATAGATGAAAACCAGGAAACGTACAGTTATTACGGTCCTTTGAATACCCTTGCTTTTAATGTGGGATACCATAACGAGCACCACGATTTCCCTTCTGTTCCGTGGAATAAATTACCGCTGGTAAAAAAGACAGCCCCTTCTTATTATGACTCCCTGCATTCACATACATCATGGACAAAATTGTTTTTCAGGTTCCTTTTTGATAAAAAACTTTCCATTTTTGACCGCACCGTGAGAGCCGATCGTGGAAAAGTTGCTTTAACTGATGAATCGAAACCAGACATGGATATTTTTGAAAAGCAGGAAACGCGAGTCGATAAAAAAGAAAGTGAGAACGTGAGCGTATGAGAAAGTGAGCAAGAATGCGCACTTTCCCACTCTCTCACCTTCTCCCCTTCCCACTTTTCCTTGTAAGCTAACAACCCCGTTACTCACTTTTCCTTACCAATCAATCAAAATTTCCTGCATTCCGCTCATTGCAGCTTTTAATTCGCTGCCTGCGAACTTAGTTTTGGTACATAATCAAAAATATACTAAAAAAAATCTAACAGTACTAAAACTTAAAACAATGAAAAACTCATCAAACTTCAGCATCAAAAACAGTTTAACTGTATCGTTATTTGCTTCTGCGCTCTTCTTCCTCGCAAGCTGCGAAAAGGAGGTTATTCCTGCTCCATCAGGTATAAATGTTAATGGAAACACTGAAAAAGCAACTGCCTCAAATGGTGCTTCACAAGCAGAACAAGTTCAATTTGCAGCAGCATCCGATGCAGCTTCACAGTCAGTACATAAATCATTCGATATGATTGTAATTGACCACCACGCAGCACGTTCTTACGGACCGGACTACAGCGTTACTGTTCGCGGTGATGGCTATGTTACTTTTGAAGGACGCAGAAATGTTTCAGTATTAGGCAAAAAAGTATGGAAGCTGGACGAAGAAAAATTCAGCGCAATTAAGCGCATATTCGAGGCGTCTGATTTCGCTCACATTGAAGACAATCTTTCACTCATAGCCGGTGTGCCGATAGTTTATACTTCTTATGCTGCTTCTGCATATTCGCGCCAGGTAACTTTATTTGATTATAACAAAACCGACCCTGCCAAACTTATTTTTCTCCGCCTTAAGGCTGAAGATATTCTTGATATTTACGAATATGTTTCCTATATGTAGTTTAACCGGCCCGTACAATGTAATAGTATTATATATATTGCCATCAGAAAAATGAAAGTGGGAAAGTGAGAACGTGAGCAGTTGAGCGCACTTTCTCGCTTTCACACGTTCTCACTTTCGCACTTTCACACGTTCTCACTTTCCCACCTTCACCCCTCCCTTTCACTTAAATTTTCCTGGTTCAACCAAACCCATTACCTTCTTTTACTTACCAATCAATCAAAATTTCCTGCTTCCCGCTCATTGCAGCTTTTAATTGGCACTGTGCTGTTATAGTTTTGGTGCATAATCAAAAACACAAACTAAGAAAAATTCTAACACTACTAAAACTTAAAACAATGAAAAACTCATCAAACTTCAACATCAAAAACGGTTTAACTGTATCATTATTGGCTTCTGCGCTCTTCTTCTTCGCAAGCTGCGAAAAGGATGTTATTCCTGCTCCTTCAGGAATTAATGTTAGTGGAAATACTGAAAAAGCAACTGCCTCAAATAGTGCTTCACAAGCTGAACATTTTCAATCTGATGCAGCTTCGCAGTCAGTACATAAATCATTTGACATGATTGTGATCAACCACATTGCAGCCCGTACCAGCGCGCCTGATTACATCGTTACTGTTCGCGGTGATGGCTATGTTACTTTTGAAGGACGCAGAAATGTTTCTCTCATAGGCAAAAAAGTATGGAAGCTGGAAGCACCAAGATTCACCGAACTTCAAAACTTATTTATTGAATCTGAATTCACTGAAATAGATGACACCCTTTCCCTCTATGTAAATGTGCCCATAATATATACTTCCTTTACTGCTTCTGCATCTTCGCGCCCTGTAACTTTGTTTGATTACAACCAGGGATATCCGCAGGCTCTTATCAATATCAGGATCATAGCTGAAGGTATTCTCGATATTTCTCAGTATGTGGCCCAAATGGATGTGGAAGCAGCAGGAGATGCTGTAACCAAATAAGCTCCTGAGCTAATAATTTAAAAGCCGCTCTTCATTGAAGAACGGCTTTTTGTATTGCAGTAATAGTTTTTATATTTTTAAGCGTTGGCAGACTGAGACTCAACAGGCACGGGTACAATATAACCTGATGCTTCTAATTTGAATTTAGCCGAAACTGTTTCGCCCTTTTTAACCTGGATATTTTTAACCTTAATTTCTTTATCTCCCGATTTGATAGTAAAGCTGTAAACAGGAGCTGCCCTTTAGCAACCGGTTTAATAAACAATGGAGCCATTCCGTTAATACCTGTTTCAACTTTGTTAGTAGTACCATCCTGTAAAATGGATGCGTTAAAAACGGGTTGATTAAGGTCGTCAATAATTTGAACTCTGTATTTGGAATGTTTTGTTGCAGACAGGTCGCGAAGCCCCAGCCTCCTTTGAATAATTAAATAAAAATATTTTATGCTTTTACCCCGATACATAAAGCGGGTTTTTTATTTTCTTTTCCCCCTCCCGTCTGCAGCCCAGCTCATGCGTGAGAGATGAGAATGCCTGCTTTAGACATCATATATATACCTTGCTTTTTAAATCAATGCAAAACATTATTTTCTCTAAAACAGCAATTTGAAAAGGTATCCAGAACGGTTCATTGGTCTCACTGCATTTTTCAAGTTCACCGCTGTTTAAAAGGGGTTAAAGAACATGAGAGAGGTCTTTAAAGAGAATAGTGCAGCTATGCTTCTTCTTTATTCATCATTTTGCTGAGCGGAATGCCTCCTTTTATTCCAAAATCTAAAGTCCGTATAGGAAATGGAATCATAATATTATTTTCATCATACGCCTTTTTTATACGCATGATAGCATCATTGCCCACTTTTTTAAAAACGGGTTGTTCGGGGGAGTTAACCCACATACGAAGTATAAAATTAATAGAGCTATCAGCAAATTCCTTGTAAAACATAGTTACCTCATCTTCTTCTGAAAGATTTTCAATTCCTTTTACAGCCGCGAGTGTTACATTTCTGACTTTTTCCAGGTCCTCACCATACGAAACGCCTACCTCAAGATCAAATCTTCTTTTGCCGAATATTGAAAAGTTTTCTATCGGATTTTGAAATACTTCTTTATTAGGAATAATTACGATTTGTCCCTGGAAAGTGCAGAGCACTGTATCGCGTAAATTAATTTCTTGCACTTTACCCATGTAATCTTTAATTTTTACAATGTTACCAACATGCATCGGTCTTCTGAAAGAAATAAAAATGCCGGAAATAAAATTTGCAGCAATATCCTGGAAAGCAAATGCCAATGCCAGTCCTGCAATGCCGGCTCCTGCCAGTATGGAAGTCACAGCTTTGTCAAGCTTCAGAATGCTGAGTACAGTAAACAAGGTTACCCCGATAAAAAAAACATGCAACGTGGAGGTAAACAGGTTGGTGAGTGTAATTCGTTGAGTAAATTTATAAATAAGTTTCCGCGCAAGGTTTTTTATGCGGGATGCCAGGAAAATTCCAAGCACCAGCACAATGGTTGCGATGAATAGATTGGGCAATAAGCGGATGAATTCTTCCATCCAGATAGATATTTTTTCAATAATCAGCTCATATGCGCTTTCAAAATCCATAAAATATTCTCTTAAAATGTTTCATTCGTTATATCTTAATTATAACAAAGATAATCAGAATAAAAATAAATATTTACGCGCCACCAGGTGAACACATTACTAAGGAAAAAGAATACCCGAACAATTTTCACAATTCACCCAGGGAATAGATGAGCCGTAAAAATCGTTGATGGCTTTTATGAATTCATTGGCAAGAAGGGCATATCCTTTCTGGTGCGGATGATAGCCATCGAGTGAAAAAAACCCTCCGCTTACGAATTCAGCATTGAGGTCAACACCATCCCATTTGATGCCGCTTTCCACTTTTTTGAAAAAGCCATAGGCATCAACATAAGCGAGGTTATATTGTTTTGCTTTATTAAAAATAACGGTATTGTAATTTGCTATTGCATCATTAATTACCTTTACTTCCAGGCTGTCGAGCGTATAACGGTCAGGCAGGGGTTGAAGCAGCCCCAGGGAATTGCATTTCAGCGAATCGAGCGGAACATCAAGCAGCACATATTCGCCTTTTTGCATTTGCCGGTAATAACCTGAACTTTTCGGATACTCAATAAAAAAACCGTTTTCGCCTTCATAATACAGTTGCGAACCCACTAAAAGATTTAATGAATCAGCCTGGTTCACCGTGAGCGTAATTCCTCTTGAAGAAACCAGCGTATAAAAAGGAAAAGATTCCACACCCGGAATAGTTGCAATCACTCCTTTTGCTCCACCGGCTGTAACTGCTTTTAAAATACTGTCAAGGTTATTTTCAAATTCCGCAGGAGATGGAATGGAGCTGTTTTTCCCTCCATTGGCAACATAAGAAAAAATATCTTCCATGCCGGACCAGAAAATTCCAAACGTTGGATGCTGCATCAGCGCATCATTTAATAAAGTAGAAGTGCCGGGCTGTGAAGTTACATGATGGTAATAAAAATTACCTGCTGCTGATCCGAACGCAGGATCCGCCACATCAGCCGTTTTGCAAAAAGGCATAGCAAGGTTTTGAATGCTTCCGTTTGCGAAAGATTTTATTCTTTCACCGGCCACAGTTGGTGTAAGCGCCCATTTGACAGGGAATAAATCGCGCACCCCTTTGCAGTCTGTATTATAAAAAAGAAGGCTTCGTGAATTAAATTCGCCTTCCCACGGTTTATTGCTTACTCCCACACCATCCTCATTTTGCATTACCGGCTGGTTGAAGGTTAAAGCAGTTGCAAGATTAAATTGCTGTGCAAGCAAAGCGGGAACAGAATACTGCTGCCCTTTCGGGTACAGTGCATCATCCTGGTAACCGGTAAGAAAGCTTCCGCCAAGGGCAATAGTTCTGCTGAAGTCAGCGCTGCCCGCATTTACTGCCGGAACTTCAAGGTTGGGTTTGCAGGAAATAATTTGCAGAGCCGCAATACTGATTATACACTGAAAAAATTTATTCATTTCGATAGTTCCGTAATTAACAAATAAGTCTTTCTTAAAAAGACAAATATAATTTTTTAATTGGCTGTAGGGATAAATGCACCAATGAATAATTTTACAAGTAAAGAGATTCCTCACTTCGTTCGGAATGACATATCAATTGATAGCATAGTGGTGCTGGCGGGCTTAAGCCCGCCAGCACCCTCAACTTTCAGCAAACTGTCATTCCGAACGAAGTGAGGAATCTGAAAACAAATGGTATATACATCCCGACAGTCATTATTTTTTAAATTAAATCGGGGAATGTAAAATTCCAAATTCCAATTTTTCCTGTCCCGATCCGATCAGGAAAGCTCCGACTCCTAACTTCTAATCTCTAACCTCCATCCTCCATCTTCCCACTTTCTCCTCACAAATTTACTTCTTTACCTCAAAATACTTTTTTCAATGCCTTATATGTTTGATATTTGCATATAGTAACCGTTATAAAAAATCTTTCAAAAATTCACCGTTAAAAAAACACCATGAAAAGAAAAGATTTCTTAAAAGGGATGGGGGCACTCGGAATAGGAAGCCTGCTGCCCCTCCAAAAAGCAGCCGCTGCCGCAACCGGTTTAAGCAGGGCAAGCTTTAAAAATGCAGGCTCCTGTATTTTAATTCCGCAGGAAACGGCAGGACCGTTTCCGTGGGCAATGGGTTTAACCCCTTTTTTCAGGCAAGACGTAAGAGAGGGAAATGCGGGGGTGCAGCTCAATCTTACATTAACTGTTGTGAATATTAATAACAATTGCGCGCCCATCCCCAATGCGCGTGTGGATATATGGCAATGCGATAAAGACGGCAATTATTCAGAGTACGGAACCTTTGCCGGGCAAAGCTTTTTCAGGGGTTATCAATTTACAGATGTAAACGGGCAGGTAAACTTTATCACTATTTACCCCGGCTGGTATCCCGGCAGAGTTACGCACATTCATTTCCAGGTGTTTTTAAATTCAGTTCTCAGCGCCACTTCACAAATGGCTTTCCAGGACAGCCTTACCACTGCTGTTTATGCTAACAATTCCTTAATTTATATCAATGGACAAAATGCTGTCACCAATGCTACTGACGGAGTTTTTGCAGATGCTGCCAATACACAATATGAACTGCTCACGGTGGTTGCTAACGGTTCAGGCGGTTATGACGGCTCGCTAATTGTTGGCATGAACGTGCCTTTAACAGGAGTGATTAACCTGGAACCTGAAACAGGAGGTCAATTTAAACTGATGCAAAACTATCCGAATCCTTTTTTAAGCATCACCACCATTCCTTTTGTGCTTCACAAGGGTTCACGGGTAACAATTGAAATTTATAACATGCAGGGAAAAAAAGTTCTTAATCTTATAAATGAGAACATGAGCGCTGGAGAGCAAAAGGTTGTGCTCAGTAAAAAAACAAACGGCAGCACACTTGCCGCGGGAACCTATATGTACCAGCTGACTGTTGAAAATGAAAAAGGAACATTTCACCAGTGCAAAGTGCTTACATTAAATTAATTTTTCCGATAAGTAAAACCAGAGATGAGGCCGGCACCAATTGCCGGCCTTTTTTCATGGAAGCCACTACCTGTTTTTAAAAAATTATTTTTGCCGGCTGCTTTTGTTTTAAGATTCCTTTATTTTACACGATGCACAAAAACAGGTTCACGAAGCTTTTATTAAATTCCGATTTTGTACTTGTTGTTTT
>JBDSOU010000146.1:0-16795 GCA_039914625.1 Bacteroidia bacterium | reverse complement strand
TGCTGTTTTACTTTTGTTTGAAGGAATTATGAAAATGAGCGATCAGCCTTTTTCCAGGAAAATATTTTTTTATCTGTGCTCAGGCGTAGGATTAATTTTAGCTTACATGGCAAAGAGTACAGTTGTTTATTCCTTACCGACTGAAGAAAAAAATCCGGTCTTTAATATTATAATCCCTGAATTCTTTAAAGGCAATTTTAACGAAAACAATTTACTAAGCCTTTTGTTTGGCGCTGATTATGCAGCGGGAAATTTGTTCTGGCTGCCGCTGTTTTTGGCCGGGATGTATTTTTTTTATACATGGCTGAAACAAATAACATTAAAAAATCTTTCTATATAAAAATTTACGTAATGAAAGAAGTTTTGAAGAACAGGGTTTTATTTTTTTCTTCTTTGATGTTGTCCTGGGCTGTCGTTTATTTCAGAAGACCTGATGCATTTACTAATCCGCAATTCTGGGGTGAAGAAGGAAAATATTTTTTCGCGGATGCGTATCATTCCGGCTTCTCCAGTTTGTTTAATAAATGCAACGGGTATTTTCAATTGTTTCCCCGCTTGATTGCCTGCCTGGTTAAGTCCCTTCAGATTCCTCCCGAATATATTCCTGCACTATACAATTATACCTGGCTACTTGTGTTTACAGGGCTCCTTGTTTACGTTTGGCAAAGACTCAAAGCAGGAACTGTTAAGAAATTTTTTATTTCGCTTTCGTTGATAATCATTCCGCTCCAGTCAGAAATAATTATGAATCTTACCAATGTACAATGGATATTTGCACCATTCCTGGTAATTATTTTTAGCTCCCCGCAAAAAATTAAAACCAACAAATGGTTTTGGGCGGATCTATTGATTGTTTTTTTTACCGGGCTTACAGGCCCCGGATGTACTGTTTTAATTCCATTATTCATTTTTTTATTATACAAACAAAAGAATATCATTTTTCAAAACAGGAAACAAATTATCTTATTTACAGTCGCAATAGGAACTGGTATTGTTCAGGTTATTTCTTTATTCAACTATGGAAGTGTTGACAGAACTGAAGGAGCCTTTACATTGCTGAATACAGGATTTCTGAAATTTTTTTTTTATCAATATGCTTTTTTACTTGCTGGAGAATTTATTTTAAATGTGCCGGCAATCACAATGATAATTTGTTCAATAGTGTTTCTGCTGCTTATTGTTTACCTGTTTCTTAAAATTTACAAACAACGAAATGTATTTGGGTTCATAGCTTTAACTACCGGCTTGCTTTTTTGGCTTGCCTCAGCGATAAGTTACCGTCATGATCCCGGATTTCTGGACCCATATTATAATGGAGTGAGAAATTTTTATTTGCCATCAGTTACATTTATCTGGACGCTTATTTATATTTCTTCAATGCAAAAGCAGGCAATAATTTTATTTGCCTGTTTAATGATTCTTTTTTTTATTGAGACAATTTTATTTGTCGGAAGAACCCGGTTCAGTGATCTGCATTGGAAGACTTATTCAGCTCAGATTCATGCAGCAAAAAACTTGAAAATTCCCATCAATCCTCCCGGATGGTATATTGAAATAGAGAATGCAAAAAAAAATGATTTGCACTAAAAAAGACTGTTATTTACTCCCCCCTGCAACTTGCTGTCTAATTAAAATTTTAAGTATTAAATTTTAAATCATAAACTTTTTCTTTTACCCACTGAGCCCATTCATTATCGGTTTTTGATTTATCAAATACAGTCCATGGGACAGGTGTGCCGATTGTAATCGCAATGGTTTTATTTTCCTGCTTAAACATCTCATCCACGAGATAAAACATTTCAATATTTGCTTTTATACCAATACGTTTTCTCCAATTGGCAAGATTGTAAAAGCGATTTGTATTTTCTCCTTCAATATGTACCGGTATAACGTTACGTTTATATTTTTTTGCTTTCGTGATAAAGCTCTTCTTCCATTCTAAATCTTTTATAATTCCATTTTGTTTTCTTGAAACAAGCCCTGCCGGAAAAATAAGAACTCCCTTTTCAGATGCATATAAGTCATCAATTGACGAGAGATTTTTCTGGGCATTTTTTCCGTGCTTATTCACACCAATAAATAGTCCTTTCAGATTTTTTAATTGGAGTAATATATCATTTACAATAAATTTTAAATCTTTTCTTCGGTGAGAAATTACATCTAAGAGGGCTAATGCATCAAATCCGCCTAATGGGTGATTGCTGGCAATTATAAATCCTCCCTGCAATGGAATAAGTTCTTCTCCTTTTGAAATGATTTTCACTTTAAACCGTTCCAGCCCTGCACGCAGCCAGTCAAATTCATAGCTGTCTTTATGTTTTTCAATAAACTCATTCACTTCATCCTGATGAATCATGCGCCTTATATAATTTAGTATAAAACGCGGAAGTAAACCGGCAAGACGGGGATTCTTGTCGTAAAAAATTTTTTCTACATCAATAAATTTATTTGACTCTTCCATTAAAAAAATTATAGTTTGAAATTCAAAGGTCAAAGTTAATTCAAATGAAACGAGACAAATTTTTGCATTGAATCATAATTTTTCAAATCCTTTGTCTTAAGAGATTTTTAATCCAAGCCTGAATTGAATTCTTGAATGTTGGCTGCCATGACATCAAACCTGTATAACCACCATCCAATAAGGGTTTCATTGATTTAAAGATTTTTTTATGAGCTGCACAATAAACACCCGATTAAAAAGTTTTCAACAAAAGTGGTAAAAAGTGGTGAAAAGTGGGAAATTTATTTTTACATTTACCGCCTGAAATAAAAACACGCTGTTTTAAGGATTATTGATTATGCCAAATCTCTACGGAACTCATCATGGAAGCGCTGACGTAAAAGGTCGCGTGATGATGCCTGTTGAATTGAAAAATCAGTATGGAGCAGAAGCAAAAAAAGGATTTTATATCAAGCAAAGTATATTTCATACAGCTCTTGAACTATTCACTGTAAAAGCCTGGGAGGAGTTTGAAAAGGATACCAATGAAGTGGACACATTTAGTAAAGAAGGAACCAACTTTCTTCTGATGTTCGGAGCCGGGGTTAGAAAAGTTACTCTTGACAGCAACAACCGGTTTAATATCCCTGTTGAGTTATATGAATTTGCAGGAATAAAAAAAGATGTGGTGATGACAGCAATGAAAGACCGTGTCCTGATATGGGACAGGAAAGTATTTGAAAAATTCATGGCTGATAATCGCCCGCATTTTGAAAAGCTTACTGAAAATGTGATGGGACCGATTAAGAGGAGCAAGAAGGATGCAAAGTGAGTTTCATAATCCTGTTCTTTTAAAAGAGTGCATAGAGGGTTTACAAATTAAAAACAATGGAGTGTATGTAGATGCAACATTCGGAGGAGGTGGTCATTCGAAAGAAATTTTGAAGATGCTTTCCAATGGTCAGTTATATGCAATTGAGCAGGACGAGGATGCGTGGAAGAATAAAATAAATGATGAACGATTCATTCTGGTTAAGCAAAACTTCAGGCAAACAAAAAAAGCAATGAAAGAAGTTGGAATAAAAAAAATTGATGGTTTGCTTGCTGACCTTGGAGTTTCATCGTACCAGTTCAATACAGCCGAGAGAGGATTCTCAACAAGGTTTGATGCAGAACTTGATATGAGAATGAGCAAAGAAATTGAAATGACTGCGGCTGATATATTGAATGAATACGAACAGGAAGATTTAAAAAAAATTTTTAGGGAGTATGGAGAATTGGAGAATGCTTCAGCCATTGCAAAATCAATTGTCATTAAAAGAGCTAAAAAAAAAATTCAAAGTGTCAGCGAATTGAAAGAAGCATTAAATAGTCTAATAAGACGCGGAAAAGAAAATCAATTTTTTGCCCAGGTATTTCAGGCAATAAGAATTGAGGTAAATGATGAGTTGAATGCACTTAAAGAATTGCTTTCAGAAAGTGCAGATATAATTAAGGAAGGTGGAAGGCTGGTTGTGATTTCATATCATTCTCTTGAAGACAGGTTGGTAAAAAATTTTATTCGCAGCGGAAAATTTGAAGGAGAAATGGAAAAAGATTTTTACGGAAACAATATTACGCCTTTTAAAGCAGTGAATAAAAAGCCAATTCTTCCGGGTGAAGGAGAAATAAAAAACAATCCTCGTGCAAGAAGTGCCAAATTGAGAATAGCAGAAAAGAAGTAAAAAAGTCAGCAAACACCTGCCATGAATAAGGTAAAAGAAAAATCAAGTGAACCAATTGTGGAAATTCCCTCGGCACAACCGACACCACGAAAAAAGAAATCTTCTTACAAATTTTTAAAAGCTCTTAATGTATTCGGGCTTATTGAAAAAGATATGCTTGTGAAGTTCATGCCGTTTATTTTTTTTCTTACAGCGATTGCAATGATCTATATCGCTAATAGTTATTATGCAGAGAAAACAATTCGAGAGATCGATACAACTACTAAAGATTTGAAAGAGCTGCGTTCAGAATACATATCAGTGAAATCTGATTTGATTTCCAAAAGTAACCAATCCCAGGTTGCTTCAGCTGTATTGCCAATGGGGTTGAAAGAGTCTGTTGTTGCTCCCAAAAAAATTGTAGTTGCTGATCAGAATAAAAATATTTCACGCTAAGGTTATGAAAGAAACTAAAAAAGATATTCTCTGGAGAGTTTACCTTGTTTACATTTTCATTTGCTTGTTTGGAATAGCAATCATAGCCCAGGTTTGTCGTTTGCAATTTGCAGAGGGCAAATATTGGAGAGAAAAAGCAGACAGTCTTACTCTGGCGTATAAAAAAATTGAACCGGCTCGGGGGAATATTTATTCATCTGAAGGCAGTCTGCTTGCCACATCGGTTCCTATATATAATGTACATGTGGACTTTTTCTCAGATGCCATTACAAAAGAAATTTTTAATAGAAATGTTGATTCACTTTCATATTGTTTAGCAACTCTGTTTGGAAACAAATCAAAAGAAGAATATAAGAGATTTTTAAAAGAATTCAGAAATGATGGAGATCGCTATGCTTTGCTGCAGCGTAACGTAACTTTTAATCAATTAAAAAAACTCAGACAGTTCCCAATATTCAGATTAGGGAGGTATAGGGGTGGTTTGATTGTGGAACAAAAAAGCAGACGCGAACGACCATTCCAATTACTCGCTGCACGAACGATTGGCTATAATATTCCCAATGTCACGCCAGTGGGTCTCGAAGGTTCATTTGATAAATATTTAAAAGGTGTGAACGGAATTCGTTTGATGCAAAAAATTTCAGGAAATGTATGGAAACCTTTGAATGACGAAAATGAAGTGGACCCAAAGGAAGGAAATGATGTGATCACAACCATTGATGTCAATATTCAGGACGTAGCAGAATATTCTTTACGAACACAATTAAAAGTGCACAATGCCGAAGCCGGTTGTGCAGTACTTATGGAAGTTGCCACAGGCGAAGTCAGAGCTATTGCTAATCTGCGCCTTGGGGCTGACAGAGAATATCATGAAGATTTCAACAGTTGTATTGGTCAAAGCACGGAGCCAGGTTCAACTTTCAAGCTTCCTTCATTGCTTGCTGCAATGGAGGATGGTTATGTTGACCTTGATGATTCAGTTGATACACAGAAAGGAGTTGTTTACTGGACAGCAGGTCGCCCCATGAAGGATTCTCATGATGGAGGTTATGGGCGTATTTCTGTTAAACATGCTTTTGAAGTTTCATCAAATGTAGGAATCTCAAAAATTATCAATAAATATTATTCAAAAAACCCACAGGCGTATATTGACCGGCTACGAAAAATGCACATTGGTGAACCATTAGGATTACAAATTGAAGGCGAGGGATTGCCTGTTATTAAGAATATACAAAATAAATCATGGTCAAAAACCACCCTGCCTTATATGTCTATTGGTTATGAATGTAAACTCACGCCACTTCAAATTCTTACTATATATAATATGGTAGCGAACAATGGCACGATGGTGAAACCAAGATTTGTAAAAGAAGTTCGGCAGAAGGGTCAGTTAGTGAAAGTATATCCTGTTGAAGTGATTGCGGATTCGGTTTGTTCACCTGCTACCATAAAAAAGGCAAAACAATTATTGGAAGGTGTTGTGCAAAACGGAACAGCGACAAATCTCAAACATTCCGAATACCAGATTGCAGGAAAAACAGGAACCGCAAGGATTGCAAACAATAATTCAGGTTACGAAAATGGCGGAGTAAAATACCAAGCATCATTTGTGGGATACTTTCCCGCAGATAATCCGAAATACAGTTGCATGGTTGTAGTATATGCTCCTTCTAATGATGTTTATTATGCAGCACAGGTAGCAGGTCCCATTTTCAAAGAGATCGCTGATAAAGTGTATGCAACAAATATGGAAATGCATCAGGAATTGCAGAAAGATTCATCCTATTCTGAACACAGTTCTCCACTTTTTAAGCCCGGTTTTGTGAGACAAGCTAACAAAGTATTTGCGCGGCTTAACATGCCTCAAAAGGAAATTATCAATGAAAGCGAAGTCAAGGTTGGATTGAATGGAGAAAAAAAATCAAAACTTAAACAGGAATCGACAGAAAATAAATTAGTTCCGAATGTCATGGGAATGGGGCTTCGTGATGCAATTTATTTATTGGAAAACAGAGGTATACAGGTAACCGTTGTGGGAAGGGGAACGGTTTTAAAGCAATCACTTGATGCCGGAACACAAATTTATAAAGGCCAACAAATAATAATTGAGCTAGGCTGATGCTTTTAAAAGATATATTATATAAGGCGGGAATTATAGACATTGTTGGTAAAACAGATATGTCTGTAAATTCAGTTTGCTTTAATTCAGAGCAGGTTGGTGAAAATAGTTTGTTTGTTGCAGTGACAGGCACACAATCAGATGGACATAAATATATAAGCAATGCAATTGAAAGTGGAGCTTCGGTAATCGTGTGTGAAGTTTTACCGGAAGTGATCAATGAAAATATAACTTATGTAAAAGTAAAAGACAGCTCCGTTGCATTAGCATTCATCTGTGGGAACTTTTATAATAATCCTTCCGAAAAATTAAAATTAATCGGAGTAACCGGAACTAACGGCAAGACCACTACTACTACTCTGCTGTTTAATCTTTTCGTAAACACAGGTCACAAAGCCGGATTAATTTCAACAGTAAAAAATCAAATTAATAATAAGGTAATTCCTTCCACTCACACTACCCCTGATCCGTTAAAGTTAAATCAGCTTTTAAATGAAATGGTTAATGAAGGCTGCACACATTGTTTTATGGAGGTAAGCTCTCATGCCCTTGCACAGCACAGGGTAACTGCTTTGAAATTTACAGGCGGAGTATTCTCCAATTTAACTCATGACCATTTGGATTTTCATAAAACATTTGACGAATACTTAAAAGCGAAGAAAAGTTTTTTTGACATGCTTCCTGACGATGCTTTTGCACTCGTGAATACAGATGATAAAAACGGAAGAGTGATGGTTCAAAATACCAAAGCAAAAATGGAGACATATAGCCTGAGAAGCATGAGCGATTTCAAATGCCGGGTCATTGAAAATAATTTTTCAGGATTGCTATTAAATATTGACGGAAGTGAAGTTGCATGCAAACTTATCGGAAGTTTTAACGCTTATAATCTTCTTGCTGTTTATGCAACTTCCTCTTTGCTTGGTATAGACAAGTTGACAGCGCTTAGTGAAATCAGCAACCTCGAAGCTGTGGATGGACGTTTTGAATATATAATTTCAAATAACAAAATAATCGGTATAGTGGATTATGCACATACGCCTGATGCATTGCAAAATGTATTAAACACGATTAAAGATATCAGAACAGGCAACGAAAAAGTAATTACAATCATCGGTTGTGGCGGTGATCGTGATTCGGCTAAGCGTCCCGTAATGGCACGCATTGCATGTGAGCTGAGCGATAAAATAATTCTAACATCAGACAATCCGCGTTCAGAAAATCCGAATGAAATAATAAGGGAGATGCAACACGGAATTCAGCCGCATCAGTATAAAAAAACATTATCTATAGTGGACAGAAAAGAAGCGGTGAAAACCGCCTGTAGTCTCGCACATTCAGGGGACATAATTTTGCTTGCTGGAAAAGGTCATGAAAAATACCAGGAGATTAAAGGAGTAAAGTATCCTTTCGATGATAAACAAGTGTTACAGGAATCATTTGACACCATTGTAAATAGCGAATAATTTTTAACTGCCAAATATTAAGTACCAAGGACCATAACAAAAAACAACTGATAATCATTAACCAAGATCTTGCCATAAACATTAAAACTCAAAATATTCCCAGCTTTGCTTTATTACCTCTTTGATTATTTAGATAAACAGTTTGATTTTCCGGGTGCCGGAGTTTTCAAGTATATTTCTTTCCGTGCAGCGATGGCGCTTATTTTCTCTCTTGGGTTTTCATTGTTTCTTGGAAAATTTATTATCAGGTTGCTGCTCAAAAAACAAGTTGGCGAGACTATACGTGATCTTGGTTTGGAAGGAGAAAAAGCGAAACAAGGAACCCCCACTATGGGAGGATTGATAATTCTTGCCGCTATTCTATTGCCATCACTTCTTCTTGCCAAGCTCCATAATGTGTATGTGATCCTCATGCTCATATCAACAATTTGGTTAGGGGTAATCGGATTCATTGATGACTATATAAAAGTTTTCAAGAAAGATAAGAAAGGGTTGGCTGGAAAATTTAAAATATTAGGGCAAATAGGATTGGGTATAATAGTGGGTATTGTTTTATACAATAATAGTCATGTTGTGGTGAGAGAGAAAATGCAGAAGTCAGACATGGTTTGGCACAGTGATAAAAATCTTATTGATGATATGCAGGATAAGGATTATATATTATTTTCAGAAACTGATGTGAAGTCAACAAAAACGACAATTCCTTTTTTTAAAAACAATGAATTTGACTATGCATACCTGGTTGCATTTTTAGGAGACAAAGCAAATGAATATTCATGGATGGTTTTTATTCCAATTGTTATACTCATTATCACCGCAGTATCAAACGGAGCGAATATAACAGATGGCATAGATGGACTTGCTACAGGAACTTCTGCAATTATCGGGACAACACTTGCAGTTTTTGCTTATGTATCCGGTAACACCGTATTTGCAAATTATTTAAATATTATGTACATCCCGAATTCGGGGGAACTCATGGTTTTCATGAGCGCTTTTGTCGGAGCCTGTGTCGGATTTCTGTGGTTCAATTCTTATCCTGCTCAAGTTTTTATGGGTGATACGGGTAGTCTTGCATTAGGAGGAATAATAGCTGTATTTGCAATTGCAATCAGGAAAGAATTACTCATCCCTATTGTTTGCGGAATATTTCTTGTCGAAAACATTTCTGTAATGATGCAAGTAGCATATTTCAAATACACAAGGAAAAAATACGGTGAAGGGCGAAGAATATTCAAAATGTCACCATTACATCATCATTTTCAGAAATCTGGTTATCATGAGGCAAAAATTGTTACACGATTTTGGATTGTGGGAATAGCATTAGCAGTATTGAGCGTAGTGACGTTAAAGTTAAGATAAGAAAGAGTAGAGTTTAATATTAATACAAGTTGTCAAAGAATAGTAAAATAGTAATTCTCGGTGGTGCTGAAAGCGGAGTTGGAGCCGCAGTGCTTGCACAAAAGCAAGGCTATAATGTTTTTGTATCTGATCTTGGAAGAATAAGTGATGAGTATAAAAATATCTTAATTGAGAAGAAAATTGATTTTGAGGAAGGTAAACATTCTCATGAAAAAATTACTAATGCCAATGAAGTAATAAAAAGTCCGGGCATTCCTGATAATGCAGAAGTGATAAAAAAAATCAGAGAAAAGAATATTCCAATAGTTTCAGAAATTGAATTTGGATTCCGATTTACCAAAGCAAAAATGATTTGCATTACAGGAACAAACGGCAAGACCACATCAACTATGCTCACCCATCATATTTTGAAAAAAGCAGGTTTAAAAGTAGGACTTGGTGGAAATGTCGGAAAAAGTTTTGCGATGCAGGTGGCAGAAAATAATTACGATTATTATGTTCTTGAACTCAGCAGCTTTCAATTAGACGACATGCATAACTTCAAAGCTGACATTGCAATTCTTCTCAATATTACTCCTGATCATCTTGACAGATATGACTATTCCTTGCAAAAATATATTGATTCAAAATTCAGGATCATGCAAAATCAAACTCCCGATGATGCTTTTATTTTTTGTGCAGATGATCAATATATACGCACCGAATTGCTAAAAAAAAATCCGAAAGTACAACTATATCCTTTTTCTATTTCCACAGAAGAGGGTATGACAGCATTTATAAAAAACAACCAAATAAATATCAACCTAAACAAAACACAATTCTCTATGTCCATTTATGAACTCGCCCTTAAAGGCAAACACAATTTGTACAATTCTATGGCTTCCGGCATTGCTTCGCGCATCATTGACATTTCAAAAGAAATTGTCCGCGAAAGCTTTGCTGATTTTGAAAACGTGGAACACCGTCTTGAAAAGGTCAACACTGTGCACGGTATAGAATTTATTAATGATTCAAAGGCCACAAATGTAAATTCTACATGGTATGCATTGGAAAGTATGGAAAAACCAGTCATACTTATTTTGGGGGGAGTGGATAAGGGAAATGATTACTCAATGATAAAAGAATTAATAAAGGAAAAAGTAAAGGCAATTGTCTGCCTGGGATTGGACAATAAAAAAATTCATAAGGCTTATGCTGATGTTGTTTCGGACATTGTAGATACTGCTACCGCAGCTGAAGCTGTCAGAGTAGCATATTCAAAAGGAAAAAAAGGAGATGTGGTTTTATTGTCGCCAGCATGTGCAAGTTTTGATTTGTTTAAAAATTATGAAGACCGTGGTCGTCAATTCAAAAATGCAGTTCGATCTCTTTAAACTCTGAATTCCTATGTTAAAGTTAGAAACATATTTCAAAGGTGACCGGGTCATATGGTTAGTAGTAATCCTGCTTTCCATTTTTTCTATACTGGCCGTTTATAGCTCTACTGGAACACTCGCTTATAAATATCAGCAGGGAAATACAGAATATTACCTGTTCAAACATTTTATAATACTTTCATTCGGGTTTCTCTTAATGTATTTAGCCCATTTAATGCGCTATACTTTTTATTCACGTATTTCAAGAATCGCTATTTTTATTGCAGTGCCTTTGTTACTACTTACATTAGTAATGGGGACCAACCTGAATGAAGCGAGCCGTTGGTTAACACTTCCGATTGTCAATATTTCTTTTCAGACGTCTGACCTGGCAAAGCTTGCGATAATACTGTTTGTTGCGCGTTCACTAGCGAAAAGACAGGATAATATAAAAGATTTCAGGCAGGCATTTATTCCTGTAATGTGGCCCGTTTGTCTTGTATGTGTGTTGATCCTGCCGGCAAATTTTTCAACAGCTGCAGTTTTATTTACTACCGTGTTATTTCTTCTTTTTATTGGTAGAATAAATATGAAGTATATTTTGATAATGATAGCAGCTGGTCTGCTATTACTCACCCTCTTTATTCTTGTTGCCAAAGTGGTTGGTTTTAAAGGAAGAATAGCAACATGGCAAAGCCGGATTGAAAATTTTATTGGCGGAAAGGATGACGGTGAAGGTAGTTATCAGAATCAACAGGCAAAAATTGCAATTGCAACTGGCGGGATTCTGGGAAAAGGTCCGGGCAACAGCACACAAAGGAATTTTCTTCCGCATCCGTATTCAGATTTTATTTATGCAATCATAATTGAAGAATATGGACTATGTGGTGGAATTCTTGTTCTTTCGTTGTATATAATTTTATTTTTCAGGGCAATAAAAATTGTAAAAAACAGTCCACGGGCATTTGCGACTTTTCTTGCAGTGGGATGCAGTTTCAGTTTAGTATTCCAAGCGATGATAAATATGGCGGTTGCAGTGAATTTATTCCCGGTTACCGGTCAGCCTTTACCGATGCTGAGCATGGGAGGAACTTCTATATGGTTCACCAGTCTTGCAGTAGGTATAATATTAAGTGTTAGTCGTGATTTAGAAAAGGAAAAAGAAGCAAAGCTTGTCACAATTGCAGCATAAGTATAAAGTGATCATCAGCGGTGGCGGAACAGGAGGACATATCTTTCCTGCTGTTGCTATTGCCAATGCTTTAAAAAAAATGGACAGCAGCATTGATATATTATTTGTTGGTGCGAAAGGAAAAATGGAAATGGAAAAAATCCCGGCTGCGGGGTATAGAATCGAAGGTCTGTGGATAAGCGGATTGCAAAGAAATTCTTTCAAGTCAAATCTTTCTTTTCCGTTTAAGCTTATTTCAAGCTTACAGCAAGCAGGAAAAATCATCAAAAGATTTCGGCCTGATGTTGCTGTGGGTGTGGGTGGTTATGCGAGCGGACCATTATTATTCATGGCAACGCGAAAAAATATTCCAGCATTGATCCAGGAACAAAATTCTTTTCCGGGAATTACCAATAAACTCCTTGCAAAGAAAGTAAAGAAAATATGTGTGGCTTATGATGGCATGGAACGGTTTTTTCCATTGGACAAAATTGTAAAAACAGGTAACCCTGTTCGAGAGGATGTTGTGAAAATTGAAGGAAAAAAATATGAAGCAATAAATTATTTTGGGCTTGATGATAATTTGAAAACTATTCTTGTGGTTGGGGGAAGTCAGGGAGCGCGTTCCATAAACCAAAGTATGAAAACGGGATTGGAAAAAATAAAAGAGTCCGGCTGTCAATTGATCTGGCAAACAGGGAAATTATTTTACCACGAAGCTGCTGTATTAGTTGAGAGTTTGAATTATAATAAAATCAAGGTTTATGATTTTATCAATCGAATGGATTTAGCTTATGCAATTGCGGATTTAGTTGTAACTCGAGCAGGTGCAAGTACAGTTTCTGAATTGTGCATTGTCGCTAAGCCCTCTATTCTTGTTCCTCTTCCAACCGCTGCCGAAGATCATCAGACAAAAAATTGCATGGCATTGGTCAATAAGAATGCAGGAATACTGGTAAAAGATATTGATGCAGTCTCAACTCTTGTAAGCAAAGCATTAGAGACTGTCAGGGATACAGAGAAACTTTCAACCCTGAGTAAAAACATCAGCCTGCTTGCACTGCCTGATTCTGCAAAAATCATTGCAAAAGAAGTATTGCAATTAGCCAAATATAGAAATTAGCATGATTCAACTTGAAAGTATAAAAAGTGTTTACCTGATTGGAATAGGTGGGATAGGTATGAGTGCGCTCGCCCGGTTTTTTAACGCGAACGGAAAAAAAATTGCGGGCTACGATAAAACTCCCACACCACTTACTGATGAACTAATCAGTGAAAATATAGATATTCATTTTGAAGATAATTTGAATTTGATTCCGGAAAATTTTAAGAAAACATCCGATAAAAATAATATACTTATAATTTATACTCCTGCAATCCCTTCGGATTTTTCAGAGCTGAATTGGTTTCGTCAAAATAATTATACAGTAGTAAAACGTTCTGAAGTTTTGGGACTTATCACTAAACAATCTTTTACAATTGCAGTGGCCGGCACTCACGGAAAAACAACAACATCATCAATCATAGCTCATTTACTGAAACAGGGAGGAGTGGATTGTACTGCTTTCCTTGGGGGTATTGCAAAAAACTATAATACCAATCTGGTTTTAGGAAAGAATGAAAAAAATTCATCATCGGTGCTTGTTGTTGAGGCTGATGAATTTGATCGTTCTTTCTTAACACTGTATCCTGACATTGCAGTAGTAACTTCAATGGATGCTGATCATCTTGATATTTATCATGACAAAAAAAACCTTGAAGACTCTTATAAAGAATTTGTTTCACAAGTTAAGAAAGAAGGCACGACCATTTATAAAACCGGGCTTGATCTGAAAAATGAAAATCAAAAACAATACACGTATTCCATCAATGCACCGGCAGATTTCAGAGGAGAAAATATTACTGTAAAGAATAACAAATATATTTTTGATTTTACCGGAAAAGATGTTCGGTTTAACGGGCTAACTCTTGGATTGCCCGGAAGACATAATGTGGAAAACGCTGTTGCAGCTATAGCTGTAGCATTGCAAATGAATGTTGCTCATGAAAAGCTATCTTCGGGATTAAGCTCTTATGAAGGAGTCAAAAGGCGGTTTGAATTTCACATCCGCAGCCCTAAAATTACTTTTATAGATGATTATGCACACCATCCCGAAGAATTACGTGCAGCTATTTTATCTGTAAAAGAATTGTATCCTGATAAAAAGATCATAGGTATTTTTCAACCGCATCTTTATTCGAGAACAAAAGATTTTGCTGATGATTTTGCAAAAAGTCTTTCGTTGCTTGATGAGTTGATTTTGCTGGACATTTATCCTGCACGTGAGAAGCCTATGGCCGGAGTTGATTCAAAATTGATTCTTGATAAAGTAACGTTATCAAAAAAAATACTTTGTTCAAAAAATAATTTATTGGAAGAATTAGTAAGCCGGGATGCAGAAGTGATTATAACATTAGGTGCCGGTGACATTGATCAATTGGTGGATCCTATTAATGAAATGCTTGTAAAAAAATACAAACTCTCAAAATCATGAAGCTTAAAAAATTCAAAAAACCAATGATCAACTGGAGCCGTTTGTTATCTGTTTCGGGTTGGGTTATCAGTATTTCAGCATTGTTTTTGACACTCGGTTTTGTTGGGAAGGAGAAGAACAGCGTTAAATGTAAAACCGTATCCATAAACATCAGCGATGACAGCGGCAATGAATTTATTACTAAGAATGATGTGCTGGATTTGCTGAACAGTAAGGATAAGCAGCCGGTCGGAAAAGCGATGAATGATATTAACATTGGCTTGTTAGAAAAACTGGTGAACACCAATCCTTTCGTAGCAAATGCCGAAGTATTTTCAACCATTGATGGAGAGGTTAATATTGACATCCGCCAACGGGTTCCGATCATAAGAATTATAAACAGCAAAGACGAACATTTCTACATTGATGATCACGGTGAATTTATGCCTGTTTCACAAAATTATTCAGCGCCCCTGATGGTTGCTAACGGATATATATTCGCTACCTATGCGGAACGAAAAGTGCCACAATATAATATTGTAAAAAAAGATTCAATTGAAACCAAACCAATAATCACTCAGATTTTTGAACTGGCCCAGTTTGTAACTAATGATCAATTCTGGAATGCACAGATCGAGCAAATTTATATTAACGAACAATCTGAAATAGAATTGATACCAAGAGTGGGAAATCACCGCATTCTCCTGGGAGATGCAATAGGTTTAGATCAAAAATTTAATAAGCTCATGATTTTTTACAAACAGGGATTGAACATAACAGGATGGAACAATTACAGTATTATCAATTTAAAATATACTAATCAGGTCGTATGCACGAAAATAGTGAGCTCTACAAATATAAAAGGCAGCAAGCCAAATTAACTCTTGATTTAAGACGAATGGAAAATTCAGAAATCATAGTAGGATTAGACATAGGAACAACAAAAATCTGCGCGATTGTCGGCAGGAAAAATGAATTTGGAAAAATCGAAATTCTCGGTTTGGGAAAAGCTGAGTCTATCGGTGTTATGCGGGGGATGGTGGCGAACATTGAAAAAACTGTTAACTCCATTAAGGAAGCTGTTGCTGAAGCTGAATCAAAATCAGGAGTTGAAATAAATGATGTTCATGTTGGAATTGCAGGACAGCATATAAAAAGCCTGCAACACCGTGGCATGATTACACGAAATAAAATTGATGATGAGATCAGTCAGAAAGATATTGACATGATCACTGATGACATGTATAAGCTGGCAATGCCTCCGGGAGAAGAAATCATTCATGTAATTCCACAGGAATTTATTGTTGACAACGAACAGGGAATTAAAGAACCAATCGGTATGTCAGGTATCCGGCTTGAAGCAAATTGCCACATCATTACCGGTTTGATCACTGCGGCTCATAATATTCAAAAATGTGTCACCAAAGCGGGATTGAAAACTGTTGATCTTATTCTTGAACCATTGGCATCAGCCGAAGCTGTATTGAGCTTAGAAGAAAAAGAAGCAGGAGTTGTACTGGTTGACATTGGCGGAGGAACAACTGACATTGCAATTTTCCAGGATGGAATTATTCGTCATACTGCTGTAATACCGTTTGGAGGAAATGTAATTACAGATGATATTAAAGAAGGATGCACTATCATCCGAAACCAGGCAGAATTGCTGAAAATAAAATTTGGTTCTGCGTTGGCGAAACAAATGAAGGAGAATGAAATCGTTTCTATACCCGGTTTGCGCGGAAGAGAGCCGAAAGAAATTTCTGTTAAAAATCTTGCAAACATTATCCAGGCAAGAATGGAAGAAATAGTTGAAAATGTTTATTATGAAATAAAGAGTTCGGGATATGAAAAGAAGCTTATTGCAGGAATTGTAGTAACCGGTGGCGGTTCTCAATTGAAGCACATTACACAGCTTATAGAATATATAACAGGCATGGATACACGGATCGGTTACCCGAATGAGCATCTTGCCAAAGGATCCGACGATCTGAAAAGTCCGATGTTCGCTACCGGAGTTGGTCTTGTTATCAAAGGTTTTCAGGACTTAAAGAAGAAAGCATCCATTAAGAAGCACGAACCTGAACCGGCGAATCTGAGAGGTGAAAAAATAAAAGGACCAACAAACAGACCTTCTTTTTTTGAAACTCTTTCAAGATTATTTGAAGAAGAAAAAGATACAAGATTATAGGAAACAACATTTCAACAATTAC
>JBDSOU010000258.1:0-3294 GCA_039914625.1 Bacteroidia bacterium | reverse complement strand
TTAATTCTCCAAACAATCCCTGGAGAAACACAGCGAAATATGCTGCTACAGGAGTGTGCGGACTCAGCAATGCTTTAACAATAACTACCAGCAATGTTGCTTTAAGAATTTTTCCCCGATGATAATCAGAAACAGCAAGTGCTGAAATACAAATAACAGCAAATGCGGAAAGCACCAAACCTGCAAACGGTACTTGCAGCGCATGTAAAATTCCTCCCAGCAATGCTTCGCTAAATGCCCATAAGGCAGTTATTCGTAAAGTGTTTTCAGAGTGCAATTGATTCATTGGGGTTCAAAACTACTATTCATTCTATTCACTTCGTTTTTAATTTTTATTTTTACCGGAATCAAATTTTGTGATGATAGAATTCATTTTAAATAATAGGCATATCAAAACTAATTTACCGGCTGGCATGACCGTACTTGATTTTGTGCGATATGAACAAAATCTTAAAGGAACAAAAATCGGTTGCCGTGAAGGTGATTGCGGAGCCTGTACAGTTTTGGTTGGAGAATTAAAAGATGGTAAGCTTAATTATCTTTCAATGACTTCCTGTTTGATGCCTCTCGGAAATGCTTCGGGTAAACATATCGTAACAGTTGAGGGAATTAACCTGAAGGAATTAAATCCTGTTCAACAGGCAATTGTTGACGAAGGCGGAACGCAATGCGGATTTTGTACAGTAGGATTTGTAATGTCTCTTGCAGGTTTTTGCATGAGTGAAGAAGAAACTAATTATGAAAATGCGATTGCATCAATAGATGGAAATATTTGCAGATGTACCGGGTATAAATCGTTGGAGCGGGCATCTTCATCCATTGTAGAACAATTAAAAACCCGAAACAACAAGGAAATTATTTCATGGCTTGTAAATGAAAAATTTATTCCTTCTTATTTTTCAGAAATACCACAACGGCTTTTAGCGTTATCAAAATCGTTGAACGGGGTAAGTAAAAAAATAAAGATAGGAGGAGGAACTGACCTGTATGTTCAGAAGCATGAAAGCATGGTTCATGCTGATGCAGATTTTGTTTTTGATAATTCAGAATTAAAAGGAATTTTCAGGAAAGATAATTTAATATATCTCGGAGCTTCAACTACTGTTGAAGATATTCGTGACAATGATTTGATGAATGAACTTTTTCCGAAGTTGAAAAAACATTTGAAGCTAATCTCTTCCACACCTATAAGAAACATGGCAACCCTTGCAGGGAATTTTGTGAATGCATCTCCTATCGGTGATATGACTATTTACTTTCTTGCTCTTAATGCGGGATTAGTGTTAGATAACAATGGAAAGAAAAGAAAAATATTGCTTAAAGATTTTTATAAGGGTTATAAGACGATTGACAAATCAGAAGATGAAATAGTGGAAACAATATTTTTTGAAGCTCCGAAACAAAACACAGTTTTCAATTTTGAGAAAGTTAGCAAGCGGACACATTTGGATATTGCAAGTGTAAATTCAGCTATAAGTTTTGAATTGCTGAATGATAAAATGTTAAATGTTCATACAGTAACCGGGGGGGTTTTTGCATTCCCAAGGTATTTGGAAAAGACCTGTTCATTTTTAAACGGAAAGGAAATTACTGCTCCTAATATTCTATCAGCAGGTGAAATGTTGCAGAAAGAAATTGCTCCCATTAGTGATGCGCGTGGGACTGAAGGATACAAAAGACTTTTGGCGAGACAATTGTTCTTTGCACATTTTATTGAAATGTTTTCGGGGAAAATTACTGCGGAAGAATTGTTTTTGTCACTTTAAACTTCAGCGAAAAGAAATCATACTAACTAATTTTTTTTCCGTCAAGATAAAGCGTATCAGGACAAAGGTCTAACCCGTTTGCCCATTGGATACTTCCTAAAAAAGGTTTGACTGAATAAAATAAAGCAATATCCTTTAGCTCGGAAAACATCCCTATTGCAAGATAAGGCTTTACATCAAACATTTTTTCCTCCCCATTATTAAAGGTGATATGAAGGACATAGTTATTTTCCGGTTTTACTTTTTCTACTCTTGGGTTCATTTTATTTTAACGGATCAATTTTAAAAATTGTTTTTCCATTGATTGCCAAATCCCAGTCTGCCATTAATTCTTCACGATGAATTTCAATCCATGCTTCAACTAATTTTCTTTTATTTGGTTTCAATTCTCCTTCAAGCAAGTTCCCTTCAGGAATTGTAAAGACTGCTTCCGAATCCTGGTATTTTACATGGATATGCGGCAAGTTATGTCTTCTGTTATCTAAATAATACATGGAAATAATTAATCCATAAAACATTGAAATAACTGCCATCTTTGCAAATTATAATTTGTTAATTAAAGTACCAAAATTAAATAATTAATTTTATCCTGCAATTTTATTGTGAATGAAGAATATTGACTCAGCATCACACACACGCGGTGAATCCATTTATTTGGATGATATTCCTTTGATTGAAGGAACGCTGTTCGCTGTTGCATTTGATTCAACTGTAGCGCATGGAAAAATAAAGAGTCTTGATGTTTCGGAAGCTGCAATAATTAAAGGTGTAGAACGTGTTTTTACTTTTCATGATGTTACTGGAGAAAACCAGATTGGAGGAATTGTTCCTGATGAACCTTTGTTTGCTGATGAAGAAGTTCACTTTTCAGGAATGCCCATTGCCCTTGTTGTTGCGGAGTCAGAAGAAAATGCAAGAGCGGCAGTAAAGAAAATAAAAGTGGATATAGAAAAACTTCCGGTTATAACAGATCCGCGCGAAGCAGCGAAGCAACATAAGTTAATTATTCCTCCGCGAACTTTCCAGATCGGGGATACAAGTTCTGAATGGAATAAATGTGAATATATTTTTGAAGGCAGCACGGAATCAGGAGGACAGGAGCATTTATATATCGAAACACAAGGGGCCTATGCAGTGCCGTTAGAGAATGGAACAATTAAAGTTTATTCTTCAACACAAGGACCTACTGCAGTGCAGCGATGTGTTGCGCGTGTGCTTGGAGTTCCGATGCATAAGATAGAAGTGGAGGTAACAAGATTGGGAGGAGGTTTCGGAGGTAAAGAAGACCAGGCAAATACATGGGCAACAATGGCTGCACTTGCGGTGCATCATCTGAAACGTCCGGTGAAATGCGTTTTGCATCGCATGGAAGATATGCGAATGACCGGCAAGCGGCATCCATATTCTTCAGATTTTAAAATAGGTTTATCAAAAGATTTAAAAATCCTTGCGTATGAAGCAACATTCTTTCAGAATGCAGGCGCTGCTGCTGATCTTTCTCCGGCAGTGATGGAGCGGACTTTGTTTC
>JBDSOU010000078.1:0-10651 GCA_039914625.1 Bacteroidia bacterium | reverse complement strand
TGCAATTTCTGTCCTGTAAAAATCGTAAACGCTGACTGGCTGTTCCTGTCCATTTCAATCTGGAAAACTTTAGAACAATAAATTGCTGTTTGCCTGTCGTAGTGTTTCTCTATTAAGTAAATCAATAAGTTCAAGAAAGAATAAGCACCGCCATTAGTATAAATTCCATTCTCATCAGTAATCAATTTATCTGGTTGCAAATTCACTTTCGGAAACATCGCTCTGAAACTTTCGGCAGCAGACCAATGCGTAGAACAACTTTTACCGTCTAATAAACCCGATGCTGCCAGCATAAAAGCACCGGTGCAAATACTTGCTACTTCTGCTCCATGTTTATATTGCTTCTCAATCCAATCAATCAACGGTTTGTTTCCCTTCACAGTTTTTTGATAATTATGATTGAGAGAAGGAATAATTATGAGATTTGTTTTTTCAATCGAAGAAATATTAGTGTGAGGTTTCACAGAAAACAACCCATCATAAAATTCTACCTTTTTAGAAATGCCTGCCAGCTGAATTGCAAACAATTCTTTTTTCTTCGTTTCCTTCCAATACGAATTGGCTTTTGAAAATATTTTGTAAGCGCCAACAATGCTGCTTAAATTGTTTTCTCCGTCAGGAACAACTATAGTAAGATGTTTCATAGATAATTATTTTTGGCAAAGATACGATTTACCTTTGTCCAAATCAACCCGCTATAATGTCCAATTTACACCCACTCTTATATGCTATTCAGACAGTACATTTGCAGCATAAAATTAAATAAAGGAAAAATGACACAAACAGAAATAATCTTAAAAATGATATTCGACCGATGGAATGCATCGGTAAATAATTTCGATACGTTGCTCAATAATTTGACTGACGAAACTTTGCAAAAAGAAATTGCTCCGGGCAAAAACAGGGGAATTTATTTATTAGGACACCTTATCGCAGTCCATGATGAAATGCTGATACTATTAGGTATGGGCGAAAAGCTATATCCGGAGTTGAATGAACCGTTTATAAAATCTCCCGATAAAGCAACACCTCAAATTCCAGCGGCATCAGAATTGAGAAGTTTTTGGGCTAACCAATGTAAGGTATTAAAACAAAAATTTGACATTTTAAAACCAGCCGAATGGTTTGAAAAGCACACTGCTGTATCTGCCGAAGATTTTGCCAAAGAGCCACATCGCAATAAACTAAACATCATCCTAACCAGAACCACTCATTTACAATATCATATTGGGCAACTGGTTTTACTTAAATGATTTTAAAAAATAATAAAATGACAGCAACAAATTTTACAACAACTATTTTGGTTGATAAAACACCGAAAGAAGTTTTCAATGCAATCAACAATGTTCATGGGTGGTGGAGTGAAAACATTGACGGCAACACCGATAAGCTTGACGCAGAATTTCTTTACCATTACAAAGATGTTCACATCTGCAAAATGAAAATTGTTGAGTTTGTTCCCGGCAAAAAAGTGATTTGGCTTGTTTTGGAAAATCAATTCAATTTCACCAAAGACCAAAACGAATGGAAAGGCAATAAAATAGTTTTTGAAATTTCAGAAAAGGGGAATCAGGCACAACTTCAATTCACACAACTCGGTTTGACATCTGACTACGAATGTTACAATGTTTGCCACGATGCATGGACAGGTTATATCCAGGGCAGTTTAAAAAATTTAATAACAACAGGAAAAGGAAAGCCAAACACGAAAGAAGACGATTCACTCAATAAAGAACTAATAGAAAAATGGGGACTCCCTGAAAAATAAATTATGAATACACAAGAAACTAAAAATTACACATTCAGCTTTGAATCTGCTAAAACCCCACAGAACATTTTTGAAACACTGCTTGATGTTCGCAAATGGTGGGTAGGTTTGTATGGAGAAGATATTAAAGGCAGCACCAATAAACTCAATGACGAGTTTACATTCAATGCAGGTGATGGAGTGCACTATTCCAAACAACGATTGATTGAATTAGTGCCTGACAAAAAAATTGTTTGGAAGGTAACAGATAGCAATCTTTCCTTTGTGAAGAAAACAGATGAATGGACCAACACAACAATCTGTTTTGAAATTTCAAAAGAGGGAAATAAAAGTAAAATCACTTTCACTCATCAGGGTTTAGTTCCAAAATTTGAATGCTATAATAATTGTTCAGGTGCATGGACACAGTATTTGGAAAAACTTGCTATGTCACTTCAGGGTGTTCCGATTCATGCCCGAAACCCTTAAGTGGCCAGAGTAATAAATACATCATTTCTGAAACCCACAACCCGGCAGGTTGGCGCAGCTTCCTGTTGTGTTTTCTATATTCCCTATAGTTTCCCGAATTTTTCTCTGGATTGTGTCTCAATTAAAGACGAAATTTTTTGCCATTGGTTGTTTCCGCACAACCGATGACATTTTATAATTTATAATTCGCCTTTGTCTTTTCCTTCCCCTAATAGTTTCCGCCCTTTGTATCGTCCTGAAATTAGTTGACAGTTTTTTTTTGTAATCCTGATAAAAATTTACACCTTCATTTTAATCCGAAATAGGGTTTACATTTTACACAACCGAACAACCGGTAGTCCATTAAAAGTACCCTCTTATTTTAAGTACATTTGCCTCAATACAACAATAAAATGAAACTCTACATCAAATACATGGTTAGCCTTCGTTGCAAAATGCTGGTTAAAGCAGAGTTAGAAAAAATGGGATTGCATTTTATTACAGTTGAACTTGGTGATGTAAGTATTCAGGAAAACATTTCAGACCTGCAACGCGAAGAACTAAAAATTGCTCTCTTAAAATCAGGACTTGAATTAATGGATGATAAAAAAGCAATCCTGATTGAAAAAATAAAAAATGTAATCATTGAAATGATTCATTACAGTGACGAAGTTCCTAAAATAAATTTTTCCGACTTTTTATCCGAAAAACTAAAATACGATTACACCTACCTTGCTAATCATTTTTCAGAATCAACAGGAGTAACCATTGAACAGTTTATCATCATTCACAAAATTGAACGTGCCAAAGAGTTGATTATTTATGATGAACTGAATCTTACTGAAATTGCTTTTAAATTACATTACAGCAGTGTAGGACATTTGTCAAATCAATTCAAAAAAGTTACAGGGCTGACACCAACATTTTTTAAAGGACTGAAAAAAAAGAAGCGTGCAGTGCTTGAAAATGTGTGAATGATGTAACATATTTCTAAAATTCTGTAATACTTTTTATATCAGGTTGACTGACCTTTGCTTTTAATTTCAAAATTCAAAGTAAATTTAATCATGTCTAATCACAAAAAAATTTTATTAGTTGATGATGATTCAGATGACCAGGAGTTTTTTATGGAAGCTCTTAAAGAACTGGAGCCCTCGATGGAATGCAGGATTGCCAATAATGGGTTAGAAGCCCTTGAATATCTAAACACAAAGCCGATACCGCCTTCACTTATTTTTCTTGACCTCAACATGCCCAATATGAATGGTTTTGAGTGTCTTGCCGAATTAAGTAAAGTAAAACAGTATAAAGATATCCCGGTTATTATTCTCACTACCTCCAATGATCCGGAAAATAAAGAGCGGTCGCTGAAAATGGGAGCAAGAGTTTTCCTCACTAAAGTATCGGGTATGGCAGCTATTAAATTTCAACTGCATGAAGTCTTAGAAAAAGATTTTCCCATTATCAATTAAGATGCATTTATTTTTTGTTACAGTTATATTAAGTAAAACCATCTGGCTGGTTTTAAAAGCTTTATTATTCTTGTTAACAGGATGAGGATCCATAGCCAACAGATATACATTTAATAAAATTTAAGAAAGATTAAAAAATCAAAATGGAAAATAAAGAAATTGAAAAATCAGAAGCGCATATCATGGTTGAAATAATTGAGTATGTGCCAAACGCTGTTGTTAGCAAAACCGTTCTTAAAAAGACAACCGGCAATATCATTGTAAGCTCTTTAGATACAGGCGAAGGATTCAGTGAAAAAATTTCACCTTTCGATACTTTTATTCAGATTATTGAGGGCAAGGCAGAAATTGTGATTGATGGTAAATCAAAAATGCTTATAACAGGCGATGGAATAATTGTTCCTGCCCACCGGTCAAACAGCATAAAAGCTAACGAACGTTTTAAAATGATTGCAACCTTGATTAAAAGCGGTTACGAATAGGATGCATCTTGAAAATGTGTGAATCATGTAACTTATTTAAATTATTGTGTAACGGTTATAGTAATGTAGGTGCATAATTTTGCATGGTAATTATTTTGATTTCATATCATGAATTTAATTTCGGTTATCGTAATAATTGCAGCTTTTAGCACGACTATTTCTTTTTTTACAACAAGCGATAAAAACAATACATAGCAATGATACTTCCGGAATTTCTTTGTAAATGTATTGCTTATTCATCATCGGCACTTTAACTGATTTATCTATGGCGTGCTCAGTGATAGTATACCAATAATTATCGCCAATGGAATCAAACTGATTTTTGTTTGAAATATTTTGTTTTATAAGATCAAATTTAAATAAATTACTAAACTATTAGTTATAATGAAAAAGAAATCACTTGCGTTGGCCGCAACAGGTATTGTTTTATTTATATCCATTGAATTTATTCAATGCTCCTCTCCTTCCGAGGGTAAAGAACAGGGAATTGAAACAAGTGATATTGCTTTTGCAAATAAATCAGCATCTGAAAGCGATACAAAAGCAACTCATATTGACGAGCCGACAGCAATAAAATCTGCAGAATTCTCTTTGAAATCAGTAAAAGCATCAATAAAAGGAACGTCAACATTGCATGCATGGGAATCGCAAATTACAATGATGGAAGGCAAGGGTTCATTTCAATCAAAAGATGATACGCTTTCTGTAATAAAAGATGTGGAAATAAAAATTGATGTGAATGGAATTAAAAGCAAAGAAGGAAAAAAAATGGACAAGAAAACTTATGAAGCATTCAAGTCAGACAAAAATCCATTTATCACCTATTCTTTCAACAACGCACTTGTAAAAATAAGTGCCTCACATGATGTTACTATTGAGGCAACCGGAAACCTTTCCATGGCCGGCACAACAAATTCTGTGTCTCTTTCAGCAACTGGGAAAATGCTGCCTAATGGCGATTTACAGTTAACCGCTTCCAAACAAATTAAAATGACCGACTATAACATGGTGCCACCTGTCATGTTCCTGAGAACTATAAAAGTAGGAAATGAAATAACTGTGAGCTTTGACTTTGTGCTTGCGAGATCGAAAAAAGAAACAAATCAAATTAAAACGGCTCTTTAAATAATCTTATAAATAAATTATGTTAATCTCAAAACAAATTCGTATTACATGTCTTGTCTTTTACATGCTATTAGTATTAAATGCTAAAGCACAACAAAACGACATTCAGTATTTTCGTTCTAATGATAAAACAGGATTAAATGTTTTTGAAACCTCCAAAAATGATTCAACTGAATTTACCGGCTTGAAAGTTAAAGTTGGAGGGAATTTTACACAAGACTTTCAGGCACTCAGTCATCAGAATAATGCGACACCTGTATATAATACAGATAGTGTCAACATCAATCAACTTATATCGCTTACCAATGGATTCACCCGCGCTATGGCTAATTTGAATATTGACGCCCAGCTGGATGACGGAATCAGGATGAACCTCACCATGTATTTATCTTCCCGCCATCACGAGGAAACATGGGTAAAAGGCGGGTACATCCAATTTGATAAATTGTCTTTCCTGAAAAGTGAAGTTATTGATAACATCATGAAAAGTTTTACCTTAAAGATAGGAGATTATGAAGTGAATTACGGTGATCAGCATTTTCGAAGGACGGATGGAGGCAATGCCATTTATAATCCTTTTGTTGAGAATTATATCATGGATGAATTTGCCACAGAAATTGGGGGTGAAATTGATTATCATCCTGAATGCGGCTTAATCGCTGTAATCGGAGTTACGAATGGCGAACTCAATCCTACAGTAGTTGCTTCCTCTAAAATTGATTCGTCTACAGGTAAATTAAACACGTATGATCCGGCATTTCTTGCCAAGCTTGGATATGATAAGCAATTCAGGGAAGATTTCAGATTCAGGATTACAGGTTCCTGTTACCTGCTTCAAAGCTCTCCAGGCAACACATTGTTTTTCGGAGACAGAACAGGTTCACACTATTTCCTGGTAATGGAGAATACGCTGGCCTCCGCTACTGCTAATGCCTGGTCCGGAAGATTCAATCCTATGTTCAGCGAACAGGTAACTGCTTTTATGATAAACCCGTTTGTTAAATTTAAAGGACTGGAGTTGTTTGGAACTTATGAAATGGCAAAGGGAAGAACGATCACTGAAAAAAAGATGCGGACCACAACGCAATATGCTATTGATTTAATTTATAGATTCCCGAATAAAAAAGAAAATTTCTTTGTCGCGGGACGCTATAATTCTGTAACTGCCGGACTTCCGCTTATTCCAAATGATATCATGATTAATCGCGTGGCGGGTTCAATCGGATGGTTCCTTACCAAAAATGTTATGATGAAAGCAGAATATGTCAACCAGGAATATAAAGACTATGCACAAACCGACATACGTTCAGGTGGAACATTTGACGGTTTTATGATCGAAGCTTCTATTGGTTTTTAACTTAACCAAAATAGAAAATAAACTCCCTTCTTTTGAAATAATTGTTACGGATGAAAAATGGTTAGACGATAACCATATAGTTTATAAGCTCAGCTATGATACTATGAATATCTGCAATAACCCTGCGAATGATGTCTGCTGTGTCAAGTTTGTATTCAGATAAAAAGGAAAGGATGTTTCGGCTCATGTACTTAAAGCTAATGAATTCTATATTGGTATGGCAATTCGTTTAACAGGTGTGCAACGAAAAAAATTAGTTAAAAAATTCGGAGATATGAAATAAATTTTAAAATAATTTCACCAGATGAGAAATATGAATTAAATTTTTAAAGACCTTTATAATAGTACATATAAATCCGATCAATAAAAATTTAAAAAGAAATGTAAAAAGAAAAAAGCGAAAGCAAGGTAAGCAGGGAGGATTTTATGTTGCTTCCTTATCCAGCGCTAAAAATAAAAAATGTGTCAGACATTGATTTCTTCAACTTTGAAAACGAATTAAATAAAGACGATTTAAATTCACTTGATTATGGTTTAATAGCAGGATTAGGAGGCGATTTTAATAAAATAAGTTTAGAATTCCGTTACGAATACGGAATGAAAACTGTCGGAAAAGAAAAAACATTTGGCACACAGCCATATATTTTTCCTGATGCCCGTAATTCAACATTTAAATTCTATTTAGGAATAAGCATACTTTAGTTTTATATACAAACAAATTTACTTAATACCATGACAACAGTAAAAAAATTAGGCATCTGGATGGACCATTCCAATACTCATGTGATGGAATTTAACCCCGAATCCATTTCAACAATATTAAGGAGTCAAAATTTACCCATGAATCAAAAGAGGCGAGCCTAAACAGAAGCGAGCATATGATGCATAATAAAGAACAGCATCAGCAGGCAGAATTTTACAAACAACTTGATGAGAAAATCAAAAATTACGATGAAGTAATACTCTTTGGTCCCAAGGACGCAAAAGCGGAATCGTTAAATCTTTTAAAAGCAGATTATCGTTTCGCAAAAATAAAAATCGAAACTAAGTAAGCTGATAAATTGACAGAGAACCAGCAGCATGCTTTTGTTAAAAAATATTTTTCAAATCAATAATTCCGGTTTAAACAGGGATAATTAAATATGTCGGTTTGTTTATTTTAATGGGTACAGGTGGGGTTATTTCTGCCTGTTTTTTTAAAAATATAATAAATTTTTTGCAATATAAAAAGGTTAGACATCGTATGAAGCAAAATCAACCTGTTCTGATTCTCTCAGCATAAAATGCAAAGATGATTTTTTTAGTAAATACCGAATTTATGATAATTGATTTTCTTTGTATATTGGTTTTCTGAATAGAGATAATGAAAGAAAATTTCTGGTGTAAATTAAAAGGGTACAAGTAGCTTTTCGAAGATTTTACCGACCCTATAAATTCAAAATGTAAAAAGTATTTATTCAACTCTAAAAGTACCTGCATTAGAGCAGGAAAATTGAATACAAATATAAAGACAGGGAAGATCAGTTGAGAGTAGAAGGCATGGATGTGTTCATGCCCTGAAAAAATTTTATGGCACTTCATCTTTGATTGAAAAGAAGGCGAATTACCCAATGAACCATTTCCTGATCCGGATGCAACATTAAAAGTTTTTTTAATTTTATTCGATAAAAGCATGGTTTCTAGCGGTAATGTGTGAATGATGTAACTTATTTCCAAAATCGAGTAAGCGCATTCAGGTTACAAATGAATATCTTTGTCGCTGGTTAGTTATTTTTCTAAATAAAGTTCCGGCTTGTATTAAAAACAAACAGATTCACATGTCCAAAGTAAGCTTTAACAATAAACAAAATTTTTTTTTCAGTGCGCTCAATGCAAAAGTGGAAACTTATTTCAGGGAAACCAATCTTAAAAAGACGGGAAATATAAATCTCTATTTCAAATCTTTTGTTCTTATAACTGTTGCTGCTTCATGTTATATGATCCTGTTAACCGTTTCTCTACCGGATATAATTTCTATTTCATTATGCAGCGTTTTCGGTTTTGCATTGGCATGTATTGGTTTTAATGTAATGCACGATGCAAATCATGGCAGCTATTCCACAAAAAAATGGGTTAATAATTTGATGGGGTTAACCGCCAATATGATTGGAGTAAATGCATGGATGTGGAAGCAGAAACATAATATCATCCATCATACTTATACCAATGTTAATGGTGTGGATGATGATCTTTCCAAATCTTCACTTTTGCGTTTATGCCCATCCCAAAAACAACTAAAAATCCATCGATATCAATATATTTATTGTATTCCGCTCTACGGATTAACTTCTTTATTCTGGACTTTTTTTACCGATTTTACTAAATACTTTAAGCGCAGGATTCATGGGACAGCTATTCAAAAGATGGAAGTTAAAGAGCATATAATTTTCTGGCTCAGTAAAGTTTTATACGTTTTTTTTTATATGGCTTTGCCCATATATATTGTAGGTTTTCTACCTTTTATAATCGGATTTTTGATTGTGCACATCACTCTTGGAATAACCCTTGCAATCGTATTCCAGTTAGCGCATGTTGTGGAAGCCACGCATTTTGCTGATGCAAGTTTAAGCGTCCTGAAAATTAATCAGGAGTGGGCTATACACCAAGTGCAAACCACTGCGGATTTTGCAACCAATAATAAAATTATTTCCTGGCTCACAGGAGGTTTAAATTTCCAGGTAGAACATCATTTGTTTCCTAAAATAAGCCATGTACATTATCCTGTTATTCGACAGTTCGTTAAAGAAACATGTCAAAAATTTTCGGTCAGGTATAATGATTATCCTTCCATGCTTGCTGCATTAATTTCCCACCTGAGATTTCTGAAACAGTTAGGCGCGCAGTAAATCATTTTTACTGAAAACCACATCCGGTGAAGTCGCGGCATTTCGCGCCCCGGTCAGGTTTTTATCATCAAACTTCTTTCCCCTCTGGTATTCCTCTAAAGCAACAGCCTGCACGTTAGAGACGAGTATCTAGGTCCCTGCATAAGATCCCGCCATTTCGCGCAGAATATGGAATCAAATTAATCCGTCAATCATTTAATCCATTTAATCGGGGTTCCGGCAATTTTCCATCGCCTGCGCAATCAACTCACCTTATAAAAAATTAATGAACTGGATTGCTCACATTCCGGCTCAAACGGTAAATCGCAATAAGCTCCTTTATCTCCTGCTCCTCATTTCTAAAACGCTTTTTTAGCTGCTCAAAATTGTAACCATCTTTAATAGCCTGGATCAACCGCTCCCTCACAACTGTATCGCTTACAGGAAGTGTTAAAGTATGTGCTCCTGCCGTTTCCTTCACAGCAACCTCCCAGCAGTTATACCTTTCGTTGATAAAAATCACCTGGTCTCCGTTTGAAAGATCATTAATAATACGAAGCTTATATTCAGGCGACAGGTTCCGGTCCGGAAAATGATCGGGAACTTCACGAATATCCGCACCGGTGCTTAAACGCGTCAGCACATCCCGGTCATTTTCTGAATACTTTTTTTTGCGGTCAAAATAAAAGTTAATGGCATTTTTAAAATTGAATCTCCGCTGCCAGAGACCAATGTTTTTCAGCCGGTCGCTGTAATCATGATATTGATTATCGTAAGTTCCGAAATATAAATGATGCTCGCGCAGCCTTTCTTTAAATGTAGCTTCAGCAGGGTATTGTGTTTCTTAACGCTTCAACGAAAGTTTTATTCCGTTCCTTCATTATTTCGAGCATTGCCTGGTCGGAAATTAATTCTTCAATCAGATCCGAATGCATTTCCAGCGTTTCAGCTATTTCAAAGCCACTCTTCCCTTAATTATAAAGATGCTTTAACAATGGTTCGGTAGTTTTTTGGAGATATTAAAAGGAGGGTGTTAATTAAAAGGTACGGACGAGTGAATAATAAAATAAAAAAAGCATCAGGTTTGGTTTATGAGAACAAAACAAGATGCTTTTGGTTACGTAGAGAACGTAATT
>JBDSOU010000069.1:0-8149 GCA_039914625.1 Bacteroidia bacterium | reverse complement strand
AAATAATTTTGAATCCCACCTCCTCCAGGTCGCGAAGCACCTGACAGGCGTAATTTTTTCAGATCATAAAAATCCCGAACTTTGAAACATGACTTTGAGTGTCGGCAGCCTCTCTCGCCCCTTCGCGAGGACTCTGCGTAAATCAAAACAAAAAAATAATTCAATTTAGTTGTAGCACTTATTTCTTCAGAGCCACCGTATGAATCGGAAAATCATGCGACAGTGCAAGAAACGAACTTAGACACACCTGTTTTTCGCATCGACATGAATTTTTTTTTCCATTACCTTTGAAATTAATATTTAGCGAAAATGCGACAACGAATTTATCTTGACACTTCAGTAATTGGCGGCTACCTTGACACAGAATTTCAAGAGTGGAGCAGACAACTTTTTGAAGAATTCAAGACAGGTAAAAAGATTGCTGTTATTTCAGACATCACACTTGACGAACTTGAAAATGCAAGACAAGAAGTTCGTGACCTTCTAAAACTTATTCCAGAAGAAGCGAAAGAGTATGTTCTCAATGACGAGGAAGCGGAAGAACTTGCTGACGCTTATTTAAAAGAAGGTGCGGTAACAAAAAAGTTTCTCGAAGATGCTTTGCATATTGCAATTGCGACAATAAACAAAGTGGATGTTTTAGTGAGTTGGAACTTTAAACACATAGTCAACCTTGACAAAATTAAAAAGTATAACGGTGTTAATCTTAAGCACGGTTACACGATTTTAGAAATCAGAAATCCAAGAGAAATTTTAAAAACTAAATAGCATGAAAAAAGAATTTGATGCTGTTCAACTACAGCGAGACATCAGAGAAAAATTAGGGAAAGAATATGACAAAGACCCGAAGTTGAGAAGCAAGCGTTTGGCAGCCATTCGCAAGAAATACGGACTGACTGCAAGGACGCGACAGTATGCCAGCCGATAAATCGAGTAGGTGTATGTCCAGGCAGCCTCTCTCGCCCCTTCGCGAGCAATCTGCGAAAAACAAAACAAAAAAATAATTTAATTTAGTTGTAACATTTATTTCTACATAATTCAACAAATCAAAATCTCCGGTGTAATCATACCCTCATACTTTAACCGTCATCCTGTGTCCAAGCAGGTCTCTCGCCCCTTCGCTAGGACTCTGCGTAAATCAAAACAAAAAATAATTCAAATAGTTGTAACCCTGATTTCTTCTGCCTGTGGCCGGTGTTCTTCCACCGGCCACGAAAAATGAAAATAGTATAAATAAAATAATTCTTTGGTTGGTGAAAAAAGCGGCAAAGAAAATTCAGGCACATAAAATATTTTTTGTTTTTATCATTTGAAATTTTACCTTTACTTTTAAATTTCAAATTTTAAAACATGCTCTCCAACATCTCCATCGAAAATATTCTTTTTCTCGATATAGAAACCGTTCCGCAACGTGCATCCTTTGATGACGTTCCCGAAAACGAAAGAGAATATTGGATGCGCAAATTTGAGTTGCTGAAAAAAAGTGATACCGATACACCGGCTACTATATATCCCCGAGCCGGTATTTATGCGGAGTTTGGAAAAATAATTTGCATCTCCACGGGATATTTTATTAAGAGTAATGGAGCAAGACAATTTCGCATCAAATCATTTTACGGAGATGATGAAAAAAAATTGCTGCAGGAATTTGCAAAGCTGCTGAACGAACATTTCAACCGTTCGCAACATTTGCTGTGCGGGCACAACGGAAAAGAATTTGATTTTCCATATTTGTCAAGACGCATGTTAATAAACGGAATTAAAATTCCTCCACTGCTTGACACAGCAGGAAAAAAACCGTGGGAAGTTCAGCACCTCGATACTATGGAGCTTTGGAAATTTGGCGACTACAAAAGCTTTACCCCGCTGAATTTACTCGCCAGTGTTTTTGGAATCACCAGCCCTAAGGATGACATTGACGGAAGCATGGTGTGGTTTGTTTACTGGAAAGAAAAAAATTTAGAACGCATTGTTACCTATTGCCAGAAAGATGTAGTAACCGTAGCGCAAATACTTTTAAGAATGAAAGGCGAACCGCTGATTCCGGATGAGCAAATAAATATCATTTTTTAGTTATCATCCAATTCCGCTCCCGACAATCCGTAAATCTTTATTAGTTCCTTATCGGTTTCGACTTTTTTAATTGCTTTTATATCCTTATCAATTGTATCGCCAAGCTGTTTGTATTTATCTGCATTAACATTCTGTGGATTGGTTTTTAAAAGATCGCTGCTTTGCTCTTTGCAGGATTTGCTCAATTCGCTCAATGCCTGCATTCCAGCAAGCTTCACCCACCAGGGGTTTCCGTGTTTTGCAACATCCTCCAGTTCGGGAATGCCTTTTTCAATAGTTGAAGCTTTGCAGCGGATAAGAAATTTTCCATAGTTTAATGTTGCTTCATATTTTGCTCCACCTGTGGTTTTGCTGAAGGCTTCAGTCATATACATCAAATTATCATCAGTGCCATAGTCGGCATAAATAGAAGCAACAATCATTTTAATTTTTTTATTATTGTCAGCTTCTAGCCCTTTCGTAATTGCTATCCCTTTTTCTTTATCCTTATCAATAAGATTTTTCAGTGCCGCCTCCATCACGTTATACGAACGGTCAATGACCGAACTTTCATAAAGTGCTGTCAAATCAGAATCAGTAAAATTTTTAGCCAGGCTTTTTAATGCTGCTTCACGCACAGCAGCTTTCGGATCGTTCCTGGTAAGATCAATCAAAACTTTTTTTACTTCATCTTTTTTTTCTTTGGCAAGCGTTCCTATATTTTTTATCGCAAGCGTTCTGATGTTCCAGAATTTATCATTCAGCGCACGCATCATAACTTTTCCCGGTTCCGATTCTGCTTCATAACTTTTACTTAGTTTCTGAATAGCTTCGTAGCGATCAAGAAATAACGGAGCATGATTATATTGGTAAATCCATTCAGCAGTAGTGTGGTTATCCTTCTTTGTGCAAACAAGCATTTTTTCAGCATCCACGTTTACAAGGTCGGGTTTGCTGTCGGTTACAAAAGTCAACGTGTCTTTAACGTGTGTAATCCAAACATTCTTTCGGATAGCCTTTCCGTTACTATAAATATCAAGTGCCAAAGGCAAAGCAAAAAGAGAATCTTTTTCAAAATCCTGTTGTTGCTCAACAATAACCGATTGGGTTTTTGAAAGGTCATCATAAGAATAATTGATGTTGAGATCAGGATGCCCGTGATTAAAGAACCATTGATTGAAAAACCACATCAAATCGCGCCCGGTCACTTCTTCAAAAGCCAAACGTAAATTTGCAATTTCAACAGGCTTAAATTTATTTGTGGTAAGATATAAGTTCAGTGATTTGAAAAACGCATCGTCACCAACATACTTGCGAAGCATGTGAAGTATTCTTCCGCCTTTCTGGTACGTGATACCGTCAAAAAGTTGTTCGCGTTCCTCATAATAATATCTCACAAGATCAGGATTTTTTCCTCTCGCCTGGCTAAGGTATTGAGAAAGATCGTTCATCAGCCCGTAATCTGCAGCATCTCTTCCATATTTATTTTCGTTCCATAAGTACTCTCCATAATTAGCAAATGACTCATTCAAAGGAATGTTGGACCATGATTCGCATGTAACCAAATCACCAAACCATTGATGAAACAACTCGTGAGAAATAACATCCTCATAGGTTTCATCAAGGTAAGCGCGGTCATCCCTAAGCAAAAACTCTCCGTGCAAAGTTGCCGAAGCATTTTCCATTGCTCCTGAAACATAATCATGGACAACTACCTGAGAGTATTTTTCCCATGCAAAGTCAACTCCTAATTTCTTTGAAAAAAATTCAATCATTTCCGGGGTATTTCCAAAAATCATTTTGGCATATTTTTCATATTCGGTGTCCACATAATAATTAACTTCTTTATTTCTCCATTTATCTTTTACGATTTTAAAATTGCTGATTGCCATCATTGTTAAATAAGGTGCAGCAGGAATGGTTTGTTTCCAATAATCGGTGCGGGTTCCTTCCCTTACATTAGCTATGGAACTGATAAGAAGCCCGTTTGAAAGCGTTACAAAAGAAGAATCAACAGTAATGTAAATTTCCTGTGTCATTCTTTCATTGGGAGAATCAATGGTCGGGAACCAGACAGAATTAGATTGTGTTTCGCCCTGCGTCCATATCTGATGCGGTTTATCTTTTTCTTTGCCATCAGGGTTAATAAAATAAAGACCTTTATCAGAGTTGATTGCAGCGCTTCCTCCTAAAGCTTTTAATTCATCCGGCTTCGAAATGTAATCAATGTAAATTTTATATTCTTCATTGTTTGAATAAATTTTATCCAATTTAATTTTCAGGCTGTCATTTTCATATTGATAATTAAGTGTTTTTTTACCTGCTTTCGATAGCAGACTAACTTCTTTAATTTCCATTCCGCGTGCATCCAGATAAAGGCTATCCGTTGAATAGAAAAAAGGTTTTAGAGTTAATGTGGATTGTCCAAACATATATTTCTGATTCCAGTCAAAACTCACCCGCAATTCCTGGTGAATAATATCACTAAGGCGGGTGTTGGATTCCCGAAAAGATTTTGGTTCAGGAAGTTTTTTTTCTTCCTTCTTGTCAGAAGTTGTCGGATTGGTTGTTTGCTTTGTTGTTTTACAGGAAGTAATAATAAAAAAAACAGAAGCGAATAAAAGAATTTTCGTTTTCATCAATCTTAATTTTTTTTGGAACTCAAAAATGATGAAAATTAACGAACTCTGCAAGTACGAAAATATATTTACATGTTAATGTAGCGGAGAAAGAAACCACTGGAGAAAGTAGTTCCGAAAATATTAATAACGAATCAAAGAATTACGCTGTAAAAGATTTTTCAATTCATGAGAAACAGTTCTTTGATTTTCAGAATGGCTTTCCGTTCCCCGTAATTGTTCCCAACGAGTTACCGAGAAACGGATTAAATAATCAAAAGCAAAAACTATTTTATGAAAGCTGTAACGCCATCCTTTATTTTGTTTTTGCGATTTTATTGTATTGCGTATCTTACTATAGTTGTTATCGTTGAAAGCATAAAGATCATCCAGCACATTTAAAATAAAATTATATTTGGGACGTATGTGCGCGAAAATTTTTGAACGTGTTTCAAAATTAAAATTGCTGAAATAATTTCTAAATTTTTCATCTACATCCTTTTTATTAAAGATACTAGACAACAAAATATTTTCAAATTGATAACAGGGGGCAGGAATCTTGATGTTTTCATTATTTGTTAATGAGTGTTTAAGCATTTCTCTTGAATTCATCAGTATAATTCCATTCCGCGAAAGCTCAATTTTGATTTTCATAACAAAAGAAGAATGATCAGCAAAAACTATTTTAATTATTTGCACCCCGACTTCTTTTCTTGATTTCAGACTTTTGATTTCTTTAGCCGATGATATTACATAAAGCAGAGTTTTGTAATCATCTTTATCAATGAGAAATTCCAGCGTTTCATGTGAAGGAATTTGCGCAAGGTCATAATAAATATAATTTAAAAGAACATAATTTAATCCCGAACATTCTTTAATTAAAAAGCTGATAAATCTATTGCGTGCTGTTGTCATTTTATTCTTATTCAGGTCATTCCCCAGTTTTTCTGTGAAGAGATGTTTTCTTATTAAATTTCAGTTCCGAAAGTTGGGAATAAGCTTTGAGAAACATGTAAAACTTTAGTATGATTTTTTAATAAGTTTATAACAATAAAATTTAGCAAAAACCTTACCGTTGTTGATATTCAAGAGGGGTAATGTTTAAAAATACGAATAAAGTATGAGAGAATCTAATAAGATCCTGATACTTTAATATGACCACAATGCCGCCCTCTTCATGAATGGAGGTGCTGCCACAGCAATTTCTTTGTTATTTCGTTTGCTTTGATGGGGCTTTTTCTTTGTGGTTTTCTTTACATCATTTGAAATGAAATAAATGGTTTCGATTTTGTATTCTGTTTTTATTTGAGCTGTTTGAGCTGCAACTTGTCTTTCATCAACACCTGTTTTGACAACAAACAAAGTTGAATTGCTGAATTTAATGCAGGGCATGGCATCATTGGAATTTGATGTATCTGCAGCATCAATTAATATAACATCATAATGCCCCTTAAGCTCATTTAGAATTTTACTAATATTGTTCGTTGCAATTAATGAGTTCATTCCATTTGGAAACTCCCCTGCAATTAAAATATCAAGACCGGGAAATGAAGTTATTTGCACCGCCTCTTGAATAGAATTTTGTTTTTGCAATACATTGGCTAAAGTACAATTTACCCTCGTTTCAAATTTTTCTTCAACAGACGGATTACTAAGGTTCATATCAACAAGGAGGATATTCAAATCAAGAGATGCGAGTGATTTTGCCAAATGTGTTGCAACAAAAGTTTTTCCTGCCCCCGGTTCATCAGAGGTAACAGTAATTATTTGTTTTTCGCCTTCATTTCTTAAAAGCAATACTTTGGTGCAAAGGCTCTTAAATGGAGTTGAAAGATCTTTTTTATTTCCGTCTTCAATATTTGCAAAATAGGATAGAGAAGTCTCACTTTCTACGTCTTCTGTGGTATTTTTTGAAAGCTTAAGTATTTTATTGAAGACAAATGCGGCTATGCAACCTATTATAAACCCTGAAATAATGGCAAGAATCCAAACAATCGTTGCATTTGCATTTGAAGGCTCTCGTGGAAGAGTAGCTTTCTGAATAAAATTATGTTCAGAAAAAGCAAGAGAGCTTTGCATTTCCGTTCTCTTGTCTGCCATGTAGTTAAATAATTTCTCAGTGAGATATAAATTTTGTTTTTGTAAATCCGGGTTATCTTCTTTTACAACGGCAATCGAAGGTTCTTGATTTTCCTGTGGAATAAGATTGTAAATTTTTTCCTGCTGTAATGCAATCTTCTTCCTGGTATTCCTGATCACATCGGCTAAGGTGTTTTTCAAAGCTATAATTTCTTCATCCAATGCTGTCGCTTCTGCATCTGGCACATTCCCTTTTCGATTTATCCGGTCATTTATTGCGCTTATATACTCTGGAATTAAGGGGTCATTAATTGTTTCAAAATTTATAGCAACATTATCATTGTTTATATTTTGACGCAGCTTGTCGCTAAGGTTTTCTAAAATGGCAGCTTGAGACTCTAAGTATTTTTTCTGTGCTTCAATATTTTCAGATGGTCTTCCATACGAATGCACATCCATTGTTTCAACGGCAGATTTATTTCCTTTAGCTTTAGCGGAAATTCCTATGCGTGCGGTTTCAAGCTGGTCCGAAACTTTCGCTAATTCCTGGTCTATTAACTCTAATTCTTTTAAACGATTACTATTTGCTAACAGCGCCTCTGAAATACTATTTGCAAGCTCCATTGATTTTTCGGGTATGCCTCCCGTTACAGATATGGCAGTGGTTCCGCTCTCAGATGATGAAATATCAACAGAGTATTTTAATAAATTATCAGCGAGTGCTTCGTTTGAATAAATTGTGAATTGAATATTTTTTGTTAACAGCAATTCTTCGCTGGCGGAATTGATTTTTGAATTTTTATTAATTGTAAATTTTAAAAGCGTTTCATGAATTTCCTTCCCGAATTCGCCCGATCTTTCCCGCTTTACTCCGTCAATTTCATAAGTTAAGATAAAATTATCATCGGAAACAGATTTTAAATCAAATTCCTGTTTGTAAAAAGTTTCATTCTTTACTTCATAAGATACAGTGATGGGAGAAAAAGTATAGAGCTCCGTTTTAAACAGCGCTTGTGTTTGAAAATATTCTACGTTAAGGTTTTTGTTCTTTGTTGCATCCATAACGGCATTTCTTAGAACAGCATCATAAGAAACTGTTTGTGACAGAGGGTGATTCATTATTGATGAAGTCCAGCCCGCATGATTATCAGGTAACTTTTCTTTTAATTTTATCTGGGCTACGGCCTGGTATTTAACTGGAGAAAAATAATTAATCTTGACCGCTAACGCTGAAGCAGCTGCGAAAAATAACAAAACGATTTTCCAATTGTGTGATTTTTTTAATGTTTTCTTTTTGTTGTACATAGTTTGATTTGAATTTTCAGTTTGCTTTTTTATAGATATTTACTGTTTTTAAAAAAAATGGTTACACTTTTTTGAAAATCTTACACAATTGAAAA
>JBDSOU010000268.1:0-10700 GCA_039914625.1 Bacteroidia bacterium | reverse complement strand
GACGATTAATGAATGGAAAATTATATCCGCCAAAGAAAAGCGAAGCCATGATTGCAGATGAAATAAACATATTGATATATTCAGCAAATAAATAAAAGCCTAATTTCATGGAAGAATATTCGGTATGGTATCCGCCCACCAATTCAGTTTCACATTCAGGTAAATCAAAAGGAGTTCTGTTTGTTTCTGCAAATGCACAAACCAGGAAGATAAAAAAACCTAACGGTTGATAAAAAATATTCCAATGCCATCCCTGTTGTTGTTCTACAATTTCGCGAATACTTAAAGTTCCGGTTGTCATCACCAAAGCAACGATTGACATTCCCATTGCAAGTTCGTAGCTTATCATTTGCGAAGAAGCACGCATTGCACCCAGCAATGAATATTTATTATTAGAAGCCCAACCTCCAATCATTATTCCATAAACTCCTATTGAAACAACCCCAAACACATAAAGAATTCCGATGTTCACATCAGTGATTTGCATCAAATATTCTTTTCCGTTTATGACTAAAGATTTCCCCCACGGAATTACCACACCTGTCATGCAGGCGGTGAGCATCATCACACACGGACCTAAAATAAAAAGCGCTTTGTCCGCATGAGAAGGAATAATTTCTTCTTTCATAAACATTTTTACTCCGTCAGCAACCGGTTGCAAGATTCCGAAAGGACCAGCACGGTTTGGACCTAATCTGTCCTGTAGAAAGGCAGCAACTTTCCGTTCCGCATACGTGGAATACATAGCAATCAGCAAGGAGACTAAAAATACCCCTACGACTAAAAATAATTTTATGATGATTTCAGTTGTACTCATTCATTAATATTCCTTCAAAATATTTTCAATTTGGTTTTTCAAATCAGGAATTTTATTTTTGATTACATCCCAAACAATTAAATAGTTTACTCCAAAATATTCATGAACTAATCGGTTTCGCATCGCATTAATATCTTTCCAGTTTATTTCTTTCCATTTTAATTTAATATCAACCGGAACATTTTTGGATGCTTCACCGATTATTTCAATGCTTCTTGTTAGGGAACGTTTTAAGTCTTCGTTGTTTTGCAAATCATCATAATCATTCAATTTATCAATAACAGAAAGGATGTATTTGCATTCCTCTAAAATATGTCGAAGTAACTCTTCAGGCAACTTTGGCATATTGCACTTCTTTTAAAATATGTGGTCCTATGAAAGGACTCAATCCTTTTTTTGTTACGACTTGTACTTTATATCCCTCGAATAATTTTTCTAAAAAATCATAAGCTTTCATGAAATTATCAAATGTTTCTTTTCCGTTTTCAAAATCAATCAGTATATCAATATCGCTGTCATTTTTATTTTCGTTTCGAACATAAGAACCAAATAAACCTGCTTCATTTACTCCGTACATTAAGAGAGCAGAATTTGTTAGTTTTAATTTTTCGAGAATTTGATTCTTATTCATTTGCTGATAGTCAGATCTCTAATTTTAATTATGCGCCTTTTCCAATAATAATTTCTGTCTCGAAATATCAAGCTTCAATTGCTTCAACTGTTCATAATGATTTTGTGAAATAACAGAATGCCTATCAATATGTCTTGGTCCTTCGATAATCCAGTCTGTTTTATCTTTCTTTTCAAAACGACATTCGTTGCAAATCCAATCTTCCAATTCTCCGTATTTATCTTTTCTTCCCGTTACGCGATAAATTTCTTCACCGCTCATCCACAATGCAACTTTACCGCAACACTTATCGCATTTGCGATGTGCATCCATCGGTTTAGTAAACCACACCCTGGATTTGAAACGGAAAGTTCTGTCTGTTAAAGCGCCAACCGGACACACATCAATCATGTTACCCGACATTTCATTATCAACTGCATTTTGAATGTAGGTCGAGATTTCAGAAACATCTCCTCGGTTAATTACTCCATGCACACGACCGGGACATAATTGTTCCGCAACTTTCACACAGCGATAACATAAAATACAGCGCGTCATGTGCAATTTTATTTTATCCCCAATGTCAATTTTTTCAAATTCTCTTCTCTTAAATTCATAACGTGTTTTAGCCGCTCCATGTTCGTATGCCAAATCCTGCAAATCACACTCACCAGCCTGATCGCAAATCGGGCAATCAAGTGGATGGTTGATCAATAAAAATTCAACAACTCCTGCCCGCGCTTCTAATAAAGTCGGAGAAGTTATTCCCTGCACTTCCATTCCGTCCATTACAGTTTGCCTGCAAGATGGAACAGGTTTTGGCATCGGTCGCGGGTCTTTTTCAGAACCCTTTGTAACGTTGACAATACACGTTCTGCAATAGCCACCGCTTGTTTTTAGTTTGGTATAATAACACATTGCCGGAGGAACAATTTCTCCTCCAATCATGCGAGCTGCATTTAGTATTGTTGTTCCTTCAGGAACCTCAATTGTTTGTCCGTCTATCGTTACTTTGGGCATGACTGCTTATGCAAATTCGGGATTCAAATTATTAACGCGGTAATAATGCTTCACATCTTTTATTGAAGAAGGATTTTTTACATAATCTTCAAACTCACTTCTGAAATGACGGATTGCAGCAGCCACAGGCCATGCCGCAGCTTCGCCAAGCGGACAAATTGTTTTCCCTTCAATCTTGCTTTGTATGTCCCATAATAAATCTATGTCGCTTATTGTTCCGTTTCCGTCAAGAATTTTGTGAAGAATTTTTTCCATCCATCCTGTTCCTTCACGGCATGGTGAACATTGCCCGCAACTTTCGTGATGATAAAAACGAGTAAAATTCCAGAGATTTTTTACAATGCTTGTGTCTTCATCCATCACAATAAATCCTCCGCTGCCAAGCATGGTTCCTGTTTGAAATCCTCCGTCCGCTAAACTTTCATAGGTCATCAGGCGAGGTTCGCCTTTTGCAGTTTTTAAAATTAATTCTGTTGGTAGAATAGGAACTGATGAACCTCCCGCAACAACCGCTTTCATTTTTTTTCCGTTGCGAATACCTCCGCAATAATTATCAGAATAAATGAATTCTTCAACAGGAACTCCCAATTCAATTTCATAAACACCGGGTTTATTAATATGTCCTCCGGCAGAAATTAATTTTGTTCCTGTGCTTTTTCCGATTCCGATTTTAGCATATTCATCACCGCCATTATTTATAATAGGAACAATGGCAGCAATGGTTTCCACATTATTTACAATCGTTGGACAATCCCAAACTCCTTTCACAGCTGGGAAAGGTGGTTTGATTCTCGGATTTCCTCTTTTGCCTTCAAGCGATTCTATCAAACCTGTTTCTTCTCCGCATATATAAGCACCTGCACCCGGATGAACATATAAATCGAGAGAGAAATCTGTTCCTAAAATATTTTTGCCGAGCCAGCCATTTTCATAAGCTTCATCAATTGCTTTTTGCAAAATGTGAAATGCAACCATCATCTCACCTCTTATATAAATGTAAGATGCATTTGCACCCAATGCATAGCTGGATGTAATCATTCCTTCAATCAGCAAATGCGGAATGCGCTCCATAAGGTATCGGTCTTTGAAAGTTCCGGGCTCGCTTTCATCTGCATTGCAAAGAAGATAACGCGGAATGCCGGGAGGTTTTGCAATAAAACTCCATTTCATTCCTGTCGGAAATCCTGCACCGCCACGTCCGCGCAATCCTGATTTTTTTACTTCTTCAGTGACTGAATCAGGAGTCATTTGCTTCAATGCTTTTTCAACTGAAGCATAGCCGCCATGTTCGCGATAAACAGAATAAGACTGAATACCTGGAACATTTATATTTTGAAGAAGCAGTTGACGTCTCATAGTTATCTCAAAGGTTCAATTGAATTCAATGATTTCTTTTCTAACATTAAATTCCAATTTTCTAATAACTCCTTTTGATGTATAATAGCCCATTCCACAACCAAAGCCATCGCCTTTGAGGGCAAAGAACCTTCCTGAAGTGCAAAATCGTTGATTCCGATTTTTGCATTGAACTCGGCATATTCGGCATGAAAATGCGGAGGGTTGTGGTCATCAAAATACATCTTAATTATAATGCCATAAAAAAAAGAAATCTTAGGCATGACTCTTCTGTTTTGCTAAATATTCTTCAAATGTTTGATTGGTGATATTCAGGTAAACATTAAACGCATCAATATCCAAATTCTCATTCCACTCAATTCCTGAACCATTTGCTTTGACGTTTTCAAAAACACCAGGCACATCCCAAACTTTAAATACTCCTTTACCAACAAATTCCGATAAATCAACGGTGCCTTCAACTCCATCGTTAAATTTAGCCCAGATTTTAAATCTTTCTATAGCTTTTACTTCAACAACTTTTATCATTTTAATTATGCTTTTATCCTTTCTTTGCTCCAATGCGTCACTCTCTCTCCTTTATTTTTATAATCAGTCAAAATCCTATCTACATTTTCGCAAGTTAAATTCTCATGATATTTTTCTCCGATTTGCATCATCGGAGCTGTACCGCATGAAGCCAGACATTCAACTGTTTTGAGAGTAAATATTCCGTCTGTAGTTGTCTCACCTTCTTTGATTCCTAATTTTTGCTCCATATATTTTACAATATCTTCTGCACCCATCAGCCAACAAGGTCCCGTCCTGCAAACTTCAATTACACATTTGCCGACAGGTTTTAAATTAAACATTGAATAAAACGAAGCCACTTCATAAACTTCAATGGATTGAATTTTTAAAATCGAAGCAACACAGTCCATCACGGGTGCGCTTAACCATCCGTCAAATTCAGCCTGTGCTATATGAAGCACCGGAAGAACAGCGGATTTTTGTTTCCCTTCCGGATAACGTTTGATGATTTTGTTCACCAAAGCTAACGCAGCGTCTGAAAATTTTATTTCTTTTCCGTTTTCCATTTTCAAATCAATCAGGCATCCAACTCTCCCGCAATTACATTCATGGAACTCAAAGTTAAAATTGCATCACTCAACATTGAACCTTTTATCATTTCAGTATAAGCCTGGTAATAAATAAAACACGGTCTGCGGAGATGCAAACGATACGGCTGACGACCGCCATCACTCACCAGGTAGAATCCAAGTTCACCGTTTCCGCCTTCCACACAATGATAAATTTCTCCTTTCGGAACTTCTGTTTCACCCATCACAATCTTAAAATGATAAATGAGCGCTTCCATATTATTATACACATCTTCTTTTGGCGGCAAATAAAATTCTGGAACATCGGCATGGAAAGAAGATTTATCATCCAGCTTGTCTAATTTTTGAATCGCTTGTTTTATGATATAAAGACTTTCCCACATTTCTTTTTCGCGAACCATAAAACGGTCATACGTATCACCGTTGGTTCCAATCGGAATGGTGAAGTCAAATTCTTCGTAAGAGGAATAAGGTGTCATTACTCTTACATCGTAATCAACTCCTGCTGCTCTTAAATTTGGTCCTGCAAATGAATAATTCAATGCACGCTCGGCTGAAATTGGTCCACAGCCGATGGTGCGGTCCATAAAAATTCTGTTTCGTACCAGGAGATTTTCAAATTCTCTTAACCCATCAGGAAATTCCCTTAAAAATTTATCAATCTTCAACCATGCAGTTTGATTAAAATCTCTTTCCAATCCTCCAATTCGCCCGATGTTTGTAGTTAAACGAGCACCGCAAATCTCTTCGTAAATTTCATACACATGCTCCCTGAATTGATAAATGTAGAGAAAGCTGGTCATTGCACCGCTGTCAACACCGATAACTGAATTGCAAATGAGATGGTCGGTAATCCGAGACAGCTCCATTATAATAATGCGCAAATATTCTACACGTTTCGGTAATTTTATTCCTGCTAATTTTTCAACCGTCATGTGCCATCCCATATTATTAATTGGAGAGGAACAATAATTCATGCGGTCAGTAATCGGAGTGATTTGATAGAAGGGTCTTTTCTCTGCCAATTTTTCAAAAGCCCGGTGAATGTAACCAATGGTTTGTTCGGAATCAACAATAATTTCTCCATCCATCTTTAACACGTTCTGAAAAATACCATGTGTTGCAGGATGGGTTGGTCCTAAATTGAGAGTGGTGTACTCTTTTTGAATTATGTCAGTTGTTTGCTCAACCATTAATTTAAAACCTAAAATATTTATCTTCCAAACATTTTATCATCTTTATCAAACCTCGCCTGGTCTTCCAAAGGAAATTCTTTTCGCAAAGGAAATCCTTCCATATCATCCACATTTAAAATTCTTTTCAGATTTGGATGTCCTGTAAATTTGAATCCAAAGAAATCATACGTTTCGCGTTCCATCCAATTAGCTGCCGAAAATATATCAGTAAAGGTCGGAAAGGTCGGAGGTTCGTGACTAGTAAATGTTTTCAGACGTAAACGATAATTATTCGTTAATGAATGCAAGTGAATTACAAGACCAAACTTAAATTCTCCATCCGGAAAATGCATTCCGCACAATGATGTCAGAAATTGAAACTGAAATGCCTCGTCATCATATAAAAATTTTACAACCTGGTGAATGATGTCCTGTTTTACGGTAACGCACTGCATATCGTAAAGCATTTCGGATGAAACAATATTTTCACCGAAATGAGATTTCAATTTCTCATCAATAGAATTTTTTTCAATAGTTGCCGTCATAAATTACTTGATTCCGTACGAAGCTAAAAGTTCTTTGTATTCAGCAGAATCACGTCTTCTCAAAGATTCATTCTGCACAAGTTCCTGAATTAACAAAATGCCATCAAGAATTTGCTCCGGACGGGGAGGGCAACCGGGAACATACACATCAACAGGTATAATTCTGTCAATTCCCTGCAACACAGAATACGTATCAAAGATTCCGCCTGAAGAAGCACAGGCTCCGACTGCCATCACCCATTTTGGTTCTGCCATTTGCTCATAAACTTTGCGCAAAGGCGGACCCATTTTTTTTGCAATGGTTCCCATCACCATTAATAAATCAGCTTGCCGCGGAGAAAAACTTAAACGCTCTGCGCCAAATCGACCTAAATCATAATGCGAAGCCATGGTTGACATAAATTCAATTCCGCAGCAGGAAGTTGCAAACGGAAGCGGCCATAAAGAATTTTTTCTTGCCAGCCCTATCGCTTTATCAAGGCTGGTTGCTAAAAAACCAGGACCTTCATAACCCTCGGGAGCTTTTACAATATTTACCATTTTTTCTTTTTTATTTGGAAATTTTTTATTCCCACTTCAAGGCGCCCTTTTTAACAATATAAATAAATCCTAAAAGAAATAACGACAAAAAGATAAGCATCTCAATAAAACCATATAATCCCATCTCTTTGAAATTCACAGCCCACGGATACATAAATATCACTTCCACATCAAACAACACAAACAAAATTGCCACGATAAAATATTTGATTGAGAATGGCAACCGGGCATTTCCCTGTGATTCGATTCCACATTCAAATGTTTCGAGCTTTACTTCTGATTTTCTTTTAGGTCCCAATAAATGAGTCGCGAAAATGGTAGTACCCACAAACCCAATGGCTACCACAAACATCATAAGCATTGGCAAATAATCAGATGGTGCGCTTAGCAGTATCATTCTTTATATTTAAGGGTGCAAAGTTAGATTTTTTTTAGTCCTTATAAGTTGATAAACGAATATTATTTACAGTTGTAAACAATCTTTACAAACGAACTGTTTATTGGATTAATTTTGTAAAATGTCAATTTGGATAATAAATCCGGTAGCTTTTATGGGAGCATACTTCATCATGGAATTTGTGGCATGGAGCAATCATAAATATATTATGCATGGCTTCGGCTGGTTTTTGCATAAATCGCATCATGTTAACCGTGGCGGATGGTTTGAATGGAATGACTTTTATTTTGTGATTTATGCTGCCATCAGCATGACCCTCTGTTACTTCGGATGGGAAAAATTGGATTTCCGTTTCTGGATGGGTGCCGGTGTTGCCACTTATGGTTTTACTTATTTTTTGCTCCACGATATTTTTATTCATAACCGAATTAAACTTTTCAGACGAGTGCGCTGGCGCTATTTTGAAGCCATGAAACGCGCTCATAAAATACATCACAAACATATTACAAAGGAAGAGGGCGAAGAATTTGGAATGCTTTTGTTTTCGAAAAAATATTTTAAAATTTTAGATGCCAATTCGCTTTTTGAAAAAAATTTAAAGTCTAAAGCCTAAAGTTGAGCCAGAATAAAAAAGTTCTGATTATTGGTTCTGGCTTAGGAGGTTTGGCGACTGCGCTTAGGCTTTCTTCAAAAGGATATGAAGTCGAGATTGTGGAAAAATACCATCAGCCGGGAGGCAGGTTAAATCAATTACAAAAAGATGGATTTACTTTTGATGTTGGTCCCTCTTTTTTTTCGATGAGCTATGAATTTAAAGAGCTTTTTGATTATTGCGGAATAAAGAATCCCTTAAAGCTCAATGAACTCAATCCATTGTATGCAGTTTATTTTGAAGGAAAAGAAAAGCCGTATTTGATTCATAAAGATTTAGAATTACTTCAAAAAGAATTTTCAGGCATTGAAGATAAGCTGATTTCGAAAACAGAGAAATATTTGGCTGCTGCCGGAAAACTTTTTCACGATTCAATTGATAAAGTTGTAAAAAGAAATTTCAATTCAAAGTTTGATTATTTTCTTTCGCTTGCAACTATTCCTTTAAAACATTCTTCAAAAATGTTTCGCAGTATGTGGCGGGAACTGGAAATGAATTTCGATTCCGAAGAAGTGAAAGTTATTTTTTCGCTGGTTGCTTTTTTTCTTGGCTCTACTCCGTTTCAAACTCCTGCTGTTTACTCCTTATTAAATTACACCGAGTTGAAACACGATGGTTACTGGAATGTTAAAGGCGGGATGTATAAAATTGTGGAAGAGATTGTGAAGTTGTTGAACGAACGAAATGTGAAGTTTCATTTTAATACTGAAGTATCAGAGATCAGAAATCAGAAGTCAGAAGTCAGAAGTGTTATTGATAAAAATGGAAAGGAATATTTTGCAGATGTTTTTGTTTGCAATTCAGATGCAGCAAGTTTTCGTGGAAAAGTTTTAGGAAGAGAAAATTTTTCAGAAACAAAATTGGATAAAATGGAATGGACGCTGGCTCCTTTCACAATTTATCTGGGGGTAAAAGGCAAATGCGAAAATCTGCATCATCACAATTATTTTCTTGGAAAAAATTTTAGAGAATATGCCGATTCAATCTTTAAGCAATCCGTCAGCCCTGAAAAACCGTATTATTATGTGAATGTCAGTTCTAAATCAAATCCCGATTGTGCACCGGAAGGTTGTGAAAATATTTTCATTCTTTGCCCGGTGCCTGATTTGAGATTTAAAAAAATGTGGGATGACAGCAGTCAATTAGCTGATACAATTATTGCAGATTTATCTGAACGAATAAATTTTGATCTGCATAAAAACACCATCACTAAAACAATAATGCACCCAATTGCCTGGCAAAATGATTTTAATTTATATCGCGGAAGCGGTTTGGGATTGGCACATGGATTAAACCAGATTGGCGGATTCAGACCAAAAAATAAAGATGAGAAATTCTCTAACTTTTATTATGTTGGCGCATCAACCATACCAGGTACAGGTTTGCCGATGGTTGTGATAAGTTCTAAATTAGCAGCGGAAAGAATATTGGAAGACAATTCTAAGCAAAGTTTTTAAATGAAAGAATACAACTCCCTTTGTCTCGAATTAAGTACTGTAATTACACATCGTTACAGTACTTCTTTTACGCATGGAATTAAAACGCTGCATAAAAGATTTCATAAACCGATTTATGCGGTTTATGGTTTTGTCCGGTTGGCTGATGAAATTGTTGATACGTTTCACGAGTTTGACAAAAAATCTTTGCTTGAAAAATTCAAGGCTGAAACTTACCAGGCAATTCAAGAAAAAATTTCAACCAATCCTGTTTTACATTCCTTACAACTGATTGTTCATCAATTTAAAATTGAAAAGGAATTGATAGATGCATTTTTATACAGCATGGAAATGGATTTGGAAAAGAAAAATTATGATGATGCGTTTTACAAAACATATATTTATGGTTCTGCCGAAGTTGTAGGATTAATGTGCCTTCGTGTTTTTTGCGAAGGAGATTCAGTACTGTATGAAAAGTTGAAAGAGCCGGCAAAGAAATTAGGTGCAGCATTTCAAAAAGTAAATTTTCTGCGTGATATGAAAAGCGATTATACAGAAAGAGGTCGCGTTTATTTTCCCGGAGTTGACTTTTCTAATTTTACTAATCAAGACAAAGAGAAAATTGAACAAGATATTGACAAAGATTTTCGTGCTGCCTATCCTGGCATGATGCAATTGCCAAAAGATGTGCAACCGGGTGTTTATACTGCCTTTATATATTACCGCGAATTATTAAAAAAAATTCAACGTGTTCCGGCAAGCAGGGTTAAACAAAATCGGATTCACGTACCTGATTTTGAAAAACTGATTTTGCTTGGACGAACAATTACTAAATTCAAGCTGAATTTCTTTTAACTTTCTTATCTGAACATTGAACATTGAATCCAAAGTACACTTACCTCATCATCAATTTTTTTTCAATTCTCTTCCCTCTCATTTTTTCCTTCCATCCGAAACTTAAATTTTACAAAGAATGGAAATTTGTTTTTCCCGCTTTATTAATTACCGCAGCATTCTTTATAATATGGGATTATTTTTTTACCAAATGGGAT
>JBDSOU010000187.1:0-29543 GCA_039914625.1 Bacteroidia bacterium | reverse complement strand
CCACTACCTGTTTTTAAAAAATTATTTTTGCCGGCTGCTTTTGTTTTAAGATTCCTTTATTTTACACGATGCACAAAAACAGGTTCACGAAGCTTTTATTAAATTCCGATTTTGTACTTGTTGTTTTTATATTATTTGCAGTTGCCGCTGCAGTCGGCCAGTACCTGAAAGGAAAACCGGGTGAGTCGTATACACGCTATAATAATTTCATCATCTTCCGCGAATCTTTTCATCACCTGGTTCATTATATTGACCTGTACATAAACCACGAACCGGAACATTTTGATTATTACAAATACAGCCCTGCATTTGCTGTGGCAATGGCTCCCTTTACTTTTCTCCCCGATTTGCCGGGATTAATTCTATGGGATGTGATGAATGCACTGGTTTTATTTTTTGCTATAAAAAACCTTCCTGTCAAAAATGAAACGGTAAAGATCTATATACTATGGTTTGTGCTCATTGAATTAATGACCACCATGCAGAATTCGCAAAGCAACGGGTTGGTGGTTGCGTTTTTGGTTTGGGGGTTTAACCAGTTTGAAAAAAGAAATGTTTTTCTTGCATCGCTTTTTATTTTACTGAGCGCCTATATAAAAATTTACGGTGTGCTGGCCTGTCTTTTATTCTTATTTTATCCTGACAAAATAAAATTCATTCTCTATGCCGCGTTATGGATGCTGGTGCTAACGTTTATTCCTTTATTATTTGTAAATATAGATCAATTGCTGCTGCTTTACAAAAGCTGGTATAACATTGTGATGAATGATTACAGCAATGAATACGGGATTTCACTCATAGGCATCCTGCACAAATGGTTTCATGTGGAGCCGGGAAAAAATTTATTGCTGCTTACAGGAGTACTATTGCTCTGCCTGCCATTAGCCAGGACTTCTTTTTACAAAGAATCAAATTTCCGCCTCACCTGGTTTGCTTCGCTGCTTCTATGGATTATTATTTTTAACCCGCGTGCAGAGTCTTCAACGTTCGTTATTGCAATAACTGGAATTGCATTGTGGTTTTTTAATTCCGAAAAAAAACCTGTGGACGTTATTCTGGTGATCTCCGCCTTAATCATCACTTCCTTTTCACCTACAGATTTGTTTCCCCGTTACCTGAGGGAGCAGTATGTATTGCCCTATGTTTTAAAAGCGCTTCCCTGCATTTTGATCTGGATAAAAATTACAATTGACCTTTTTACGAAAAAAAGTTTTCCGGATAGTGTGAAGGTGATAACGTGAACAGGCGGGAAGTGTGTCCACCCGCCTCATACCCGGATCCTCATACTTTATGCTTACTTTTCATAAGCAATAAGAAACCTGTTAATAAAATTTTGATGAATATTTGCGGATTAAGTTTACATTTACTAATTTTCGGGCTGATTTTAAAATAACGTTCTAACCAAAAATGCTATGAAGAAAATTTTACTCCCCATTGTTTTGCTCATCTCTGTTGTGTTACAGGCGAACTCGCAAAATAAAGTTCCATCTCAGGCGCCAGCTAAAGTTCAGGAACTGATTATTTACATGCCTCATGTTGATAAGCTTAAAACGCTTCAATCAGTTATTGACATGGTGCAGGTTTACAAAGACATCAAACCGGTTGCTTTTTGCGATGACCTCAAATGTTTGCTGGTCCGCGTAATGGGCGATCATTCCGAAAAAAGTGAACGGCTGCTTGAAGATTTAAAACTTGCCGGGTTCCAGTTCGATCTAAAGAACAACGGAACAATTCAGCAGGTGTTAAATCAGAGTCATGATATATTGACTGCAGACACTTATTGGCAATAATACTATTCTGACAAAAAATATTCATATCCCCATGAAGAAACAACTGCATTACTCAATAGTTTGTGCGCTTATTGCTGTTTTTAGTTTTAGCGTACTAAAGGTGAAATCACAATGTACGGGCGGAGCTGCAGGAGCTACCATCGTACCGACACTTGCCTGGACTTCAACTTCCACGGCTCCGGCAAACGGGGGAACGTATTATCCCTTTGCTGCCACAGCAGGTTTTATTTATTATTTTTCTTTATGCCCCGCAGACGGGGGAAGTTCAATTTACGATACTCAACTTACTATATTAGACAATACCGGAACCCCGGTTGGCTTCAGCGGTTACAATGATGATTTCTGCGGTCTGCAGTCTTCTGTTGCCTGGACCTGCGGTGCCACAGCAACCTATAGAGTATTGGTCACCCGGTACTCATGCATAAATCAGGCTGCAATCGGAACAATGGTTTATAAATATTCATCTCCTCCCAGTTGTCCGGGCGGTATGGGTGCAGGCGTTACTAACGTAGCGTCACTACCTTATTCAGCCGGGGCAGGAACCACTTGCGGAATGGGCAATGATTTCACAGCGGCAAATACCACTCCGTGCGGCAGCAATTTATATCTTGGAGGTGAAGACAGAGTCTGGATTTTCACTCCTGCAACTACCGGTGATGTGACCATTACCCTGACCTCAGCAGGAACATATACCGGGTTGATGCTTTACAACGGATGTCCTTTTACGGGGCAGGGAGGCAATTGCGTGGGCAGCAATGTAAGCGCCACCGGAAATAAAACGCTAACAGTTTGTCTGCAGGGTGGAGTTACTTATTATTTGATTCTTGATTCCTGGCCCGCACCTGCCTGTAATGCCTATTCACAATTAACTATATCAGCTCCTGTAGTAGTTGGCGGCTGCCCGCTTGGAACCGGCATGGTAGCTGTCGGGACCCTTCCATATAATTCAGCCGGCAGAACTACGTGCGGAAAAGTGGATGATCTGACAGCAGCAAATACAGTGACCTGCGGAAGTAACTTGTATTTAGGAGGTGAAGATGAGGTGTTTGTTTTTACACCGGCAGTTTCGGGTGATATTACTATCAGCATCACCTCAACCGGAAGTTATACAGGAATTATGCTCTATCAGGGCTGCCCTGTCACTACAAGTTGTTCAGGTGTACCGGGTGTCTGCGTTGCCTATGAACAAAGCTTTACAGGTTCAAAATCTCTCTGCTACACGGTAACTGCAGGACTTACGTATTATGTTATTATTGATTCATGGCCGGCACCTGCCTGTAATCCCTATAGTATAACAATAACTGCACCTTCACCGGCAGCAGGAGGCTCCTTGTGTGCAAATGCAATAGTTGTTGGAGCATTGCCTTTTGGTCTTGCCAATGAAAGCACTGCATGTCTTGGAAATGATTATACAAATGCAAGTACAGGTTCCTGCGGCTCGTTATATGAATCCGGGGAAGATAAAGTATATCGCTATGATGCTGCCGCAGCAAGCTGCATTGGAATAACACTTACCTCAGCAAGCACTAACGCAATAGGTTACCAGGTGTATCTCGGTTGCCCGGGTGCGGGGGGAACTACCTGCATTGCCACTAACGGAGGCGCTTCAGCGGGTACGCTTTCAGGCTCGGTAAATTTGCCTGCTGCAGGAACGTATTATATTGTTATTGATACCTGGTCGCCTCCCCTGAATGTGACCTATAATATAGCGATAGCAAATTATGGTTCCGGTCCGGCAAATGACCGTCCGTGCACTGCTTCTTTTTTGCCATTGGGAATTTACCTGTCAGGTAATAATGCCTGCTCCGGAAGTGCTGATGAACCTGCCGCACCCGCAGCCTGCACAGGCTGGGGAACACTTAATACAGTCTGGTACAGGCTTACAGCTCCTGCTTCGGGATGCATTAAAATAAAAACCACACTTGGATCAATGACCAATACCATGATGGCAGTTTACACATTGGCTGGCGCGCCTGTGGTATGCGGATCCGGAGGTTCATTGGTATATGTCAATTGTAATGACAATTCTCCTGCATGCGGGTTTAACACCTACCAGAACTCAGAATTATCTCTTTCAGGATTAGTTGCCGGAAACAACTATTATATAATGATTGACGGAGGCTTTAATGAAACAGGATCATTTTCAATTTATGCTATAGACGGAGGAGCCGGTTGTATTAATCCTTTCCCTCCTGTTCCCGGTCAGGATTGCCAGCTGCCAAATCCTGTTTGCCAGCAAACCATCGGGGTAGCTAATCCCGGTTACCAGGCTGTAGGTAATATTTGTGATTTTGGTGCTCCTGTCACATGCACGGGAGGAACTTTAGGATGCGGACCCTGTGCTACTACCTGTTTATGCAGCGGTGAACGCGGTTCGGTATGGTACCTGGTAACTATTGCCGCAGCGGGGCTTCTCAATTTTGATATTGTACCTAATGACTGGCCGGGTGCACCGAGTACGTTCTCTACTGATTATGACTTTGCTGTATATGGTCCTAATCCTACATGCGGAAATCTTCTTTCTCCTATCCGTTGTCACTATAGCACACTTGGGGTAACAGGTCTCTACAGTGCTGCTGACGGAGTTGCACCTCCTACGTATCCCGGTTTTGGAGGCGCTTACCGAAGCGGCATTAATGTAGCCGCAGGGCAAACTTATTTAATAAACATCAGTAATTTTACTAACAGCACTTCAGGATTTGTTCTTGATTTTACGAATACTGCGGCAGGAGTTATCAATAATGTTCCCCCACCGGGAGGAACAGTAGTTTGGACCGGAAATGTAAATACCGATTGGTTTAATGTTAATAACTGGGGCGGGTGCACAATTCCTACCTGTGATCTTAATGCCGCCATTCCGGGCTTTCCTCCAAATCAACCAACCATTAATGCTGCGGGAGCTGTTTGCAGAAATATTGATATTTCACCCGGTGCCACTTTAACTGTGAACGGAGGTTTTCAACTACAGGTGTGCCGCGATTTTACTAACAACGGAACATTGACAGCTAATGTTAGTTCGACAGTGCTTTTCCAAAATACTGTAAGCAATACCGTAAATCAGTTTATTAATGGAACAGTTACCGGGGCTAACAGGTTCGGAAATGTAGTGGTATCTAAACCGGTTGGATTTGGTGTTACGTCAAATCAAAATATTGATGTAGGAGGTAACTTTACGGTTACCGGAGCAGCGTTCGGGGGTAATTTCAGTGTGGCAAATGTGTATCATAAAGTTGCGGGTAATTTTACTATTGATGTAACTGCACCTAATATTGCTACTTACACCACCTCTAATTCAACACTTGAATTTAACGGAACCGCTCAAAATTATCTCAACCAGGGATTTCTGAATAATGTGGTGATGAACCAGACAGGGGCTGCTACACTCACCCTTCTTAATCATACGGGTGCAGCAGCATGGATGCAGCTTGCAGCAAGCGGGGTGCTTACCTTAACATCAGGAAAAATCATTACGAACGCTAATCGAGTTGATATTTTTGGCCGTGTAGCTCCAGCCGTCAGTCCCGGTAACATAACCAGTTATGTGGAAGGAAATCTAAGGAGATATATGAGTAATACAGGAGGTACAGGAGTGTATGATTTCCCTGTAGGAACTTCTTTGAGAGGATATGAACGAATCAGTTTTAACATAACTACCGCATTAGCTAATACGGTGAATTATTGGACAATGAATTTTAATAATACTTCTCCTGCCACTAATTTAGCTTTGGGCCCTGAATGTTCTGTTACTTACCATACCGGAGGATTGGTGGCATTAGATAATGGTTACTGGTCCGTCACATCAACACCCGGAACTCTTGCCAGCGGTGTTATGAATGTAACAAATTATAACCGGAACTGGACTACTGCACTCGGAGCCGGATGGACCGTGATGTATAATAAAACACTTTCAAATGCCGCTGCAAACTGGATATTAAATCCGTTCCCGTCTTCACCTTGCCTGGGTTCCCCGGTCACAGCGGTTGCCAGGAATAATGTGAGTGTTTCCAATTTGTTTTCCGGTGTGCCAGTCTGGTTTGGCACAGCGCAATCCGTAACACCATTACCGGTTGATTTGGTAAGATTCGAAGCCAAACCCTATATAAAATCAATTGGCATATTTTGGGCAACAGCAAGCGAAACCAACAATAAAGGATTTGAGCTGGAACGCAGTTCTAATGAAATTGATTTTACAAAAATTGCATGGGTTGACGGACACGGAACTTCTCCACAACTTCATCAATATTCTTATGAAGACATGAATGTGACGCAGGGTGTTCGTTATTATTATCGTTTGAAACAAATTGATTATAACGGACAAGTTGTTTATTCAATGATTGCAACAGCACAATTGCCGAAAGGAAAAAACAGTTTATACTCAGTGATGCCGAATCCTTACAACCAAAACACTACACTCACCTTGTATATTGATCAATCGTCCGAAGTTACTGTGGATGTAGTAGATATTCTTGGCAGGCACATTTCAACACTTGCTGATGGTCAGTACGGTACAGGTACGCACCAGTTCAGTTTCAGTGCAAAATCTCTTGGCTATTCATCCGGAATGTACACCATGCGTATTAAAGTGGGCGAACAAATCTTTAATGAGTTGCTGATTGAAACGGATTAGATCCTAAAACTTCAAAACTTTCATTTCAGGGGTCAATGTTATGAAGATTGACCCCTGAACTTTTAATTGTTATTCACAATCCGTTGCTCAAAAAATTTCCTGCCTGCAAAATATTTCTGAAAGTATGCGTTTAAATTTGTGTTATGAAAAAAGCAAAAAAAATAATTCAGAAGCTGCTACCTGTTTTGAAAAACAAATATGTGTTTACTTCTCTTTTATTCATAATCTGGCTTGCTTTTTTTGACAAGAACGATTTTATCTCAGAGTATACCTACCGTCAGCAATTGAAAAACCTGAGAAATGACAAGCAGTATTACCTGGACGAAATAAAAGAGAATAAAGAAAAGCTGAATGAGCTGATGAGCAGCAAAGCCAATCTTGAAAAATTTGCCCGCGAAAAGTATCTTATGAAAAAAGATGATGAAGATGTTTTTGTTATTGTTTCCAATACGCCTGTTAAGGAAGAAAAGTATATGGAATAATGCAGCTTATATTTTGTGGGGCCAGGTATAAATTGAGACCCTATGCAGAAATTCAGCTAAGATAAACCGCCTCTTCCTTCCCTCCAAACTCCACAGAAATATGTTCCTGCAATGTGGTGGAAAGCGTGATCCCTACAAAATCAGCCATAATGGGATAACGCTTATGATCGCGGTCAACTAAAAGGGCTGTGCGTATTTTTTTTAAATCTTCGTTCAGCAGTTTTCTCAATCCGTAAATCAGTGTTTTTCCTGAATTCAAAACGTCATCAACCAGAATTACCACCTTGCCTTTCATCTTTGAAGAATCTATGGAAATTTCAATTCCAACTGAAATATGATTGCGTTTATCAATTTTCAGCTGTACAAGATGTGTTTTAATATCACAGATTTTATTAAGGGCTGCTTCAATTCTTTCAGCAAGCGTGAACCCGCTTTTTAATATACCGACAATAAAAATTTCTTTCTCTTCAAAATTATCCTCATAAATCTGGTAAGCAATGCGGTTTACCCGCTGTTCAATTTGCTTTTTATTTAAGAGTAATGTTTTATCGTGCATCTTTGGAAATGTGAGATAAAGAATTGTTAAATTGTTATACTGCTGTATTGTTAAAATGGAAATTGGTCATTAGTCAATACATCCGCCCTCCGCAGTCAAAATATTTTTTATAATAGGGGTCATCAAGATCGCTGATGGTCACTCCATTTGACCTGCTGCTGTGTGCAAATTTACGATCTCCGAGGTACAATCCCACATGCGAAACATGGCGGTGATGAATTTTAAAAAAAACAAGGTCACCTTCTTTTAATTTTTTTTCTTTCAGGTGCTTCGTCTCCCGGTACAAATCTTTAGAATTTCCATGCAGCATTTTTCCATACACACCATGATAAATCATATTCACAAATCCGGAACAATCAATCCCGTTTGCATTTTTGCCTGAATACACATAAGGTGTACCCAGCCATGCTGCAATCGTATCGTATAAAGCGTGATTGAAAATTTCAGGCACAGCAAATCCGAAAACTTGTGTAAAATATCCCTGCGCATACTCGGCAAGTAAATTTTTATTTACAGCTGAAGAAACTTTTTCTTTCTTCTGTGAATAAGCAGCAAGAGTCAGCATCAAACATCCGGCTAACATGGCAACATATTTTTTAATCGTTTTCATCAGGCTTGCGAAAATAATAAACGATAAAAGCTTATTTATTATTTCTCAGCCCGATTTTTTTTAATTATAAACAATGCAATGTTAGAACAAAAAATGACCAATGATCAATGTACAATGTTCAGGATATTGTTTACATGATCTGTATTCATCATTTCAATTTCACAAGTATCTTTCCTTAATTACTTCCGAATGATGCAGTTCATGTCCGGCAATGGAGTACCCGATTGCTTTAACAGAAATTTCAACATTGCTTGCAATTCCTTTTCTCAGAATTATTTCCGCATCAAAGCTGTTAAATAATTGAAGCGTAGATTCACGCACTGCATCAAACTCATTCATTAATTCCGCAAAATTTCTGTGTTGTGCATTTGATGCGTCAGCCCAATCATTTTCTTCAAACGAAGGCAACTGTGTTTTATCATTTCTTGCAAAACGCAATGCACGGTAAGCAAAAACCCGCTCTGCATCCATGAGGTGACCAATAATTTCTTTAATCGTCCACTTGCCCGGAGCATAGCGGTAATTAAGCTTTTCCTCAGGCAAATTCAACAATAGTTCTTTTGTCAGCTGATGAATTTCTTCCAGGCTTTTAAGCAAATCATTTCCCTTTACCTTTTTTATATACCTGTCATAATACTCAGGATATTCTTGAGGTATTGGCGGAGTTATTGTTATCATATTTTCCGTTTTAACAAAGTTACATTTTCAACATGGTGAGTGTGCGGGAACATATCAACAGGCTGCGATTTAATCAATTGATATTTTTCCGAAAGGAAAAAAATATCACGCGCTTGTGTTGCTGGATTACAACTGATGTAAACAATCCGCTCTGCATCCGAATTTAAAATCCTCCTTGTCACATCTTCATGCATTCCCGCACGTGGAGGATCAGTTATGATTACATCGGGCTTTCCATTTTGCAGCATGAATTCATCATTCAAAACATTTTTCATATCACCGGAATAAAATACCGAGTTAGTAATAGCATTTAAAGTAGAATTAACATTTGCACTTTCAATGGATTCATTGATGGAATCAATTCCTATCACCTTTTTTGAATTCTTAGCTATAAAATTAGCAATCGTCCCGGTTCCCGTGTATAAATCATAAACAAGTTCATTGCCTGTCAATGAAGCAAAATCTCTTGCCACTTTATATAATGAATATGCCTGCCGGCTGTTTGTCTGAAAAAAGGATTTGGGCCCGATTCTGAATTTTAATCCTTCCATTTGCTCAGTGATAAACGGAACACCTTTATATAATAGCACATCGAGATCAAAAATGGAATCATTCCGCTTTGGATTGATCACATACATTACAGACGTTAGTTCAGGAAATTTTTCTGAAAGATGATTCAGTAAACCATTTCTTTTTTCAGGATCATCATAATAAAAAATCAAAATAACCATCCATTCATTTAAAGTGGTATTACGAATAATCATATTGCGTAAAAATCCCTGTTGGCTTTTTAAATCAAAAAAGGAAAGATCATTTTTCAAAGCGTATTCCTTTACTTCGAGCCGGATTGCATTTGAAGGTTCGGGCTGCAGGTAACAATTTTTTATATCCAGGACTTTGTCAAAAAAAGAAGGAATATGAAAACCAAGAGCAGGTTCGCCCATTCCTGTTTCATTCTGGAATTCTTCTTTCGTCAGCCAGCGTTTATTTGAAAAAGTAAATTCTAATTTATTGCGGTAATGCTGTGTATTTTCTGAAGGGAGAATAGGAAGAAATTCAACTCCTTCCGCTTTGCCGATTCTTTTCAACGCCTCTTCAACCTGCTTTTGCTTAAACGTGAGTTGTGAATTATAATCCAGGTGCTGCCATTTGCAGCCTCCGCAAGTTCCGAAATGTTCACAAAAAGGTTGGGATCTTAATTCAGAAAAAACAGTTGTCGTAATAACCTTTCCTTCTAAGTAAGATTTTTTTTTCTTTGTTATTGCAACATTCACCACATCGCCCGGAACCGCTTTGTCGAGAAAAATTATTTTGTTGTCAACTTTGCCTACAGCTCTTCCTTCGTCTGCAATATCTGTCACGATAATGTCATTTATAATTTCCTGTGTTCTCACTCCGGCAAAAATAAGTATATTTACTCCTTAAAGAATTAAACTTTCCTTACAGTAACGGTAACAGGGTCTCATGATTCGAAATAGTACACTGCTGATCGTATTTTTGTTTTGTTGCCAGTTTGCAAAAGCATCACATATTGTAGGAGGTGATTTTACGTACCGCTGGATTGGCGGAAATAATTTTGAGCTGAAGCTTAAAATTTACCGTGATTGTTATAACAGTCAGACTCCTTTTGACAACACAATAACCATTGGTATTTTTGACAAAGTTACTAATGTAAGCTCCGGTACACTGGTGATGACCAAACAGGATTCATCAATAGTGACTTTAAGCGGAACAGCAGCATGCGCACTACCTGCGGATATATGCGTGCTCGAAGGAACTTATCTCGATACCATTAGTTTGCCAAACAACCCTCACGGATATTATATCGTGTGGGAACGATGCTGCCGAAATATAAGTGTGGTGAATATTAATAATGCATTTGATACAGGAATGGTTTTTTATATGGAAATGCCCGATCCTGCATTTCATAATTCAAGCCCGGCTTTTGTCAATGATCCGTTGCCTTTTATTTGCGAAGGGCAGCCGTTGAGTTATAGTTTTGCCGCTGCAGATGTGAATGGCGACCAGCTGGTTTATGAACTGGCAACTCCTTTGGCAGGCAACACCGGTTACCCTACTACATATAACATTACACCTATATTGCCTGTGCCTTTACCTGCTCCATATACACCAATATTATGGGCACAGGGTTTCAATCTCGCCAATGTATGCGGCAGTTCTTCAAACCCGATGGCTGTTGATCCGGTTACGGGTATGCTTACCGTTACTGCAGATTATGCGGGTGTGTATGGGGCGGCAGTTGTCATACATGAGTTCCGTAACGGAATAGAGATCGGCATGGTGAGACGAGAAATAGAATTTGCGGTAATCGTTTGCCCGAATGCTGCTCCGCTGCTGAACATAGCATCTGCTCTTTCTTTTTCAAACAATACCTTTACTATTTATGAAACAGATTCTATTTGTTTCACAGCTAATGCAACTGATCCCACCGATTCTGTTTATATGCATTATAGCGGAGATATTTTTTCAGGAGGGATAATTTCTCCTCCATTCGCAACTGCAAACTCTGACAGCGGTTTAAATGCAGCGCATTCTTATTTTTGTTGGAAAACTCAATGCGGACAGGCAGATACTGTCTCTTATAATGTTGTTTATTCATTGTCAGACAACGGTTGCCCGTTTCCTGTAATCGTGATTGACAGCCTTAAGATTTTAGTAAAGCCCTCTCCTTTGATAAACAGCCTGGATCTTCTTTGCATTACTCTTAAAGATAATTCAGCAACAGAAGTTTTCTGGCGAAATCCTGTTTTAATTCCTTCAAAATACTTTAATCGTTTTGAAATTTTAAGGAGCATGAACGGTTCTCCTTTTACTTTGCTCGCTACCATTGCAGATCAATCTGCTTTGTCTTATAAAGACAGCTCTGCCATTGATTGCATGGCAAATGATTACTGTTATTTTATAAGAGGAATAAATAATTGCGGTGTGGCAGGACTCACGTCTGACACCCTGTGCACTATCAGCGAGATAAATCTTAAAACAAATTACATGAAGCAGGTGAGCGTTACGGATACCAACAAAATTGAGATCCAATGGAAACATTTTCCTGATGGACCGTACTCAACATTTCAAATTTACAGAAAAGAAAATAGTGCGGGCGCTGACTATTCATTGTATAAAACATTAGTGCATCCCGGTTATGATTCGTGGACAGATGAGCAGGTATTTACATCTTCAAAATCATATTGTTACTATCTTGTGAATGAAGATTACTGCGGCAACATCAGCCCCATGAGCAATGAGGCATGTACCATTCTGCTGAATGGGAAAAGCGGGGCGGGTGAAAATGATCTGAGCTGGAATTATTATTCAACATGGAACGGAGGTGTGCAGAAATACGAAGTGTACCGCAAGCCTGTTTCAGGCACCATTTATTCTGCTGTCACTGAATTACCGGGTATCAATAACAGCTGCCGCGACTTTGATCTTGACCTCCACTATGGGCAGTACAATTATTATGTGAAAGCAATTGAAAATGCAGGAAGCCTTAACGGGGAAAGCCTTTCAAATGAAATTACTTTGCACCAGCCTCCAAATGGTTTTCTGCCTGGGGCATTTACACCAAACGATGACGGAGTTAATGATTTATGGGGAGTGACATCTTCTTTTGTAAATACATTTGATCTTAAAGTTTTCAGCCGTTGGGGCGAATTAGTTTTTGCAACAGCCTCCAAAAATGATTTATGGGACGGATCCTTTAACAGCAAAAAAGCATTGCAGGGAATTTACGTTTACACCCTCCGTTATAGGGGATTTGAAAATAATAACATTTCTGTTAAAACGGGTTTTGTGACTTTGTTGAGATAAGAGATTATACATAAATTTTTCCTGTATTAAATTATTCCTCTGCGTAACTCTGAGAGTTATCAGCATACTCTGCGGTTAAAAAAATAGTTTTTAGAAATGTCCTTGAAATTATTAAACCTGATCTTCAAAAAATTAATCTTACGAAAAAAATTATTTGCAAAATAAATTTAGTTAATTAGCGCTCTGAAAGCAATTGTTATAATCAAAATAAATTATGATAAAAATTCTCGCCAATGACGGAATAGACTCCGCAGGAAAAAAAATCTTCGAAGCAGCAGGTTTTAATGTGTCAACAGATAAAGTGGCACAGGAAAATTTAAATGAAGCGTTAAAAAACTTTGACGCAATCCTGGTGCGCAGTGCAACTACAGTCCGAACTGATTTGATAAATGCCTGTCCGAACATAAAAGTAATTGGCCGCGCAGGCGTGGGCATGGACAACATTGATGTTAAGTATGCCCGCGAAAAAGGAATTGCAGTTATCAATACCCCTGCTGCATCTTCTCAAAGTGTTGCCGAACTGGTGGTTGCACATCTGTTTACAGGCGTCCGCTTTTTACATGATGCAAACCGCAACATGCCTGCAAGCGAAAACAAAGAAACATTTGATAAGCTCAAAAAAAAATATTCTGCCGGAATTGAATTGCGCGGAAAAACAATCGGAATAATCGGTGCCGGCCAAATAGGAAAATGTGTGGCATCTATTGCAGTAGGTCTTGGAATGAATGTTTTGTTTCACCGACTCAACAACGAAGATGTGGTGGTTGATTTAGATTTTCATCCTTCAATCGGGCAGAAAAAAGTTTCCATTAATTTCAAATGTGTATCTTTTACTAAACTTTTAACGGAAAGTGATTTTATCACTTTGCATGTTCCGTTTCCGAAAGGAAGCACTCCTGTTATTGCAAAAAAAGAATTTGATTTAATGAAGCCCGGAGTTGGAATTGTAAACACTGCCCGCGGAGGAGCTGTTTCAGAAAGTGATTTGATTGAAGCGCTCAACTCAGGTAAAGTTGCTTTTGCCGGTATGGACGTTTTCGAAGGAGAACCACTCATCAAAGAAGCATTGCGCAAACATCCCAAAGTAACTTTGTCTCCTCACATTGGAGGCTCCACTAAAGAAGCGCAGGAAAGAATTGGAATTGAGCTTGCACAGAAAGTGGTAGAGTATTTTAATAAATAACTTTTTCAATCATTGTATGAATTGGGAAACCTTGTTTTGACTCGGTGATAGTATAACATTTGGTGCAAGGAGTTATTTAGGTTATCCTTGAGTGGGAAAATTCTTACTGAAAAAGTCAGAATATAAAAAATTGTTTGTACGGACACAAACAATGGCGAAAGGAATTCTCCTGCTTGGTTTGTTCCGATTGAGCGGGATCGAAATTAATATTAATATTTTTATTCTGAAATATTCTGTTTGAACACAGCAGGAACTTCGTTAACCTGGGTTTTTGGGTTTCACACTGATGGCACCAAGCGCATGCAGGTTTGGGAATATAAAACCCCCGGATTTTCATCTAAACGAAATCCGGGGGTAGAAAAAAATTCTTAATGTGTTTTTACAAACTTTCCTGCTTTAACATACCCTGCAGTGACAAGCCTGTAAGCATATACACCATCCGTAAGCGAAGAAATATCAGCAGTGTAATGATTCAGTCCCGGCTCCCGGGTAAGGTTATTCATCAGCACCATCACTTCTTTACCTTGTAAATCCATCAGCGTAAGCGTAACAACAGCCTGTTCCGGCAGCAGGTATTCAAAAGTAATTTCATTGCGTGCCGGGTTCGGATACATGGAAAACTGAATGGTTGCATCACCATCATAAGCAGGTTTCAGCAAACCTTTCAGATCCTCTATATTCTGTGAAACACCATCCCGCTGCACAGCATTTACGCATGCGGTAGGATTTCCTATCTGGGCAACAAAATGACACCCCGCTTTGGCAATAAATCCCGGGTTCAGCGTAACATGATCGTGCGCAAAAAAAGTTACATTCGTTCCCGGCTGCACAGTGCAGGAAGTTCCCACAGGGGAATTGATGCTGCCGTTCGCCTTGTATTGTACCTGCGAAGCGGTGGGCAATGTATACGTAACAGGACCATGAATATTAAAATCATTGTTTGATGAAAACAAAGCGAGCTGGGTAAAATCAACCCGCGAAACATAATTCTGCCATTGTCCCGTACGGTTATCGTTCCACACCACATAGTCTTTATTAGCCCATGCAGTGTTGCCGATATAATCACCGCAATACCCGGTTGCAAAATTGGGTATAGCCGCAACCGTATGCCCTACATCGCTCACTTTTATATTCGTCCATGAGAAACCGCCATCGAAAGAATAAGCAAGGTAGGTATTGGTGATAAACCCTGAAGGTCCGTCAAAAGTAAGATAAGCAACAGATACTGTACCCGTGGCATCATCAACAGTAACCCATGGAAACCAGTTTTGCCTTCCCGAAGGTATGCTTACAGCACTGGTATCGCTCCATGAGGAACCCTGGTTATCTGAATACCGCACATAACAAACCGATTTACCCGTTCCGTTTTGCTTGGAAGGAAATGCAATATAAATGCGACCGCGGCTAAAGTTGCAGCTTTTGTCAACAGCCATGGAAGGAAAATCAGAAACGCGTGTATTGTTGAATAAAGGATCAGAACCGCCTGTGCGAATACCAAAATAAGGAAATGCCGGGGTGAGATCGGTGAAAGAAACTCCACCATTAGTGGAACGTGCGAAACCAATTCCATTGGCAGGATAGCTGCCTGTGCCATAATTCGCCCAGCATACATACACTTCGCCATTCACACCTGTCTGCACGTTGGTACCCTGCCCCCAGCTGTTATGGATATTAAGATTCGGTTGGTAGCTAACACCATTGTCAATAGAGCGGTTAAACCTAACGCTATAGGTACCCGAGAAATCCGTCCATGCTGTATAAATATTATTGAGATAAGGACTGGCTGGAAGATTGTCAATAGCCATCATTTCTTTGTCGAAGCTGACAGGGCTGTAAGTGACATCAACCGGCCCGGGCCAAGAGTTACCCTGATTGGTACTCTTAAAAACCTTAAAAGCTGCGGTTGGACTGATGGTTTCAAAGAAGATATGACCTTCAGCATTTATTGAAGTTGCCGGATCACCATAGGATTGAAGGCCATCAGGCATGCTGTCGGATCCGAAGTAAGAGGTTCCACCATTCTGGCTTACATAGTAACCCATATAATATGGAGTGTTTGAACACAAAATAATATTATTTGGATTAATTTTACTTACCGTAATGTGCTGTTCACTTTGCGGATTGGCAGAGGGAAAAGCCTGCACATCTACATTGTCAGTTACCGTCAGGTTATTAGGACTGGTAATGCGCTGCGGAGTAAACTGAGGCGAAGGCTTATAAAGATTGATGGGCATTCTTTCAATTTTTCTTTCATCAAGCTTCCGGGTAAGCGGGTTAAAAGGCGGAACGGAATTTTTTATGTAGCCTTCGGTATATTCATCAGGATCTTCCTGGCTGTATGCTGACCATGCCGTAACACTCAGCATGACGAGCAGCAGAAGTATTTTTCTTTTCATATCATTTAATTTTAAAATGTTTGAAATTATTTTTAATGAGAAGAATTATTTCTTCAAATCATTAATCTGTTGCTGCAAGTTATCAATTTGTGCTTTCAGTTGATGATTTTCTTTATTCAGCTGCAAAATATAAAGCATGGATTCTTCAATCTTTTCCATTGATTTTGTCTGCATTTCGCCAAGCATAATGCCATTGCTTTTTACTTCTTCAGCAACAGGAACTCCCGGTAAATGTTTGTTCTCAGTCAGGAACTGCTCCAGCTCATCTAACGGCATGAGGGTATGCGAGTTTGAAAAAACATAATCGGGCCATGCTGCCTGTAAATCAACTCTGACTTCTTCAGCTATCAGCTTTCCTCCAATGCTTGCAATGTATCCCGTTGCAGGCGTAGCTCTGTTAACGAGGAGAGACGACATTTTTACAGTACCATTTACATCCAATTTGGCTGCGGGGAAGGAGGTACCGATACCTACTTCACCGGTCGATTTAATGAAAATTCTCACGGCATTATTGGTTTTAATTTTTAACACCTTGGCGTCAGTTGTTCCGATAAAATTGGTTGCGGCACTAGTACCGGCATTGCCTGTAAGGTTCCAGGATTGTGAAAATGTTTTTCCAACAGAAATAAGAACCATTATTCCTGCAGCGAGCATGAGTTTTTTTTTCATAATTAAGAATGTTTTTTTAGGTTTGAATTTTAAAATTTTTCGAAAGATACAAATTTATTTTTGACATAAAACAAAATAAATTAAAGTGAATAATACTCCTGAAGTGTCAAAGTCTTTCGCCTTTTCGCGAAAACTGAAAAAGTATAGACAATAAAGTTGAAATAAAGCAGGGATGAAAGAATATATTTACACTTCTGAAATTTCTGATACCCTGAAAATGAGAGCCGAAGAAAGGGCGAAATGATAAGGTGAATACATCTACCAATCCCGCAGAGTCCTCGCCAAGGAATCAAGAGACCCTGCCTCGACACAAAAAAAATCGCCCTCTACTTTTAAGCACAGGGCGACTCATTTTTTAAATATTAAGATCAGTTTTTAATGACTTTAATGATACTATTGGTTTGTGACGAAGTAATATGGAGAAAGTATATACCGGCTGATAATTTATCCATGCAACATAAGCTGATATCATTTATTCCTGTAACGAGCTGAACTGATTCCTCATTCATTAATCTCCCTGAAATATCAACCACTTGCAGGGTTGCTTGTTCATTTATTTCGGAACTGAATTGGGCATTGAGTATGCTCGTAAATGGATTTGGATACACCAAAACATCGGTGGTATTTGAAACTGATTGTACAGGAGTTCCGTGTTTTAAAGGATTGCTTATTGAAGCCAACGTGTATAAAGTTCCGAAGAATGTGCTATTTAATTCAGAAAGCCCGCCTACGGCAGAAACAATATTGGTTACAGTGTTAACAGTAGAGGGTATCATGCTCCAAACCCCTGCTGGGTCTTGTACTGCTCTTTTAAAAATAGCCAGGTCGCTTTCATTCACTCCATTTAATTCATCATCTTGAAATTTTATTTTGACATTAGCACCTAACGAAGTTCCTGTATTATAAACATAATAAGTTCTGGCAATTGAAGAACCTCCGTTTATTCCGTTATTAGCTGCGCTTGATCTGCTAATTTCAAAACTACCGATTGGATTATTACAACTTACAATAAACCCTAAACCGCCAATGTTTTTGGATACTATGGCAGTATTGATGATGGTATCTTTTCTAACTGATCCGTGAGATAAAAACAAGTCATCTACAAGTGGAACTGTAGATGTAAAAAATCTGTTACCAGGCGTTTCAGTAATTCTTCCAAGGTTTACTGAAGTAAGAAAATTATCAGGTTCTGTTTCTATAAAAGCATTTTTTAAATCAAAATTTCCCGAATTCAGTTTGGCAGTCCCAAATAATTTCATTTTTCCATTGTCTGCATTGTTCGCATTATTATTTAACTCAACTCCCGAAGGACTATTAACTCTCAGGTTATTCAGATCCTTTGCTACTAATTGATAACGCGGAGTGCCGGCATTGCCAAGTAATTTTAATGTGCCTTGCGCAACTGAGGCGCTCATTAAATCAACATTTAAAAATCCATCATCAGTTGTTGTTTCACCGATAGTAAGGTTTTGTCCTAATAAATCGAGAAAGCCATCAACTACTAAAGTATCAACTGACAATGGATTTACTAATGTAATGGTATCATTCATTTGCAATACACCCGAAACCAACTCTACATATTGTAGTGTACGCAGTTTATCAATTTTAATAAACTGAACATCTGTGTCAAATGCGTAATCTTGATCATTATTAATTTCAATTGATCCTTTCGCTGGTTTTGAGTTGGCTATTTTTAAAGTATTACTAAAACCATCAGTATAAACAATTTTGCCTAAAATGACTAAGTTATTGCCAGCCAGGTCAAAGGTCTTGTTTACAATTAAGTTAAGGATAAAGTATGAAACACTTGAATTTGTGAATTTAACATCAGGATTATCTATAAATACATTAGCAGTTAAAGGAAGACCACCAATCAATCCATTATACAAAGAATTTGCTGCCATAGTTATATTTTGAGTGCCTGTTCCGTTAAAAATGAGATATGGATATTTAGTGTGGTCATTAATTGGTGTAATCGAACTCAAAATACTATAACCTATTCCGCCTTTTAATACAATTAAATCCTTAGCTATGCTTAAACTGTTATTCTCTTTTAAATCAACAATGGGGAGTCTGATATTGGTGGAGGTTGGTGAGCCCAATAATTTCATGATGCCGGAAACCACCGATGTGCCGGGTATCTCATAGAGATTATCTTCAACAGCATTATTTAGTGCAGTGATAGTTAGATTATTAAAGTGCATGTCTGCCGGAAAAATGCTGCCTTGATATAGTTTCATTGTTCCTCCCGTTAAATTAAAATCATCATGATTGGTGGCGGTAACAGCACCATATACATTTAAGGTGCCTCCTGACATAGCTAAATTAGCGGTGCCGTTTACTATAGTTAAATTTTTACAGTTTGCAGTGCCTGTTATAATTACTGGATTATTAAGCGTAGCAGGAATAATAACGTTGTCGAATTTTGCAGGCACTTGCTGCGTAGCCCAGTTGCCCGGTGTAAACCAATTGGACGAAATGTTGCCTGTCCAATTTATTCCTTCCGTGCCAATAATTCTTGTTATATAATTACCTGTTCCTACTGCCGGTTTAGTCAAGAGGGAGTTTTCAATACCTAACGTAGGACTATTAGTTATACCGGTTATTAAAATATCATCATTTGAGCAGAGGGTAACATCATGGATGAAATCTTCTTGTGCCCCGGAAAAAGCATCAGCCTCAATCATACCTCCTAATAAATCATACTTGACAAAAAAAATATCATTCGTCAGGGGACTGATAAGATCACCATTTGCAAAATTAAATGTTCCCAGAGAAATATCGGAACCAGAGAAGGTACCAACTATAATTGTATTTCCATGTGCATCAATACAAACTTTCTCACTTCGCTCAGTGTCCTCGCTGCCTTCGCTTATTGCAAAAAGCACATTGCCATTAACATCGTATTTTACAACAAATGCTTGGTTTAAATAAAAGGTATTGTTTATAATGTTTGATAAGGTTGTAGTGCCAAACGTAATACTGGGTCCGATAAAAGATCCTGCAATGGCAACATTCCCGCTTGCATCGGCATAAATGTCATTTACCATGCTATCATCAGATCCAATTCCACTTTTTTGCCAAATGAGGTTCCCAGTATCATCATATTTAAATGTTTTAACAGTATTCGGAAGTACTATTCCTGTCACATAAATATTACCATTTATATCAGTGCAAACTGCTGTAGCATTACCAATATCAGTTCCACTATTTTGAGTAAATAATCCTACAAATGTTGATAATACCGTACCATCTCTATCGAGAGTAACAATTATAGTATTCTTTCCGTTTGTGGGGCTAATGGTAATAGCATCAAGAGTAATGCTCGGTGCTCCATTAATATTTATAGCAAAAACAAGATTGCCATTTGCATCCATTGGTTTTGCCAAAATAGCAGCATCACCATCAACCGAACCAAAACCTTTTGCCCAGCTTAAATTACCCAACGCATCATACTTGGCAATAAATAAATCAATAGAACCTTCACTAATTAATGTTGTATTTTCAATTGTAATTGAGAGGGCAAATGTTCCCTGCACAATGAGATTGCCGTCTTGGTCTGCAAATAATCTAATGGGAATATTGTTCGATTCAATAGTCGTGTTTTTAGCATAAATTACATTACCAGCAGCGTCATATTTTACAATGTAATAGCCTATAGTATTTGAAGTTGTAAGCACAATGCTTCCAAAAGTAATTGAAGGTCCTAAATAGGGACCAATAGCGTAATAATTGCCATTCACATCAGCACATGTTTTGTCTTGATCTTGAGTACCGGTTCCATAAAACGAATTTATAGATTGATACTTTGGCAATGTTTGCGCCATCGCATTACTAATGCCTATACACGCAAGTAGAACAGTAAATAAAAGTTTTGATTTCATTTTGTTGTTGTTTTAAAAATTGTTTTTGAATAGCCTGTTTTATTTGCTGCAAAGTTGCGTGGTGTAAGGCTTTCATGCAATCCCCTAATTCGGGGATATTAAAAAAGGGTACACAAATTACTTGCATACCCTTTTGGTTTGTTTAAACCTTGTATCTTATTATAAATATCAGGTCACTAACTTTTGATTAATCGCTTTAGCCACAGCTTCGGTCATACTGGCTACGTGCAGCTTGTCGTAAATGTTTTTCATGTGTGAGCGCACAGTTTCGTAACTGATGCTACAGTTTTCTGCAATCATTTTATAGCTCATGCCTTTTACGAGGCAGGTTAGTATTTCTTTTTCGCGGGTGGTTAAATTGTAATCATTAACGTCATGCTGTTCCGATGTTTCGGGATGAATAGCTGCCGTTTTAGGCTGTTGCAAAAAACCTAATACCTTTCTTGCAACACTGGGACTCATAGGACTGCCGCCCTGATAAACTTCAACTATACACTCAAGTATCCTTGCGGGGAGTGTGTTTTTAAGTATGTACCCCGATGCGCCTGCACATATTGCAGCAAAAACATTTTCATCGTTTTCGAATGCTGTTTGCATCATCACATTAACGTTAGGAAATTTTTGCTTCACAATTTTTACGGCTTCAATGCCATCCACACCAGGCATTTCAATATCCATTAAAATTACATCGGGTTGCGATTGCTGCACATCGCTGATCACATTATTACAATTTAAAAAAATACCTGCCATGTGAAAGCCGGGTGTGCCGTCAATCAGAACAGAAAGGCTGTCAAGCATTTTTTTATTATCGTCAAATACGGTTACTCTTATTGCCATGGTTTTTATTGTTTGTGCATTTTTAGTCCTACGAGGGTTCAAAAACCTTCAGAAGGCTTTTGATGAGTGCAAATTAAATCAGAAGCATCCTTATTTCCTATCCCCTAACAAGGGGATATTTTAAAATGATTTCTGTTCCTTTATTTAATACGGAGTGTATTTTTAACTCACTGTTTATTTCATTTGCGCGCAATAACATATTTGGTAACCCATTGCCCCCTAAATTATTTCGCGCAGCATTTTTTTGTGCAGTGGTATCAAAACCTTTCCCATTATCACTTATTTTTAAAATCAAATTGTTGTTTTGATTTAAAAACTGAACGGTTACATTTTTACATTCTGCATATTTTGCAAGGTTGTTGATGGCTTCTTTAAAGATGAGATAAATATTCTTTCGCGCCTGCATGGGGATTAATACGGTGCCTAATTTATCCTCCATCAAAAATTCAGTAGCAATATCTTTTTGTGCGAACAGGTTGGTTGCCACCGCTTGCATCCTGTTTGATATTTGTTGCAAATCATCTTTGCCGGGATTAATTGACCATACAATGTCGCTCATGTTTTCCATCATTTCGCGCGAGTTGTTTCCAATCTCTTCCGCAAGTTGCATTGCTTTATCATAATCGCCCGCTTTGTATTTATTTTTCATGGCTTCGCTGTAAATGCTGATGCTGCTTAATGTGGAGCCAATATCATCGTGCAGGTCAGCACTTATTTGTTTGCGATGGTTTATTAAAACCTGTTGCTGCTCTAACTTCTTCCTTAACCTGTAACGATTAAACAATAACAGGCTAATAAATACCAGGGCAAGCGAACCCCCGAAAATTATATTTTTATAAAGTTTTTCTTTACCAAGTTGTTCTTCTTTTAATGCTTTGTCTTTTTTCTCTAATTCGAGATTAGCTTTTTGTGCTTTAGCTTCGAGCATTTGCGCAACCAACTCTTGTTGTGTTTTACTAAGTTTTAATTCCTGGAAGTCTTTTGTCTTATTCAGAAACTCAATTTCGGTTTTGGTTTTTTCTGAATTTAAATTTGAAATTAAGAGTGCTGCTTGTTGTTGTTTCAAACTAAGTTGCTGCAAATCTTTTTCTTTATTGAGCAAAGCAATTTCATTGTCTTTTTTTTCGGTTTCATATTTGGTCTTCAGGTTTAAAATTTGCGTGGTTTGAGCTTGTCCTTTTATTGAATCATCAAGGCTATGATGCAACTCAAAATTTATAATTGCTAATTCGAGGTAATTGTTTTTTAATGAATCCGGCAACTTATATTCCTTTGCTTTTTCTTTGTACAATTCCGATAAGAAAAGATAAACATCTGATAAATATTTAGGAACACCCATGCCGGCTAAAATTGTTACACTCTTGTTTAAATAATTCTCCGCTTCGTTAAAATCTTTTGTCAACGTACATATTTTGCCCATAGAACAATAAGCTTTGCCTAAATTTGATTTACTACCTGACTTTTCCTGAAGAGCAATAGCCAGAAGTATAATTTTTTTAGCCTCATCAAAATGAATGTGTGCCTCATCTGGCCTGTTTTCTGCAAGCATTGCCAAACCTAAATCTCTATAGGAAGTACTTATGTTGTCATAATTACGACTTAAAAAATCATTATTCCCAATCTCCTTATTGATGGCTGCTGCCCTGTTAAAGACCACAATTCCCTCATTATATTTTTTCTGTAAGTTATAAACCATGCCCAAATTGTTCCATGCAATTGCAAGGCTTTTTTTATTGTTTTTCTTCTCACAGATAGCAATCGATTTTTCGTAATTGGAAATGGCTTCAGAATAAAATCCAAGGTCAAAATTTATTAATCCGATATTGTTATAAGATGAGGGTAAGGTGGAAGAGTCTTTAAGTTCTAATCTGATACTAAGTGCTTCATATTGGTATTTAAGTGCCTGGGTAAAATTGCCCTGAAGATTATAAAGGTTTCCCAAATTATTATATGGACTGGCAAGCAGCGTTTTATCATTAATTTGCTTTCGTAATTCAATTGATTTTAAATAACATTCTTCTGAATGCTTATAGTTCCCCAATTTTTCTTCTGCCTGTGCTATTCTGTCATAAGCAAAAGCAGAACCTTTATGGAAGTAAAGGGTGTTGGCAAGTTTTAATGCATTTTCACCGGCTTCCTTTGAGTATTGATATTGATTGGCCGCATAATATTTTTGGGAAAGCTTAATTAAAGTATTCACCTTGCTGGTATCATTTCCTGAAATACTTATTACATTTTTTAGTGAGTCAATGGTTGAATTGTTTTGTGCTGACAAATGAAAAGAGTAAAAGCAAATGAATACAATCAACAAATGACTCAACAATCGCTGTTTAACATTAAATCTTTTATGATGCATAATTAAATATGATAATGCTGACCAATTAAAAACTGCAAAGTTATTTATGTTTCTGTATCCGTTTATTCAACTTTTATTTTTCCTTCTAACTCATCAACGCGATTTTTAGGATATTTAGAGCCAGTACCTGCAAGCACTTCGCTCAAACACTTTTTTTAAAGAAGGATTTGAAAATCCGCTCGCGGATACCATTGGATCGGGCTCCGGTTCAATTAGCCGAGTGTGAGTAATATCATTTTCCTTTTAGAGGAATTGATAAAAAAAAACAGCGCAAATCTAACCGAAAGTTTTATTAATTTCATTGCCTAAAATTAATCAAACTTTTTCGACTTTTTTCGCGAAGGTCCCCCATTTTACTCGTTTTCCTTTCGTAATCGTCTAAAGCGTTGCCTATTTGCGAAAGACGAGTATGCGTAAATATTGCACCCAACTTGCTGTTCTTTTCACCAACATGCCAAAATAAAACTAAACAAAAAAAACACCCTTTCAAACTTGTTGATGAAAAGAAAAGAAATGATGGCCCTGACCAAAAATCAACCACTTAAGAAAACATTCTGATCAAACGCTACAAAAAATAATGATTACCAATGTAGGCAAGCTTGCCAAAATAAAATTTAAAATTATGTGACTTAAGCGCCAGCATCAATTGTAAAAGCATAAAGAAATTGCATTACCAAATTATTAAAGCACTCAAAAAGTTTATACCATTTCTTCTCGTTCATGATCTCAGAAAATCAGTTTACTTAAAAATTTTAAACTTTAATATAAACTTTTTTTCCTGAATAAGTGAACGCCAATCAATGAACAAAACTGCAAAGAGCATAAGCAGGCTGAAAATCAGGCCACTTATTGATTGCCACGAAAGGATATTGGATTTTAAGGAGTCTATGTTTTCTGAAGCGTATTTGCCCATAGATAATGCAATAGCATCACTCGTGAATTTTCCAATAAAAAAAGCGGGAATAATATACAGCGGGCTTACCCTTGCCATTCCTCCGGCTACAAACAAAGGCGTTGTAGGAAGTGGCAATAACGAATAAGCAATAATAACTATTTGACCTGTCCATTTTTTCTCTTTCATTTTTTCACCCAAAAACCTAACATCGTTATTTTTTGAAACTTTGAAATATTTATCAGAAAGCCCCGGAATATATAAAGTTAAAATATATCTGCCCAAAATAGATCCCGCCACACCAATGAAAATAACAGCCCATAAATTAAGATGGTAATAAATCTGTAAAAAAATCATAATAGTAAATGCAGGAAGAAAAGGGAATGGAACAACATCAAACAGAAAAGCTCCAAGAAAAACCAGGATGTATTGCCACCACATAAATTTTATTGTTTCGTTATTGTGACGGTCTTATTTCTTTTAGTCTATTAAATAATATTAATACAAAGGTACTCCAAATAAGAATATGAAGCCTCTTAAAACCTCACTCGTCTTTTGCAATCGTCTAAAGCGTTCCCTGTTGGAGAGAGACGAGAATAGACATCTTTCCTAAATGATGAGACAGAGATTCCTCATTTCGCTTCGCTCCATTCGGAATGACAAAGTGAGGCGTGTGAGAGGAGAGGCGGTTTTTATCCCGCTTTTCAGCGGGATAAAAACCGCCTCCTACAACACCACAAAACGCTGTCATTCCGAACGAAGTGAGGAATCTCATATTTTATATGCCTGTTATTTAGGAAAGATGTCTAATGAGTAAATGTGCTAAATCATTTCAACACCACATCCCCGATAGCAAAAGGCAAACCAATCTGTTAATGAGATTCCTGAATTTACTTCTCATTTCGTTTGGAACATGCGATTACAGGATTTATATACCTGCACTTTTCAAGGCAGATCTGTAAGTGCTAAACCTACGCACCAGCACAATATATGATACATTTGAAAAAGATTCAAATTCGCTGAGGTTTGGATAAAAGAATATATTAACGGGGTTTTGGAATTTCTGAGTTGCCGAAAATGGGATGCGAAGAAGGGGTAGAAATGATAAAAGTGAATATATCTTCTAATCCCGCAGCGTCCTCGCGAAGAGGCGAGAGACACTGCTGCGACACAAGTGAATATTTTATACGATGTTAAAATAATATCCTATTAATCATAGAAATGCTGATTTTATTCTCCAAAGCAATATGGCTTTTCTTTTTCCCCTGCATGATTTCCCTGATAATAAGGTTTTCTCTATCATTCAGTTCAGAATCTGAATTTTGCTGAATTAAGTCACTGTTGTTTTTTAAAAAAGAATTTGATATTGGAAAAATTAAAAGGTGAAGGAGATTTGTTTTGTGGGGAGATTAAGAAGTGGAAGGTGAAATAAAGTTTGGATAAAAGAATATATTTACAGCTCCGAAATTTCTGAGCCCCTGAAAATGGGAGACACAGAAAAGACATAAAAATATATTAATCGTTAGTGGATTTAAAAAGATTAATGCTGCTGCTGCCCATTTACAAATCCCCTATCTGCTTTGGGTTACATTTGCAACCGTTTTAAATGCATCCTTCTATCAACTGAACCGCTGAATTTTATAGTATGAACGATAATATCATTGAAGTAAAAAATTTAGCAAAACGTTTTGGTTCTTTTGATGCTATAACTGATGTAAGCTTTACAGTATATAAAGGAGATGTTTTTGGCTTTTTAGGCCCTAACGGTGCAGGAAAGAGTACTACTATACGCTGCATGTTGTCTTTAATAACTCCGGATAAGGGGAGTGTATCCATTTTTGGCAAATCACTGGCGGAAAATAGAAGCAGCATTTTATCTCGGGTAGGCAGCATTATTGAAAAGCCTGATTTTTACAAGTACTTGTCGGCAGAAAAAAACTTAGAAATATTTTCGCGCATTTCAGGTTCGCCATCTGCCAAAAAAGACATTTATAAAATGATGGAGTTTGTGGGATTGAAAGGCAGAGAGAAAGATAAAGTTGCAGGCTTTTCGCACGGCATGAACCAGCGGCTGGGCATTGCACAAACATTGCTGCACAATCCTGATTTAATTATTTTAGATGAACCCACAACAGGCTTAGACCCACAAGGAATTATTGATATACGCAATTTGATTTTGCAGTTAAAAAACGAGCAGAACAAAACCATTTTACTTTCCTCTCACCAACTTTCCGAAATTGAAATTATTGCTAACCGCATGGTTATTATCAATAAAGGTAAGACTGTTATAGAAGGCGATGTAATGCAATTGCTTAATGCAGATGAGTTGGTAGTAAACTGGGAGGTAAGTAATGTAGAGGCAACGCAGGATATTATCAGTAAAAACTTCAGGCATGCCGGTGTGGTTTTGTCAGAAAAAAATCAATTGCAGATTGCCATGAACAAAGCAGAGGTTGCTGTATTAAATAAAATGCTGGTTGAAAACGGAATAGAAATTTCAGGCATTTCAGCCAGGCGCAAGCTCGAGGATTATTTTATTAAAATGGTAAGCAACTGAGTTGTGAAATCTCTCTAAAACGAAAGCAGCACCGGATGTTACTGAAAAGCACACACAATGAGTTTATAAAAATTGCTGCCAAGCCAAGGAGTTACCTGGGGCTTGCTGCAATAACCGTTTTGGTAGGTGTTATTCTATTTGCGCTAAAAGCTGACGGGCTTTCTTTTATTTCATTTGTTACGGCATCATTTGAACAAACGCTTTCGTTTGAAGGAAACATTTTAAATGGAAATCTGGTTGCGTTTATTATTTTACAAATGCTCATTATACATGTACCGCTGCTGGTGGCATTGGTAACAGGCGATTTGGTTTCTGGCGAAGCAGCCTCTGGCACCATTCGCATGCTGGCTACCAAACCTATTTCACGAACTCAATTGCTGCTTTCCAAATTTATTGCCGGTGGTGCATATACTTTTTTAATTGTGTTATGGTTAGGATTTTTAGCTGTAATAGTGGGTAAATTTTTATTTGGCAACGGAGACTTAATGGTACTTAACAGCGATGGTTTGGTCATACATCCGCAACAGGACGTTGGCTGGCGCTACCTGTATGGATTTGCAGTTGCGTTTCTTGCTTTGCTCACCGTATCATCCCTTTCTATTTGTTTATCCTGCTTTAGCAGTAACAGCATAGGTCCTATTGTAACCACTATGGCAATAATTATTTTGTTTACCATTATCGGAACATTGGATGTGCAGGTTTTTGATAATATTAAGCCTTATCTTTTTACAACACACATGGCATCATGGCGAAGTTTTTTTGAAGAGCCTGTACCTAAAAGTGACATTCTTAAATCGGTATTTATACTCATAGCACACAACATTTTACTGTTGTTTATTTCTCTTTACCAATTCAATAAAAAAGACATTACTTCCTGATGAAATTTAAACTTAAATTTTTATTCTTTTTTCTATTCTCAATTAATGCATTTTCTCAAAATGCAACTGACATGATTGCGCAATTGCAATTAAAAATGAATAGCATAAAAGATTACAGTGTTGCCGCAACTATTAAATCAGATATACCGCTCATAAAAATATTTCCGGTGCGGGCAACAATTTATTTTAAGCAAAAAGATAAATTCCGCATTGTTTCTAAAGGAATCGCCATACTTCCCAAACAAGGATTCATGGACATATCCCAACTGCTTTCTCAAAATGACAGTTACTCAGCCATTGCTTCGGGAAGCGAACTTATTACCGGCACGCAAACTCAAATAATTACCATACTACCCAATAGTGACACTACCGATTTAATACTTGCCAAACTTTGGATGGATACAGCCAATATCACTATACACAAATCGCAGATTACTACCCGATCCAGTGGAACCGTAACGATTGATTACACTTACAAAACACAACTCAGTTATGGATTACCTGATACTATGATATTTACTGTAGATGTAAAAAAATTTAAAATTCCAAAAGGTGTTGCCACTGATATTAATCGCAGCAGCACGAAGGAAAACAACCCGCCTGCAAAGACCGGAAAAATTTATATTCAACTATCCAATTACTCAATTAATAAGGGAATTGATGATGCTGTTTTTAAAAAATAAATGCTGTTCCGTCCCGGCACAGCCTCCCGGTTCTGTCCGACACCTCCTCTCGCCCTCGAATACTTCTCTCCTTTTGTAATCGTTTGAAGGTTGCCGGTGGCAGAGAGACGCGTACGCTAGAATATGCTAAATTATTTCAACACCACATCCCAAACAGCAAAAGAGAAGCATGCATACTTCGCCATAGATGCTTAAATGTAATTGCAGAATTCCGAAAACGGAGATTCTGCAATTACACAACCACTGTTCTTTTTAAAAAGGAATTTGATATAGGAAAAATTAAAAGGTGAAGGACCTTTGTTTTGCCGGAAGATGATGAAGAGGAAGATGAAATAAAGCATGGATAAAAGAATATATTTACGGCTCCGGAATTTCTGAGGTATCGAAAATGGAGACTCAGAAAGCACACAGAATTTTTTTAACAGAGGAGGATTGCATAACTTTGCAATAATTTCAATGTTAGTTAAAGTTTAAGAAGAAACAATCATAAATAAAAGAACATGCAGGTATTACTTGATATTAAAGATGGATCCTTATCTCCTGGCTCAATCGGTGGTCGATGAAGCGGTTCGCAACGTCCTTTGCTCGGGAGCGGATTTCGGAAAGCCTGATTCGGTTCTCGCGCTGGTCGATAACT
>JBDSOU010000057.1:0-15044 GCA_039914625.1 Bacteroidia bacterium | reverse complement strand
TGCTTATTGTAAATAAAGAATATACATCCGGAGAAGCAAGCAGCTATTCGCTTTCTTTTGACGGCATTGTAAACTTTCTTGCAAGCCAGGTTACAGAAAATTCTTCTAACAGCGTAAAAAAATGGGCCGAGAGTTTTATGCAGAGGATTTCGTGCCCTGCGTGTAACGGAACCCGGTTAAAAAAAGAATCTTTGTATTTCAGAATTCTTGATAAAAACATTGCAGAGCTTGCCTTAATGGATTTGCGCGATCTGAAAGAGTGGTTTGAGAATATTGACAAAAAACTTGAATCACGCCAGCAGAAAATTGCTCAGGAAGTTTTAAAGGAAATCCGGAAAAGAATAAAATTTTTATTGGATGTGGGCCTGGAATATTTAACGCTCAACAGAACTTCAAAATCTCTTTCGGGTGGAGAATCGCAGCGCATCAGGCTGGCCACACAAATTGGTTCGCAATTAGTCGGAGTTCTTTATATTTTAGATGAACCGAGCATCGGTTTGCATCAGCGCGACAACATTCGTTTAATAAAGTCGCTGCAGGAATTACGTGATCTCGGAAATTCAGTAATTGTGGTTGAACACGACAAAGAAACCATTCTTTCTGCTGATTATATTATTGATCTCGGTCCTGGTGCAGGTGTCCACGGAGGTAAAGTTGTTGCACAGGGATTACCCGGCCAGATAGTAGCATCAAGTACACTGACCGCAAAATATCTTAACGGTTCCATACAGATTGAAGGCTCAAAACACAGGAAAGGAAATAAAAAGATCATTTCACTTAAAGGTGTTACAGGAAATAATTTAAAAAATATTTCTGTTGATTTTCCATTAGGCAAATTAATTTGTGTTACAGGGGTTTCAGGAAGCGGTAAATCTTCTCTTATTAATGAAACGCTCTACCCTGTCATGAATCATTATTTCTATCGCTCTCCTGCAAAACCCCTTCCATATAAATCAATAAAAGGTTTGGAGCATGTTGATAAAGTGATTGAAATAGATCAATCGCCTATCGGCAGAACTCCGCGTTCCAATCCTGCAACTTACACAGGAGTGTTCACCGACATCCGTAATCTGTTTGCTGAATTACAGGAATCAAAAATCCGCGGCTATCCTCCCGGTTGGTTTTCATTTAATGTAAAAGGCGGAAGATGCGAGACCTGCCAGGGAGGTGGTATGAAAGTGATCGCCATGAACTTTCTTCCTGATGTTATCGTTCTGTGCGAAACGTGTAATGGCAAACGTTATAACCGCGAAATTTTAGAAATCCGCTATCGCGGAAAATCCATCAGCGATGTCCTGAACATGAGCATTGAACATGCTGTGGAATTTTTCGAAAACATGCCTGCAATATTGCATAAAATAAAAACCCTTGCCGAAGTGGGGCTTGGGTATATTACATTAGGACAACAGTCAACCACCCTTTCAGGAGGAGAAGCTCAACGTGTGAAGCTGGCTGCAGAATTATCAAAACGCGATACCGGAAATACTTTTTACATCCTTGATGAACCTACCACGGGTTTGCATTTTGAAGATATCAGAATTTTGCTCGATGTGCTTCATAAATTAGTTGATAAAGGAAATACAGTGCTTGTGATTGAACACAACATAGATGTAATCAAAGCAGCCGACCACATTATTGATTTAGGACCTGAAGGAGGAAGCGGTGGCGGACAAATAATTTTTGAAGGAACAGTAAATGAAATATTAAAAAATAAAAAAAGCATTACCGGAGTTCATTTGAAAAGAGAATTGGAACATGAAACAGTATAACATTTCTTCTTTTTTAGCGTAATAGGTTTGTAACAAGTATCAAATACTAAGCACCAAACACCAAGTACCAAGTACCAAGAACCAAAATAAAACAAAACAGCGTTTCCGATTTCTAATATCCAATTTCCAACTTCTAATTTCCCAACTTTAAACTTTAAACTTAAAACTTTTTTATGATGACTTCAGACGAAGCAAAAATCCGCAAAGCATTTACCGATAAAAACTGGCAGGAAACAAGAACCGAAGATACCTGGCAGATATTTAAAATAATGGCTGAGTTTGTGGAAGGCTTTGAAAAGCTCAGCAAAATCGGGCCCTGTGTTTCTGTATTCGGATCAGCGCGTACTGCTGCGGGAACTGTACATTATAATCTTGCAGAAGAAATTGCATTTAAGCTTACCAAAGAAGGCTACGGTATTATCACCGGTGGTGGACCGGGCATTATGGAAGCTGCAAATAAAGGAGCAAACCGGGCTGGTGGAAAATCAGTAGGCCTGAATATTGAACTTCCCTTTGAACAATCTGCAAATCCGTACATTGATTCTGACAAACTTATTTTTTTCAATTATTTTTTTGTGAGAAAGCTCATGTTTATCAAATACGCCCAGGGATTTGTGGTGCTGCCGGGCGGTTTCGGAACTATGGACGAATTGTTTGAAGCGCTCACGTTAATCCAAACGCGCAAAATCGGAAAATTTCCCATTGTAATGGTAGGCCGCGAATACTGGGCAGGAATGTTTGAATGGATCAAAGCGAGAATTCTTGAAGAAAAATATATCCATGAAAATGATTTAAAACTTTTTAATGTTGTTGATACTGCAGACGAAGCTGTAAATCACATCAATAATTTTTATACGAAATATATGCTGAAGCCGAATTTTTAAATTGATGCGTGAATGCGGTTAAATTAAAAACTGCTCATTTTAATAGGATCTTCTGTCCCGGTTCAAGTTTATCGCCTGCACTAACATGGTTTCTCCTGAAAAGCTTTTTCATTTTCACAGCGTACAACTGAGAAATTGCCCTCATATCTTCTCCTTCTTTAACAATGTGAAATTCTTCCTTTGCACTTGCGCGTTTGGGTTTTGTATAGACAATTTCACCTTCCTCAGGCATATCTGTTTTATTAGCGTCATTATATTTTAAAACCTGCCATAGCCGCATGGCATTTTCATTGGCAATTGAAAAATAAGAGTCGCCCTTCTTAGCGAGAATGTATGGGACATCATTTTCAGACACTAACTTTTTTTGTGAATCAGTTTTTGATGATGCAGCTTTTTCTATTTCATGGGGCTTCTGAATTGTGATTCCAGTATTGTCTTTTTTGACCGGGGCAGTTACAGGTAAATTTTTTTGTCCTTTATCCAGCTCATTCAATTGAAAATCTTCAATAATTTTTATCAGCTTGTTCGCATATTCAGGATTGGTGGCATACCCCGCTTTTTTTAAGCCTCGTGCCCAGCCTTTGTAATCAGTAATATCAAGTTCAAATAAAAAAGCATAACGGTTGCGTGTACGGAGAAAATTTGAATGATCATCAAAGGATTCGAGAACTGAATTGTACTTGCGGAAACATTCGTTTTTTTCATCGTCATCTTTGTGAAAAGTCTCGCCAGTCCACTCCTTATGGCATTTAATTCCAAAATGATTGTTCGCTTCGCGGGCAAGATTACTGTTACCGCTTTCCGATTCAAATAGTCCCTGTGAAAGGGTAATACTTGCGGGAACACCTGTCCTTTGCATATCTTTTAATGCATCATCTTTATATTTTTCGATATAATCCTGCTGTGTCAGCTTATATTTGTCGGGCTGCGCAAATACAACTTGACAGAGAAATACTGATGTTAAAATTAATTCCCGTTTCAAATTCATGCTTATTTTGAAATTAGTTTTCAAAATTAGTTCAGAAGAAGACAATGGCCATTCATTAATCTGAAACAAAACGAAAAATAATCAACAACAGTTTGTTATTAACTGAAACGAAAATCAAATTTAAAATTAAAATTAAAACAAATTGTGAACTTTAGCCTATTCTTAAATATTGTAATCCCCCGGTATGAACTGCCACGACTATTTCCCCCTTTTTAACAAAACCTTTTAGTATCAAATCGTAAATACCAAAAAACATTTTGCCTGTGTAAATGGGTTCGATTTCTATTTTATTTGTTTCTGTAAATCGTTCCACAAATTCTTCCAATTCAGGAGTAGATTTTGCATAACCTCCGAAATGATATTCATAAAAAAGGGTGTATGAAGACTGTAGCAAGCTAAATTGTTTTACCTGTTCTTCAATTGAGAAATTATTTTTCATTACCGAAAAACCAAGTGCTTTTTGATTCTCTTTCAATGAAGAGGCAATTCCAGCTAATGTAGTTCCTGTTCCGCATGGACAACAGATGTAATTAAAATCAAAATCAATTTCCTTAGTAATTTCACAACAGCCTTTGAAGCCTTCGTAATTGCTTCCGCCTTCGGGAATAAAATAAAAATCTTTTGTGTTACGATTTTTAAGTGCACTTTTTAAAGCAAGTTCCTTATCCCGGTAAGTTGTACGATCAACGAATAATAGTTCCATTCCGCCTTCAGAAGCTCTTTCTAAGGTTAAATTCAACGGATCTGTTTTTTCTCCCCTGATAATTCCAATGGTGCGAAATCCATATTCCTTACCGGCATAAGCTGTTGCTGCAATATGGTTGGACCATGCGCCACCGAAAGTTACCAGTGTTGTTTTGTTTTCTGCTTTCGCTTTTTTCAGATTGTATTTTAATTTTCTGAATTTATTTCCGCCAGTAACCGGATGCATCAAATCATCTCTCATCACAAAAACCTTTACTCCATATTTTTGAAGTACAGGATCTGTTAACCGTGTAAACTTATTTGCATTTTGAGGAATACTCATTTGATTCTATTATTCTTTGCAAATCTAATTTGTAAAAAGGGTATTAAGAAAAAATCTGTTTTTTAATAAATTAAAATATAAAGTCACGCCTTGAACTTTAAATTTTTATTTTCCTGAAGCCTTGCCATCCGCACCCTATAAGTGTTTCAGGCTATACTTATTAACAATCCGCTCTTGATAAAAATCTAGGATATGGTCAAATTACTTAATGATCAGGTTCTTTAAAGAAGGTACTTTTAGCCTCATGAAAACTCTGAACCCCAAGAGCATCCTGGCTTTGATGTGTATCCTCTTATTATTAAGCTGGGAACCGGCAGGAAATTCTGAAACCAGGCGCGTTGATCTCGTATTTTGCATAGATCTGAGTGCAAGCACTAATGGAATTTTAAATAATGTGCGCAACCGGATGTGGAATATCGCAAACGGATTTCTGAATGAAAATGAAAATACTGATTTGAGAATTGCTGTTGTCGGTTATGGTCGTCCGAGCTTTGGTGGAAACGATGGGTTTGTAAAAGTTATTACTGAGCTTACAAATGATTTGGACCGTTCCTCCTATAGTTTATTTCAATTAAAAGCCATTATTGAAAACGGTGACCAATTTGTTCCGAACGCTCTGTATGAAACTTATACGCAGCTTAAATGGAGCAAAGGTGTTGGTGCAGAAAAAATTGTTTTCCTGATTGGTAACGGAAGTGTTTATACCGGTTCATTAAATCTGGCGGATATATGTGATGAATATAAAAGAAATAATATAAAGATAAATACCATTTTCGTGACGCAGAATGAAAGGATTAATATTCAGGCAGTCGGGTATAAAAAAATCGCGGAACAAACGAATGGAAAATTTTACATGATGAATGCTTCTTACAAAGATGCAGTTAATAAAGCATCCGGGGCATCACAAATTGCATTAAGTTTAAATGATTCCCTTAATAACACGTTTATGTTTTATACAAAAGATGCTGAAGAAAGGAAAAAATATCTTTTAGAAACAGATAAAAATGTCTTAAACCGCGGAGTCAATTATTTTTATTCGCGCTTGCTGTATAAAACTTCCAAACATTATTTTGAAAGTTATGCTCCTTTTGATCTTACCGCTTATCTTAATAAATATGATAAAATGCCTGATCGTATTAATTCTGACTTTCTTGGCAAAGCAGAAAAAACTCTTAACATTACTGAAATTGAAAAGCATGCAAGAAAAAAAGCTGTTGACCGAATAAGGCTCAGTGAAGAAATAAAAAACATTTTTAACCGAATTGATAATGATTCGTCACCTTCAGACACACTTTTAGACACATTTGTATTGGAAAGCAATAAATAATTGTCTCCCTTTTTTCATGAAATTGAAATTCTTGTTTTCTGAATCAAATTCCTTTCGTATTCTTTTTTTCTTTTAGCTTTTATTTTTCATTATTGTTCAGATAAAAAATATTTCTGAAAAATGATTTTACTTTTTTATTATTGATTTTTTATTTACTTTAGCCTTCTCAAAAAAAATAACACTCATGAAAAAACTAAACTTACTCAATCTTCTGACAATTTTAATGTTTGGGTTCACTGCTAAAGCCCAGCAAGACTATCGTATCATGCTGCATAGTGGCGCAAATTTACCTGCTTCAAACCTTGAAGAGTTTATCACTTCAGCTCAGCCGGCTACTGACGAAATTTTTGACGGTTATTTCTATCGTTTTGTCCAGTTTAATGTTGTTCCAAATGATGGGCGGAAAAATGTGATTGCCCAAGACGGTATTATTTTATTAAATTATATTCCACATAATACTTTTATGGCAGCCATTCCTGCAAATTATGATCGCAATAATTTGCGCAATTATGACATCAGGAGTGTGGTGAGTCAAAATTTTATTCAGAAAATAAATACCAGCCTGCTCGGTACGCTCCCCACTTACGCAATAAAAGAAAAAGGATTTGTTGATGTGATAGTTCAGTATCAGAAAAATATTTCATTGTTGAAAGTACAGGAAGTTGCTCAGCTTTCAGGAACCATCCTCGGTACTTCCGCATATAATCACTCTATAACGCTTCGCATACCCGAAAATTCAATAGAGGTGCTTGCTCAGTTACCCTGGGTTTTATACATGGATGCAATTGCTCCCGCTTCCACTCCAGACGATACCAAAGGAAGAAGCCTTCACCGTTCTAATGTTATTAATTCGGATTATGTAATGGGTCGTCATTATGATGGAACAGGAGTAGCTGCTGCGTTAGCTGACGATGGCATTGTAGGTCCGCATATTGATTTTACAGGGCGCTTAACAAATCACTTAACAATTCCCGGAGGTTTTCATGGTGATATGACGAGCGGTATTCTTGCAGGAGCCGGCAATCTCGATCCGGTCATTCGAGGAATGGCAACCGGTGTTCAGTTGCATGTATTTGACATCGGACCTTACCCGCAGATTATAGATGCTGTTTTAAACAATGCCACTTTAGGAACTACTGTTTCGTCCACAAGTTATTCGCAGGGCTGCAATGAATATACAACCGACACCCAATTCGGTGATCAGACCATACATGATAATCCGCAGCTCGAATTTGTTTTTTCTGCAGGAAATAATGGAGGCGGTGATTGTGGTTACGGTGCAGGAGCAGGATGGGGAAATGTGACAGGCGGATATAAACAGGGTAAAAATGTAATTGCATGCGCGAATCTCAGCCCGCTTGAAGTGCTTGATCCATCCAGCAGCCGCGGACCTGCATCAGACGGACGAATTAAGCCTGATATTTCCGCTAATGGTCTTGATCAGATGTCAACTGCCGAAGGAAATACTTACCAGGTTGGCGGAGGGACTTCTGCCGCATGCCCGGGTATTGCGGGAATATGTACACAATTAATCCAGGCATATAAAGAAATTAACAGCGCAGCAAATGCTCCTACTGCTTTGATTAAAGCTTGTCTTTTGAATGGCGCTGAAGATATTGGCAATGCGGGTCCTGATTATACGTATGGCTGGGGTCGTGTAAATGCGTTACGTGCTGTAGAAACTATAGAAGATGTCCGTTATTTTAATACAACAATATCACAAGGCATAACTAACACACATACTATTGCTGTTCCTGCCAATGTTATCCAGTTGCGTGTAATGGCTTACTGGCATGATCAGGCAGGAACGCCTTTAGCTGCAATTTCATTGACCAATGATCTTGATATGGTGGTGACCGATCCTTCCTCTTTTGTGTGGGAACCATGGATATTAGACCCTACTCCGAATCCTGTTAACCTCAATACTCCTGCCATCAGGGCAACCGATCATTTGAATAATATGGAGCAGGTTACGATTGACAACCCTGCTGCGGGCAATTATACCGTTAGCATAAACGGCTTTGCAGTTCCGCAGGGGCCTCAGGAATATTACCTGGTGTATGAATTCAGAACAGATGATATTACTGTCACCTATCCTTTGGGCGGTGAAGGTTTTGTTCCCGGTGAGCAGGAAGTAATAAGATGGGATGCTTTGAAAGGATTGGGAAATTATACGCTGGAATATTCAACGGATGATGGTGCAACATGGAACAACATTGCGACTAACGTTTCGGGAACTGATCTTCAATACGCATGGACCATTCCGAATACCATTACCGGTGAAGCGCGTGTTCGCGTAAGCAGGGGTGCTGTAACCGGAACTAATGCTGAAAAATTTTCCATCATCGGCACACCGCAAAATCTTGCTGTTGACTGGGCTTGTCCTGATTCTATCAGGTTAATATGGGATGCTGTTCCCGGTGCTGTTTGGTATGAAGTGAGCAGGCTGGGTGCGTTTTATATGGACTCCATCGGCACTTCGGTTACTAATAATTTCATAGTAACAGGCACCAATCCGGCTAATGAGTATTGGTTTAGCTGCCGGGCTGTACTTGCTAACGGGGTACGCGGCAGAAGAGCATACGCCATCAATAAACAACCCGGCACTTTAAACTGTCCGCTTGCTTTGGATGTGCAATTAGATGCTGTCATCAGCCCTGGTGCCGGAACATTGATGGATTGCCAGGATAATTCCGCTGTTATGGTCACGGTACAGATTGAAAATCGCGGAATGAATTCTGTTTCAAATGTTCCGGTCAGTTACAGCCTTAACGGAGCGACCCCGGTAAGTGACGTATATACAGGAACGTTAGCCCCCATGGCTTTGGCAAATTTCAGCTTTCCTGCCACTATTGACTTATCCTTAGCAGGAATTTATTCGTTGCAGGCATGGGTTGATTTTCCGGGTGACCTTAATATCTATAATGATTCGTCAGCATCGGTTACCGATGTTATTCCCGGTACTACTGTTGTAGTTCCTTTCATTGAAGATTTTGAATCTTCAGGGTTGTGCAGCACTATAGCAGATTGTGAAGCTACCAGTTGTCCTATTGCAAACGGATGGCTCAATGAAACTAATTTAGTCCAGGATGATATTGATTTTAGGGTCAATGAGGGAGCTACTCCATCGCTGAATACAGGTCCTGACGTGGATCACACATCAGGTACTGCTACCGGAAATTATATTTATCTTGAGCCTTCTATCGGTTGTACGGGCAGGAGCGCGAACCTGATTTCTCCGTGCATTGACCTGACTGCTTCCGTAGCACCGCAAATGATTTTCTGGTATCACATGTATGGCGCTGCTATGGGTACACTCGCTGTTGATATTTATAACAACGGAACCTGGACTAACAATGTTATTCTTCCCATTGCAGGCGACCAAGGGAATTTGTGGCATCTGGGAGTAGTCAACCTTGCACCTTATATCGGAGATGTGATCAATGTACGTTTCCGCGGAGTTACCGGCAACAACTTTACAAGCGATCTCGCATTAGATGATATTAATATTCTCGAAACTAATGCTCCCCCTGTAGTACAATTTAATGTTAATTTTAATACAGGATGCGTTGGAAAAACATTTACCTTCAATGACCAAAGCCTCAATGCTCCTACTTCATGGCTATGGACATTTACACCTAACACAGTTATGTTTGTAAACGGCACTTCGGCAACTTCACAGAATCCGCAGGTACAGTTCATTGCAAGCGGAATGTATGATGTAACTTTAATGGCGACTAACGGCTTTGGTAGTACTTCATCAACACAAAGCGCATATATTTCTATTTCAAGCCCTGCTATAGTGCCCTTGATTGAAGATTTTCAAAGTGCAGCATTTCCTCCTGCCGGATGGATGATTGATGCCTCGGGTGGCGCATTTACATGGGCGAATGCAACCGGCATTACAGGAAGCAATGGAGTACCAACTGATGCGGCTTATATGGATAATTTTGATTACAATAACCCTGGCGCAGAAGACGGATTAGAGACTTTTGAAACAGATATTACTTCTGTTCCCTCAGGCACTATTATGACGTTTGATGTGGCGTATGCGCGCTATTCGGCCGTGTTTACTGATACTTTAAGAATTGATATTTCTACGGATTGCGGTGATACGTATGTTCCCACAAGCTACTACAAGGGCGGAACGGATCTTGCCACTGTTCCTGATCAGAATGCACTTTGGATTCCGGCAGCAGGAAGCGATTGGAGAAATGATACGTTAGACCTTGCGCCATACACCGGAACCACTGCCAAATTCAAGTTTGTTAATATTAATGGTTTTGGAAATTCCATGTACTTAGATAATATCAATATTCATTTTCCAACCGGCATCATTGAAAATATTGCATCAGGAAGCATTTCTGTTTTCCCAAACCCGTCTTCCGGAATATTTAATTTAATGATTCAATCTCCCAAAGAAGAGAAATTTAATATTTCTATAACGGATATGAACGGAAGAATAGTGAGCAGCAGGGAAATTGCTGTAGCAGGATTGTATTCTTCTAAAATTGATTTGAAAAGTTACGCCAAAGGAATTTATTCAGTCGCGGTAAAGAGCAATGAAAGAGTTTACAGGACGCGAGTCGTCATACTTTAAATTGACGATTAACGAATTAATACCGATACGGAATCCGTAATCCCGATAATCCCGCAATCCTGCGGGACGGGAAACGGCTTCTCTATAGGCATTTTGAGTTTGCGAAATCCCGATTTATCGGGAATACCAATTTCTCTTGGATTATTGTATAATAGGTATTGGTATAAGATATCCTTCTGCCACCCCCACTTTAGTTAGTTGAATTTTTTGGCACATCCGCGTCTCAGGCACCCATGCAGCCGACAGACGCGGATGATCGGGGATTTCAATTAATCCATCTTTGACTTTCCCGACCAGGCTAACGCTGCAGACAATGACCAAACGAAAGTCCGTTTTATTTCTTCACAAACTTCCGCACCTCATTTCCAGTTTTTATAAAATAAATTCCTGCTGAAAGAAAAGAAATATCCAATTCAACGTTTCCTTTTATAACATCTGCCGGGTTGGATTGGAAAACAGTTTCACCAAGTAAATCAATGATGACAATATTTATATCGCTATAAAAACAGATATTCAAAGTAGTATTTGCGGGGTTAGGATAAATTTTTAATTCTTGGTGAGTAGTATTCAGTTCTTTAATGCCAACTGTGAAACACGAGGTATCAATAGTGAATTTCCAAAGAGCATTATTATACGAACCAGATCCGCTTCCTCCGAATAAAAAAAAATGTCCATTGTTATCAGACCATCCCACAGCGCCTTCTTTGTAACCGGGATTATTAGCAGGGCTTGAAACTCCTAAAGTTCCGTAACTTGCATTGGCATTTAAAGTACTATCGCCCTGAGCCCATGTCCATTGATTTGCAGATATATTATATACCCACATATCAGACAAACCAGCACCAACAAAAAATGAATAGCCGCCAAACAACCAAAAGTTGCCGATAGCATCTTTCCACACGGCACGTCCTTCATTACGACCGGACGGCAAATTTTGAAGTGCAGGACTGCACATCGTTCCGTAATTGCTTACAGATACATAGGGGATATCACCACTCATCCATGTCCAGTTATTCGTTGCAACATTATATCTCCATAAAATACCTCCGCCATCAAACTTCCAGAAAAATCCATTGTTATCCTTCCACCTGCTGTAAGCGGATCCGCCCGGATTATTCAGTGAATCCTCCACACCTTTTATTCCAAAAACAACAGGAGAAGATGGTGCACCCTTTATCCAGGTCCACATGTTTAAGGCAATAGTATATTTCCATAAAGCATTTGATGAGTGCTCTAAAAGATACAAATCTCCCGAATTACTTGTCCATGCAGCGGCATTTTCTATTGATGGAGGAGGATTATTAAGAATATTCGGAACTCCCTTAATGCCATATACTCCTGGCTGACCAGGAATGTTTGATCCCTTCATCCAGGTCCACATATTTGTGGCAGTATCAAATCTCCATAAATCACTCCAGCCGTAAGGAGCAACTGAATTATCATCCTCGCCTCCGAACATCCATAAATTACCGCTGAGATCTACCCATGACTGAGCACCCCATGAACGGCAGGGTGGTTGATTCGTTACGGCAGGCACACCCTGGACACCATAGTTTCCTGTTGTATCGTTAGGTATTCCTGTTCCTTTCATCCAGGTCCATTCATTTGAAGACGGATCATACTTCCATAGGTCGTTATACACACAGAAACCATTACAACCTGACCGGAGACCTCCGTACAACCAAAAATTTCCATTCAAATCAGTCCACTCGCATGGTTCATACAAAGGAGGCGGATTGTTAGTGCTGTTAGCTACTCCCTGCACTCCAAAATTACCGCTGCTATTGAAAGTGTCACCGTGTATCCATACCCATTCACCTTGTTGTCCATTACAATAATTGATAAATAATATTATCAAAAAAGTAAGTGTAGAGATGCTATTTTTCATGCTGTTTTTTTTATATATCAATTTGGGTAACTTCAACTCGTTCCTATATCTGTCGGATCCCGTAGAAACCGGTGCTAAAATTAAACCTTTTAAGAATATGAAATAATACCAATACATATTATAAAATAATCCAAGAGAAATTGGTAATGCAGATAGAGAAGCCGTTTCCCGATTTTTATCGGGATTCCCGATGCGATCGGGAATACCAATTTCGTTTGGATTATTTTATAATAGGTATTGGTATAACTTTTTAAAGTGTTGAATATACATAGCAAAAACTCCCGGAGAAAACTCCGGGCTTTTTTTGCAATGACTCTATTTCATCCTTACAGGATTAAAGAAAAATTCTGAAGGCTTTTTTAAGTCCGGCTCAAATATATAAAGCGGAAAGACCAGATTGCCTGAAAGAAAATCCCGGTGAAGAAACACAAAATATTCTTCCACCGGAATTTTTAGCTATTACTTTGAATTAAAAAAGAAGTGCGCTAAATCCCGGAAATGCAAATTCTGCCAGAGCAAAATTTACTCTGTGCCTATCGCAACATGCACTTTGGTAACCTTTGCTGCTGTGTCCGACAGTGCGTCAAAGTCAACAATGTCATTTAGCGCCACCGGGAAGCCTGGTTTTGCAAAGCTTAGCATCTGACCCGCACGAATCTTAAATGGATTAGCAGGATCAACAACGGTTACTTCAAGCGTACCGGGGCTTTTGGGGGTGACTCTTACAATTCCTTGTGCCATGATTTTGGTATTTAAAGGGTTTAATTATTTAATTTGACACTACAATATTAGTAATAGTATTGATAATTAGCAATAAATTTACAAAAATCTTTTAAAGTGATGCGCATTGCTATAACCCCCTGTATATTATTTTTACTACTTACGTTTTCTTTTGCCGGGCAATTGGAAACGGATAGTCTTAAAAATCAATTGCACAATGCTACATCAATTGATAAAATAAATATTAATTATGCTATAGCTTTTCAATTTGAAAACTCACTTCCTGATTCTGCCCTCGCCTATTATGAAAAAGGTTTAAAATTGGCAGAAGCATCAGGCAATGACACCTTAATTGCAAAAGGCTACAGCGGCACCGGCAACGTAAAATTTAATACAGGTAATTATAATGAAGCGGTTGACCATTTATTTAAGGCGCTCAAAATATTTGAAAATCATCATTTGGAGAAAAATGCTATTACCTGTCTGCAGTATATCGGAATGGCATACAATGAACAAAACATTTTAGATAAGGCAATGAATTATTCTGAGCAGGCATTAAAAAGCGCTCAAAAATCAAGGAATAAATACCAGGTGGGAACCAGCATGATGATCATTGGTTCGGTTTATTATTCAAAAGATAATTTTGACATGGCGCTCGATTACTTCCGGCAGGCATTACACACTATGGAAGAAGCCGGTGACAAGCAGGGAATTTCTGATGCCACCAATAACGTAGCATTGATTTATGAAAAGAAAAAAGAGTATCCCAAAGCACTTGAGTTTCATTTGCGCTCACTGAAAATGTTTGAAGAATTAAAAGACAAAAGAGGAATTGCAGCAAGCTATAATAATATTGCATTGGTATATATCAGCCTTCAAAAATATGCAACTGCGGTTAACTATCTCGACAGTTGCATTGTCGTGGCAAAAGAAGTAGAACAGAAATATTATCTTAAAGTTTCTTACCAGACACTCGCGGAACTTTATGCACGGATGCAAAAATTTGATCTTGCGTACCGCAACCATTTATTGTTTTCACAAATTAACGATACGTTGCTGAATGAAGAAAGCAAAAAGCAATTTGCCGAGATGAGCACCAAATATGAAAGTGAAAAAAAAGAGAAAGAAATAAATTTGCTTAAAAGCGAAAATGAAATTCAGAAGCTGAAAGCCGAACGCAGTAATTATTTTAATGCAGCCCTTGCAAGCGGAGTCATCGTATTATTTGCTTTAACCTTCATATATTTTAATCAGAGCAGGAAGCGGAGAAAAATGAATATTAAGCTGCAGCAGGCATACAATGATTTGGCAAACGCACAGCAAAAACTCATTGAACACGAGAAACACGCCCTGCTCGGAAAACTTGCATCGCGGGTTGCACACGAAATTCAAAACCCGCTTAACTTTGTAAATGGCTTTTCAGAATTGACAGAAGAGCTTGCTGATGAAATAGCGCGAACGAAATCAGAAGAAGAAAGAAATAAAATTATTGTTATACTGAAAGAAAATCTTTCCAAAATAAATCACCATGGCAAGCGTGCCGACACTATTATAAAAGTAATTCAAAAACATTTGCTTGACGGATCGGGAATTGATTTTTTGGAGGAGTAATATACCCATACCACGCACGAATTTGCTCCGCTTTATTCTTTCACAATCTTCTTTACTGATCATTATCCCTGAAGGGTTTTACAATCACTTCGGGGATGTTGTCTCAACACGTGCCCGGATTGAACTGAGTTCAGGACGGAGAAAGTAAATTCCTGAAGGGATTAAACTAAGTATTGTACGGAGTAACTGAAAACCTACCGGGAGTAACCACCGACCTATCGGGAGTAACT
>JBDSOU010000208.1:0-3534 GCA_039914625.1 Bacteroidia bacterium | reverse complement strand
TCCCCATTCGGAACCAAATTTTGTCCGCTACAAACTCCGCAAGTGATAAACATTACAATTAACCATCCCAGTTTCTTCATAGCGATATAAAATTACGGATAACGAAGAAGGGATTAAAGAAGTTTTTAAAAAGGGGGTTTAGTAGCTCAACTGTTTGTTTACCCTCGCTGCTTGTTAAATGCTCATCTCTTTGTATCACGGTTAAAACCCCCTTTTTTTTATTTCTTTTAATTTTATTGTTATACGAACAGCCGACTGCCACTATGAAACAATCAGCATCAATCTTTAATAAACTTCTTAACCAATCGTTCTTTTTCAGTTACCAAATTTACAATATACATTCCTTTTGCAAAGGCAGCCATGTTTAAATCTTTTGTAAAATATTGAGAAGATAATTTTCGCTCTTCTGTGTAAATAACATTTCCCAACAAATCATAAGCACTCATTTTAACATTTCTTCCTTTCAAACCTTTTGCGTTTATAAATGCTTTTTGCCAAGGAGAATTATAATACACAAACAATTCATTTTTTATTATTTGTTCGTTATTTTTTATTCCAGTAAGTGAATCACAAATGTTTCCTGTTACTGCTCCTAATTCATAATCGGGATTATTTGGCAAGCCCCAATATGTTCTTTTTCCATCAAGATAAAAACTCCATGGTTGAAAATCACAAGCCATTCCTGCTGCATCTGGTGAATTAATAACTCCAAGATTCATATTCTCTAAATAAAATGCACTATCAGGATATGGATAATTAAAATTACCGACTGAATCACTCCATGCGCAACTCATGTAAATTTTATTATCAGGGGCGAGTTTGAGTGCTCCGGCAGTGTACGGAGGATAAGATACCTGCCATAATAAAGTTTTTGTCGAATCAATATTTGCTGCCCAAGTATCAAATTGCCATAAGGTGCTCGGTGTGGTACTTCCCGAAACATATAAGTATTGTCCGTTTGGTGAAAATGCACAACTCCAATAATAAGGATAAGGCAGTACCATAACTTCCGGCTCAATATTTACAGGATTTGAAATTGTTCCAGTACATCTGTCAAAATCATAAATTTCAATCATTGAAATTGTATTTACAAAACAAATTTTATTTCCTGAAGGATTAAAACATAAGCTACCTGCATTAGTACTATTTAATGTTCCCACATTCTGTAATGTAACATTTGAAATACCAGAAGGTGTGATTAAATATGAATACCATGAATTGTTATCCGTTCCAGGGAAAACAGGCGACTCACGAAAAATCAACCACCAATCTCTTCCATTACCATGCTTAATTGCAGTAAGGCAATCTACCATTTTAAAGGTTTGCAACTGAAAATTCTTTTGAATTATTCCACCTAAAGTACCATCGCCTCGCATATCAATAATAGAATATTCCAACCCAAAAGGAATTACTATACCAATGCTAAAAAGATAATAAAGCGAGTCATCAGCAGGGTTAGGTATTATTATCATTTCATCATACCATCCATCGCCAGCAATTGAATCACCATTTAACATCAATTGATGATTCCTATTCCAGACTAATCCAGTTGTTTGTCCTGCTGTTGCAGCTCGCGTGTTTGCATAAAATAAAAGTTGTCCGTTTGTATCTGCAATTGAAACGCAACTGCCCCTTGTATCCAAAGAGGTATTTATTGGACTTGGAATCCCACCATTAAAATCAATGCCAGCACTATCACCAAAACACCAAATTGAATTTCTCTTTTGCGCCTCTGCACCAAACCAAAGAAGCGAAATAATTATTATGAGAATTGCTTTTTGATGAGCTATCATTTCAAGTTAGCAGAAAGTTCAATCGAAGCGACACGGGTTTCGCATAACATTTGTATAAACGCACAAAAGTGCTAAATAATCTCCTAATAACCAATTGTTTTTTTAGATTCTCTCCCCTTTTTTAAATAGAAAAATGTTGCGTTTACCTGCGCTAACTTTGTCCCTCAAAATCAATAACCTGGCACTTTTCCTGAAACTGCCCAAAAAAAAACCGTCCCGCAGTAATGCGGGACGGAAAATTAATAACAATATAACAATTCACTAAAAACTAACAAAGACTCTTAACTATTCACCGGCACGGTTGCGGCAGACTGGGTGGCAGCAGCTTCAGCGCCCACAGTCATGGAACCTTCAAATAAAGGCACCATCACTATTTTGAGGCGTTTAGTAACTCCTGCTTCTGTATCTATATCAAAAATAAGGTCCTGGAAGCCGTCTGCTTTGGCTCGTATTTTCAGGCTGGTTTCTGGTAATTGTGAGAATTCGGTAGTGCCAGAAGCGTTAGTAACGCCTTTTTTATCAGTCCCGATAATTGAAATTTCAACCCCTGGCATGGGCTGTTTCACGCCATCGCTGTCGCGCGAAGCTTCCACTATAAGTCCGGCTGCTGTGGGCGGGCTTATCATCTGGGTTACGGCTTCATAAGAATATTCTTTACTAACGGTGTCGTCATTTTCGAATATATACTGGCCGTCAAGACAACAGCTGATAATTTTTTTGTAAAAATTTCCGCAGGCCGTCATGCGTGAAGCAGCCGCTGTTTTTGAGAGTGATTCTTTCTGGTAAAAAATTCCGAGTTTTTGGTTGAAAATACCCGCTGTATCGGTAAGCTGCTGCTCAAAATCAGGTTTCATGTTTTGATTGGCTATAAGCTCTTGTGAGTAGTCAGCCACAAATTTAATTGACGCTGTGCAGAGCGCTTTCATGCTCTCCCACGAGGAATTAGCTGCAGCGGCATAATATTCTGTAAGGCCCATGGCACGGTAATAATCGCTGGTATTTACCGGGAAGGCAGTATATACATACCTTTTAAGGCGTCTGACCAGCGCAAGGCAATCGTCACCACTGCTGATAACGTTAGTGCGCGCCTGCCGGTGCCACAGCGCACGTGACGCTTCATCGGGCAGGTTTTCGCAGGCCTGCAGCTCCGAGCGCAGCCCTTCAATGAAGGTTACAGAATAGGAAGTTTTCAGCTCTGTGAATTTAACGAGGCGCTTTTCCACATTAGTAATAATAATGTCAGAGGCCAGGAACAGGTTCGGGATGCTACCCGGGATTGTTTTGTTTTCCATAGTAATAGTAGTTTATGTTTTTAATAACGGTCGTTTTAGTTTTTGTTTGTGGCCGATGAGATTTTAACGTAAGTTTTTAAAAGATAGTTACACCCCTTTTTCAACCGGGTGCAATCTTTTGATGATTTTTCCTGAAAATGTAAGATAAATTGCATGTATAGCGCCAGTTTCTGCTCTCAAAAATGTTTTATAGCTGCAAACCGGAAAATGTAAGAAATTTTAAATATTTGCGAAAAATATTATAAAACAGGTACGCTTTAGGCAATATAGCTTTTAAATGCTTTATATATACAAACTAATAGTGCGATCCGGAATAAACAATTTTTCAACCTGCAAAAGGATGCCCGGTAATAAGCATCTATTAGACATCTTTCCTAAATGATGAGACAGAGATTCCTCATTTCGCTTCGCTCCATTCGGAATGACAAAGTGAGGCGTGTGAGAGGAGA
>JBDSOU010000125.1:0-3705 GCA_039914625.1 Bacteroidia bacterium | reverse complement strand
CTGTACCATTTGTAATTCTAAATTCAGCAACATTTAAATTAAATGGGTTTGTTGATTTAACATCTAATATTGGTCCAATGCTTAGACTTGAACCTCTTAACACAACTGAACCATTTACATTCGTTGTAATAGAGTTACCGCTAACATTATCATAAGCACTTTGCAAAGTACATCCGCAAACATTTACTGCAGCAATTGCCATTCTCAGCGTATCAGAAGAAACCCCATTCAAACTATCTGCCACCGAAGAATGAAAAGCATAGGGTACCGAACAAAAAGCTTCCGTACCGGCATCACCAAAATTGTAACCACCCGAAGCATCAATTTCCATTTTAAGAAAATAATGGTCATTGCCCCATAATACATCATTAATAGTTTGATACGTTCCTGCCGTCCAGATACCTTCTCCGATGGGAATGTCGAAGGAGCCATCGTTTCTTGTGGTAATCGAATGTGTTTCCTGGTATTCTACGCTTCCTGTAATGCTGCCTTTAATAATACTTGCACGTAAGGTAATATTTTGATTTGCTACAGCTATTCCCTGTGAAGTGTAAGCAATAGCGGAATAGCCAATAACTCCCGGAATGTCAGAGTAGGTTACATTGTTTTGTGCTTTGACAAACAAATTAATCAGCAATAAAATGCTTACGATGGTGAATAATTTTTTCATGGCTTTGGGTTTTTTTAGAGTGAGTTTTTAAGAATAGGATTTTATATCAAGGTCAGTTAATTTTTATCAGCTTAACTTGTGATGATTTGTTTGAATTTATTAGTTGCACTCTGAGAAAATAAATTCCGGCAGAAAGATTTTTTAATTGTAAATTCTGATAAAAAATATCTTTTGCTTTTTCAATCAAAAATTCTTTTTGAAGATTGCCAAAAACATCAAAAATTTTAACGGAAATATTCTGCTTCTCTGAATAATTAAATTCAATGTTAATATTATCACTAAAAGGAGTAGGGAAAACTTCTTTGATCAATTCAAGGCTTGCTGCTTTCGGATTATTTTTCACTTCAACAAGCCGGTGCAGATTTGTTTTTCTTAAAATTACATTTGAAGAAGCTTTTGCTTCCGTAGAAAGGTTAATAGCACCATGTTTCAGGACTTGTGATTTCACATTAATTATAAAAACAAAAATTATAATTAAGCTAAGGATAGAGGTTTTCATGAGATTGAAGTTTAAAAAGATTAAAACTAAAGAACAATGTAAGTACAAAATTTAGAAGAATTTTTCAGACTTCCAAATTTTAAGGCAACTTTATTTATTAACAATTATGAAAAACAGGATAAGAGTGATACAGATAAAAAAGTCCGCCAATGGCAGACTCTTTTTTATATACTTCATAGTTTCCCGTTTTTCACGGGTATTATTAAACATGCAACAATATCAAAGAGGGGAAAATCAAAATACAAAACCAAACTAAACTAAACAAAAGTAAAAAGCCGTTCTTCAGAGAAGAACGGCTTTTCTTATAACCTGAGCCTTTAAACTTTAAACCTTAAACTTGATTCCCCGCGGGTAAATCCACGTGTTCTGTGACTGTAGTTCCGGGCGGAATGTCCACCTCTTCCTGCAACAAAATTTGATCACCCCTCTTAAAAATTAATTTATCCTTTCCGCTCGCCAGCTTTTCGCCAAAATTAAATACGCCTTCTGCATCCACAACCACAGATAAATTTTTATTTTCCAGTTCCACTATAATTCCTACGGCTGGTTTGCCATCTATCTCAGCCGTTCCTTTCAATCCCGCAGGTCCGGTAGGCGTTACTAAATCAAGTAAATATTGGAGCACAAAAATTTCTTTCAATGCATCATTATCTTCATATACTACCAAACCGTCCTGCAGCATCATGTTTAAATCATCATATATGGCATTGGCTGCCTCATTCACCTCTCTGGTAAGTATTTTTGCATCTTTTTCGCTGGTATAAAATTTATTTTTTGCATCTATAAATTCCGCTACTATAGTATCGTACTCCGTCTTAAAAGTTACGGCCGGCATATTACTATTGGCTTCAAGTTCAGTTTTGTATTTAACTAAAAACTTGCTCCCGTCATTCAATAAGCTCTCACCTGCAGTCCAGTTTTCTTTTAAAAATTCAGTCAAGTATGCTCTTCCCATTTCTTTAAGCCGTTCATTTCTTTTGGAAACTGGACAGGAATTCATCATGTACCTGCGCAATTTTCTCCATTTTTTCAATGCCTCCTGCGCTTTTTCAGATAAATCCGTTCGCAGCGATTCGTGCATTACGCTTCGCTCAAATTCATCCGGCATCAGTTTTAAATTTATGATCGCATCTTGTTTTGCCTGTATATACATAGCTGTATAGATGGCACGGAATGATGCAAAATCTATTATTCCGTCTTTGCAGTTAATCCATCCTAAACGGGCTGCTGCGATCAGTACTCCGACAGGGAACGAGAATTTTCTCATATTTTTTTATTTTTTTTTTGTTATACCCCAAAGATACCGCTGGTCAAATCAGCATAATTAAAAAAGAACAGGAAATCTTACATCTTAAATAACAATTTTAAAACCCTTTATTCTTTTTGTAAGAAATTTACCTTTCACCGCTTAAAATCATGTGTATCGTATAATTTTTAACTTTGATAGCTTTCGTGCAAAACCCCTTCTGTTTCCTATAAATCATATTCACAATTCAGTTTTTTTCATTCGCAATCTCAAAATTCTCATTCCGGTTGGTTAATGTTTCATTCCGATAAATAAAGGCTTTATTCGGGTTCATTGCTGTATCATTCGGACCGGTAAGAATTTTATTCGGATTAATAACTGTCACGTTCGGATTGATAACTGACACGTTCGGATTGGTAACTGTCGCGTTCGGACTGGTAACTGAAGCATTCGGATTGATAGCTTTTTTAACAAGAATCAAAAACCTTACATTTTTATTAGTCCTTTTTTATAATTTCACCGCATGTTTTCTATCCTAAACAAACCCTATCCCCGCAACAGCGATTTTAAATTTAGGCTGAGAATTGTTGTCCTCAGCGGAGGCATTGTTTCGGTAGTGCTCTTTTTTATTTTTTCACTTCAGAATAATGCTGTTATTTCTTCAGAATTGATTTGGAATGCTTTCCTTTTCGGATTGGTTACAGTTATTGCAGCATCCATTTATATCGCTACCGTAAGCGCTTTCTCTGCTGTAAATTTTAATTTTCTGCCAACTGTTATTCAATGGCTATGGCCTACTATTATAGGAGTGCCGTTGCTTTTAATGTGGATTAATTTTTACAAAAGAAAATTTACTGCAGGAAAAAAAGTCAATGATTTGGTAGAAGTCAAAATTGATTTGTAACTATCATTAATGAATTCTTTTTTTGAAAATTGGAATTTGGTAATTGGTCATTTGGTATTTCAAAGTGCATTCACCACCGGATCAATAAAGCAGGGGCTTTTTGTAACCTCATCCACCTTGCCGTCAGCTTTTAAAAATTTTAAATAAATACGCGAATGCTCTTTATATTCTTTTACAAAAACCGTTTTGCCGTCTTCTGAAAGTTTTCCATTGACAGGGGTACAGTCATTATCATATTGAATATCCAAAATTTTGATTCCAGGATCTTTTAAATAAAACTGGTGCAATTCAAATTTCGGTTCATCCTGTTTTACATCTGAGTTTTGCGAAAATATTTTCGCAGTATTGAAAAGCAAAAGGAACGTGAACAACGCAATTTTTTTCAT
>JBDSOU010000170.1:0-6009 GCA_039914625.1 Bacteroidia bacterium | reverse complement strand
CGTGTTCATTCATTACGACTTTAAATTTTCCTTTTGAGGGCCCGTTTAACGGAATCCAGTCCTGTAATGAAAATTGACCCGAAAGTTTATCAATGCTCCTGATAAACTCACGCGCTTCAAAATTGATAACATCGTTTCCTTTTTTGAAACGGTCTATTTCTTCAAGCACGGTTATCGGTATGGCTACATCGTGTTCTTTAAAATTGAAAATTATATTGTGATCAAACAGAATGGCGGAAGTGTCTATGACAAATATCTTCCGCTCATTTTCAATTGTTTTTTTTCTCATTAAGTGTAAGAACGATTTGAAGTACGAATAACGCTTGCCTTTGGCAGATACATATTGCAACGCTTTCACAAAAATAGAAGCAACCTTACTCGCTTTGAGATGCGCGTTGTTTTTTAAATTGACAACGCGATGTTAATAACGTTATTGTTAAAAAATGTTATCAAAAAATAATGTTGCATTAAATTTTACATTTGCAGGAGTCGCTGATAACGCTCTTTCACAATAAAATTAAAACCTCCAGGCAGTTTAAAAGTTAGTATGAATTAAATGACAGCAAAAATTTATTTTTCAAAATTAAAAGTGATTTTTATAAAGCTGAAAACTTTTGGATTGCTTTATAGTTCTTCCTTATGGGATCAGCTGTTGTTTTTTCTTCGAATACCTGTTGCTGAAAAAATTTCATTTACTCAAAATAAAAAAACAATTATTTATCTCGGAGGAAATCTTCCTGCCCGCATTGCCCGAATCATTAAATGGCATAAGCGTTTTGAAGATTATTGTGCTGTGCTTGTTTGCCACAAAGATGGGTTCAGAGATAAATACAGCAATCCTTCCATTGACCAAGTTGTCTTATTCAGGAACCATTGGCATTTGAAAAGAATTTTAAAAAACTTAAAAAACGTTTCGCTCATTCATGCTTTCGGACCAAAAAGCTTTTATCCTGCTGTTGCAAAAAAATCAACTCTTGGAAAAAAAATTCCTTTTGTTTATGATATGCAGGATGTGCTGGTTGTTTATTACGGATTGAATCCTCCCATCCGATGGTACAGGAACGAATTGTCTCATGAAAAATATTGTCTTGAAAATGCAGATGGTCTCGTATCTCACAGCCTTGAATTCCAGGAAGCGTTAAGAAGATATGATATTAAAAAAAAACCTGCGAATATTTTTTTCCCTCTATGCTGCGATGATGATGTGGCGGAAAATAAAAAAGGAAATTTCGATCCCGGAAATATCCATGTTGTTTATGTAGGTGAAGTTGCCGGTTCATTTCGCGACAGCAAACAATTTGCAACTATCCAATTTCATTATATCATTGAAGAATTTTCAAAACAAAAAATTCATCTGCATTTATATGCTGCTCCGGGAACTTTATCTGATGACATCAACGAATATAAAAACATTGAAAAACAAAATCAATACTTGCATATTCATGAAACAGTGCATCAGTCAAAGCTTGCACACGAGCTTTCGCAATATGATTTCGGTTTGATTCCTTTTTTCTTTAAAGACACTATTCATTCGTGGGAAAAATTCAAGTACAGCACTTCATTAAAATTATTTAACTATGTTGAAGCAGGCATTCCGGTTATCAGCACAAAAGATATTATTTTTCAAAGCTGGATTGTGGAACGATATGGAATGGGAATTACGATTAACAAAACGGATATTCCGAATCTGAAATCAATCATTGGAAAAACTGATTATAATTTATTTTTAAAAAATATTGAAAAGAACCGTCCTGCAATTTCTTTGAGCAAACATGTGCCGAGGCTTTTAAAATTTTATGAAACTATTTACCGGAAATAAATTTTTTAGGTGCTCTAAAGTTTTTTCCAATCGAAAAAAAGTTTTTTACAACATCAACTAAGTTTGTTTCAATTAAAAGAAAGTTTCCTGCAATTGCAACACAGCTTGTTCCAATTGAAAGAAAGTTTGCTTCAATTAAAAGAACGGCAGTTTCAATTGAAACTAAGTTTGTTTCAATTGAAAGAACATTAGTTGCAAATGCAAGAACGGTACTTCTAATTGAAAGCAGGTTTGTTGCAATTGAAAGAACGTTTGTTGCAATTGAAAGAAAGTTTCTTTCAATTGCAACAAACTTTCTTTCGATTGCCTGAAATACGGTAACTGCTTGAAAAACAGGAAAATATCAAAAAGAACGAAAAGTTTTCAACAAAAGCCATAAAAAATTTGACATTTATTCAAAATATTTTTAAAATTGCGCCCTAAACAAAAAATAAACAATATGCCAAAACTCAAAAAGGTACACTTCCCATCTGAAGTAGGACAAGTAACACCATTCGTATCAAATGCCGATGGTAAATTAGTCGGAGGGCTTGGAGCAAAATACGGAGTAGTAGCAGGCGACATGACAAAATCCACTAATTTCAAAATCAACATTCCCGCAGCCATTTCCGCTGCCGAGGCTGCAACTCAAACCGCCCAATCATTAAACGATACCAAAGACACTATCATTAATGACGGCAAATTATTTTACAAAAAAATGGGACGCGATTTCCAGGAAAATTCTGTTTATGATTCAGCCGACATGGAAGCAATGGGATTCTATAAAATAATAATACCGCCCGATCCTAACCTGGCGAAAGTGGAAGTGTCACCCACTATTTTGCCCGACCAGATTATTTATGACTGGAAAAAACAAGGATGGGGCGGCATTATGGTTCGCACCAGCAGCGATGGCGTAAGATGGAGCGATGGAGAAAAAGACATGCGTTCGCCCTGGGAAGACACCCGCAAAAATGCGGTGCCCGGAGTTCCCGAAAAACGTTATACCAAATGGCGTCATATTAATAAAGAAGGCAACGAAATAGGACAGGAAACTATTTTAACTGTTGTAGTTGATATAGAATAAAATTTTTTTTAGGTGAATTAGGTGAAAGCGCGGCAGGGATGCTGCGCTTTTATTTTGATATTTAAAATATAAATGTATCTTTGATGAAACAAAAAATCAATTAGATGAAAAAAATTTTACTTGTTATATTTCTTTTTTTGCAAGTAAAATTAATTTGTGGACAACAATATGTTTGGACACAAAAAGCAAATTATGGAAGCGGTGCTATTTATGATGCTTTTTCTTTTACTGTTGATTCTATAGCTTATGTTGGAACCGGAGTTGAAGTCGGACCAATTTTTCATACTGATTTTTGGAAATATAATCCTCAAAGTAATATATGGACACAAGAAGCAAATTTTCCTGGCGCAGCAAGATATGGTTCAAGAACTTTTACAATTAATTATTTCGGATATGTTGTAACAGGCTATGCCGGTACTGCCGGATATTTGAATGATCTATGGGAATACGATGTGGCATTAAACATATGGAATCAAAACGCAAATTTTCCCGGAACTGCAAGATATAATGTTACTGCTTTCAGCATTAACAATTTTGGTTATGTAGGTTTAGGTTCTGTTGCAGGAAATACTTTTTTCAATGATTTTTGGAAATATGACCCATTACTTGATGCGTGGACTCAGATTACAAATTTTCCCGGAGCAAGCAGAGGTGCTGCATCCGATTTTGTTATTAATGGTTTTGCTTATGTCGGTGCCGGATCGAATGCAATATTAGGATTGAATTTTTCGGATTTTTATAAATTTGATCCTGCCGCTAATTCATGGGCGATGCTTTCAAATTTTCCTGGACAAGCAAGAAATGCTGCATTTGCATTTACTATTAATAATAAAGGATATTTAACCCAGGGATATGATTTTGCTTCAGGTACACAACAAACATTATACAATGATTTTTGGGAATATAATCCAATAGGTGATTTATGGACACAACTTCCAGATTTTCCAGACAAAAAACGCTATGAAGGAATTTATTTTTCAATTGGAAATAAAGGATACATAGGATTAGGCTGTGATACTGTTCCATGGAATATTCATTTCATGAATGATCTTTGGGAATACGCTCCATCTACTAATGGAATAAATAATTTGCAATTATCAGGCAACGATATAAAAGTATATATAACAAAAAATAACATTCTTAAAATAGATTTTTTAAAAATTGCTGATAAAAATTTTGTTATTAAAATTTTTGATTTAAATGGAAAAATAATTTATACATCAATTTTAAATTTTGAAATTAATTTGAATAAACAATCAAAAGGAATTTATTTATATGAAATTAATTTTAAAAATAAAATATTAAAAACAGGAAAATTCAATCTTTATTAAATAATATAAATTTCAAACATGAAAAATTTTTTATTTATTGCATTTATTTTTATTCAAAGTAATTTGGTAAATGCTCAAACTTACGCATGGACGCAGAAATCTAATTTTGGAGGAGGCACACGTTATGCAGCAGCAGGATTTTCTATTAATGGAAAAGGTTATATGGGACTTGGGATAACACATGTTGGATGGAACTATACTTATTATAACGATTTTTGGGAATATAATCCTGCAACAAATGTATGGACGCAAAAAGCAAATTTTCCCGGACAGGCACGAAACAGTTCAAGCGGATTTGCAATCAATCAAAAAGGATATATTGTTTTAGGCTGGGCACCCGCTCAATTAAATGACCTTTGGGAATTTGATCCGGTAAATAATAGCTGGGCACAAAAAACAAATTTTGGAGGACCGGCAAGGTATGATGCTGCTGCTTTCGTTGTTGGCAATTATGCCTATGTGGGATGCGGATATAATCCATATCAGAAAGATTTTTGGCAATATGATCCGTCAAATGATTCATGGACACAAATTGCAGATATTGGAGGAAACCCCCGATCAGCCGCCAAAGGATTTTCGGCAGGAGGTTTTGGTTATGTTGTGGCGGGAGGCGAACAATTTGTTTTATATACTTCAGATTTGTGGAGATACAATCCCGCTTCCAATTTGTGGGCGCAAATGACAGGAATGCCCGGAGGTCCGAGAGTTGGTCCTGCTGCGTTTTCAATCGGCAATCTTGGATTTACAGGATTAGGTTGTACCGACATTGTGGTGTATAATGATTTTTATTCTTATGATCCGATAGCAGATGCCTGGTCTCCCGTTCCTAATTATCCCGGTCTCGGAAGAATTCATTGCGTTACTTATACTATAGGGAATTGTGCGTATGTGTGTGCAGGTTCTGACAGCATTTACCCCGGAGGCACTGATCGCGGGGATTTATGGTGCTTATGCGATGTGACAGGAGTAAGTGAAAATAATTCTTTGAACAATAATATTTCTGTTTCTGCAAACGCTGCTCATAATACGCTGACAATAAAATTTAACAAACCAAATGAAGGAAAAGCATACATTCAAATATTTAGTGTGAATGGCAAATTAATTAATTCAGAAACATCAAAAGCAGCAAACGAAATTGAAATATCCACAGTTAATTTTTCAAAAGGTAACTATCTCATTGAAATTTTTAATGATCGAAAGAATAAAATCTACAGCGGCAAAATCAGCATTGATTAAAAAAAATTTGATTTCTTTTGCAGAAGGGGTAAAATAATTACCCCTTTTGTTTTATAAAAAAGTGAAATGGATATAATTCAAACTTCTCCTGCTCAGCGACAAAATTTAAAAAGATGGCATTTATTAGCTGACCGTTTATTTAATAAAAGCAGATTCTTTGGAAGCAGAAAACTTTACAGAAAACTTTCAAAACTTTTTCTTCCAAAGCTTAATAACAAAATTTTTTCTCCAACCATTTATGGTTTTGATCTCGTTGTGGGACCTGAAAATGCGTCTGATTATTATTATCTCGGTTTTTATGAAACAGGCGCATTAAATATTTTTAAAAGTATTTTAAATAAAGGAGATACTTTTATAGATGTCGGTGCAAATATTGGTTTGATGTCTTTTTATGCATCAGCACTCATCGGTGACAATGGAAAAATAGTAGCTTTTGAACCCACTAAAAAATATTATGATGATCTTACTGCCGGAATTAATAAGAACGGTTTCAAAAATATTGTTCCTTTGAAAACAGGATTAGGAAAAGAGAAAGGAAGCTTTCCTATTTATTTGAA
>JBDSOU010000108.1:0-7694 GCA_039914625.1 Bacteroidia bacterium | reverse complement strand
GGACCAAACTGCTCAATCTGGATTTTTATTTTTTCATTCCGCTGGCGCAATTCATCATAATTAATGGTTGCATCTTCCGGTTCTTTTAATTCCTCAGGATTTGCATTAAACTCAATGAGGATACGTTCTTTCAACGAAGTCATTTTTAATTTCACATCGTTAACTTCATCATGAATGGATTGAATGATGGTATCAGCCTGCTCTTTTTGTTTACGGAGGTCGTTGATGCTCTTTTCTTCCCTGTCTATGTCTCCTTTTGATTTATAATAATCGTTTTCCTGCTCGTTCAAAGTAACTTCAAAAGCCTGCCTGTTCTGCATCAGTGATTGTATTCCGGATGTTGAAGTTTCCAAAACAGCATTTAATTCCAGCAGTTGCGTTTTCAGCGATTCAAGCTCAGCGGTATTGTGAGTTTTATTTTTTGTAATGTTTTCAATTTGCGTGTTCTTAAACCCCATCTCCCGTGTCAGGTTCTGAATTTTATTTTGAAGCTGCAGGTAAGAAATATTCGCCTGGTTATAAAAATTATTTTTTTCATTCAGCAGGTTTTGCAATTCATTGCTTCGTTCCTGTTTTGTACGCTGATCTTCTGTAAGCACATCAAGTTTTGATTTTAATTCGTTGATGTTAATAACGTGTTCCGCATCCTGCTCATTAGATTCAAATATTTTTTTCAATTGTTCTTCAAGAGTCAAAATAGAACTATTCAACTGCGCAATGCCGGATAAAAGAAATTCTTTATTGTTTAATGCCGAGCTGAGGGAATTGTTCACGCTATTTAATTCAGTTTCCTTCTCTGAAATATAGGTGTTCAATTTTTGCAATTCAGTTTTCAGTTCAGAAAGCAGGCTTTCATTTTTTGACACTGCCTTATTCAGATGTTCAATTTCTTTCTCATGTATTGCAATCTGATCGGAAAGCTTTTCAAGGTTTTGAATTTTTCCAGTACGTTTTCCGTCAAACAATCCAACAGAGCCTCCGCCTAAGGAATATTTCTGCTTTAAAAAATTTCCGCCTTTAGATAACAACACATAAGATTTGAGATTGCTGCTGTCAAAATTTTTGAAAGCATCATCATCATTCAAAATAAAAACATGCCCAAGTAATAATTCAAACAACTTGCTGTATTGACTTTTAAACTCTATCACATCTATCACCGGCATGCAGCCCTCAATTGATTCATGTTTTCTATTTTCAAATTGCTTCAGCGAATCAAGCACAAAAAAATTGGCTCTCCCTTTCGAAGAAGAACTGAGGGTGCTCAATGCTTCCCATGCTTCGTCATTTGTTTCCACCACAAAATGATTGAGAAAAGGTTCCAGATAATTTTCAATGGCGATTTTATATTCGTCTTTACAACTGATAAGTTCTGCAACAAGCGGTGCTTTCTTAAATTTATCTTTTGATTTTTTAAGAAATTTAATGGATTCAGGATAACCTTCCATTTGTTCCACTAAGTTTTTTGTCAATTGGTATTCATTAGTCTTTGCATCTGCTTTGCGTGTTTCTTCAGAAATTTTATTTTTTAATTCATTGTGAATTTTATCTTCTGTAGTAATTCGTTCTTCAACAAAATTCTTTTTGTTTTTAAAATCATTCAAAACGCTTTCTTCTTTTTCTCTTCCGGGGATCAGCTGGGATGTTTCTGCTTCAATCGCAATTATTTTTTGTTCATTCCCTTTCACCTGCTCGCGTATTCTCGTAATTTCTTCATTCAGCGATGCCGATTTGGTTTGCTTGATTGCCGTTTTAGTTTCGTAATCATTTACATTTTGTTTTATCCGGAACAAGTCTTTATTCAGTTCATTTATTTCTCTGAGCGAATTTTCAAATTCTTTTTTATAACTGTCTGTTTCTTCTTTCAGTTCGCTTAACTGCAATCCTGTTAATTCTAATTTTGCCTGTTCCGTCAAACGATCTGCAGTAAGTCCTTCGATCAGATCATTCAGGTCAACAAGGTTTTTTTCATCCGTTTCGTTTTGAGAAAGTATCTCGTTTTCTTTTTGAACAAGGTAGGAGATTTTTTCTTTGCGCAATCGTTCTTCACTTTCCAGTTTATTTATCTCTACTATTTTTTCATTAAGAATTTTTTGAGATGCTGACAATGCCTTTTCTTTATGTAAACATTCGGCCTTTAGTTTTTCAAGTGCTGCTTCAAGAGTGGAGGTTTTAACATTCAATTCAATCTTATCATCTTTCAGTAATTGCTCTTTCTTTTCAAGTTCAACAAGCGATTCATTAAAAGATTTCAAATGATGCACTGCGAGCACAATGCCTGACGATTTGTATTCATCTTTCAATTTATAAAAGCGTGTGGTCTTTTTTGCCTGAGCTTCCAATTGCTTCATGCTTTTCTCAATCTCAAACAACAGATCGTTCACACGATTAAGATCGGCATCAGTTTCTTCCAGTTTCTGCAGCGTTTGTTTCTTCCTGATTTTATATTTTGAGATTCCCGCAGCTTCTTCGAGTAAAATTTTTACGGTGCTGTTTTTATCATTCAGAATTTCATCAATCATTTTTAACTCAATAATGGAGTATGAATCAGGGCCTATGCCCGTGTCAAGAAAAATGTCAGTAATATCTTTAAGCCTGCAGTGCACACCGTTCAGGTAATATTCGCTTTCACCACTTCTGAATAATTTTCGGGTAATGCTGATGGAAGAATATTCAACAGGAAGAATATTTTTTGTGTTTTCAAAATTGAGCGTAACCTCGGCAAGGTTGGCAGGCTTACGGGTTTTGGTGCCGTTGAAAATTATATTTTCCATTTTTTCAGAACGGAGCATTCGTGTTTTTTGCTCGCCCAGCACCCATCGCATGGCATCCACCACATTTGATTTTCCTGAACCGTTTGGTCCCACTATAGAAGTGGTACCTTCATCAAAATGAATAATTACCCTGTCTCCAAAACTCTTGAAGCCCTTTATTTCCAAAGAATTTAAACGCATAAGCTCTTTCAGTATTTTATAATTTGCAAAAATAGATTTTATAAATCGTTTCAGGTGCTGTAAACTGCGCATTGTTGAAATCTTTTTGCCAACGCATCCATCCTGTTGAATTTAAAACAATTTTGAAATTAAATTTTAACAATTATCTTTGGCGGCATGGAAGATTTTAAGTTACTGTTCTATCTTGCTGTTGCTATAGCATGGATGGTTTATAAAAATTATCAGAAGGTTGGGAAAAATCGCCCTAAGACTGTAACTGCACCTAAAACCGAACCTGACATTATTGATCAGCATAAAGCGCCAGATAAAATTTCACCTGAAAAAATCAGCCGTCAAAAACAAACTGTAGCTGCAAAGATCCCGGCAGCCAAAACAGGTTATGGTGAATTTAAAAAAGTGCTTATAAAAAAAACAGTTCCGGCAGAATGGCCAAAAAAGAAAACTCACGTGGTCGCTCCTTTTCTTACCGTAGAAGAGAAGCAAGCAGTTAAGGTCGCATATAAAAAAACACCGGTTGAACCGGATCCTGTAAAAAAAGAAATTTTTGAAGAAGATTTTTTTGAATTAAAAAAATTCGATATTCGCACCGCAATTATTTATTCAGAAATACTAAGGCGACCCCAATTTTGAAAAGATTAAAGCAATTGATTACGTAAATTTTATGTAAAAAATAAAATTACATTTGTAAATTAAATTTTATTATTCATACTTTTACGCACCTGAAAAAAAGTTAATTTAAACATAATCTAAATTTAACCTCATGCTAAAAAAGATTTACCTTACGATCATTCTAAGTACATTGTGTGGTTTTGCGGTGATGGCGCAAAATTCTGGTGTTATTAAAGGAAAAATTGTGGACAAGGCAACCGGGGAGCCTTTGCCTTTTGCCAGTATAGTGGCTGAATTGAACGGGGCGCAAGCTGGTGGAGCACAGACAGATTTTGATGGCAATTTTACCATCAAGCCATTAGCTCCCGGAAAATATAATATTAAAGCAACTTTTGTCGGATATGGCTCAGCGCAGGTGGATGGGGTTATTGTTTCTACTGATAAAATTACTAGTCAGGATATAAAGTTAGCAAAGGGATCAGTGGATATTACTGCTGTTGAAATTACTGAGTATGCTGTTCCTTTGATTGATCCCGGAAGTCCTTCCACCCAAAAAACGATCACCTCCGAAGAAATAGTTGCGGCTCCGACCCGTGATGTAAAATCATTGGCTTCGACCACCGCTGGTGTAGCGCAAAAAGATGAAGGGGATGACCTGAATTTAAGAGGCGCACGTACTGAAGCTACAGATTATTATGTTGACGGTATCCGGGTGAGAGGGTCTGTTAAATTAGCCCAGTCAGGCATTGAACAAATATCGGTTATTACCGGTGGTATTCCTGCACAGTACGGAGATAATACAGGAGGTCTTATAAATATTACTACTAAAGGAGCTTCAAAAGAATTTTCAGGAGGAATCGGGTATGAAACATCTGAGCTTTTTGATAAATACGGGTACAACCTGGTAAGTGGTAATGTTTCGGGTCCTATTTGGTCTGAGAAAGATGCCAATGGAGTTAAAGGCAGAACTCTAGCAGGTTTTTTTGTTGCCGGTGAATACCAGACAGAAAAAGATCCTGATCCCTCTTCTATTGATTTATATAAGGTAAAGGATGATAAATTTAAGGAAATAACTGAGAATCCACTCACGCAATCACCTGCAGGCACCGGGTTTGTTTACAGCACTGATTTTTTAAGAGCCAGTGATCTTGAAAAAATAAAAGCAAAACCTAATTTTAGCGCCACAGGCTATAGGGCTAATGGAAAAATAAGTATTTATCCAATGGAAAAAATAGAAGTGACTATCGGAGGAAACTATAGCAGGGTAGATGATCATAGAGCTAGTGGAAACGGTGGTGTTATTTCCCAGGGAACTCTATGGAATGATTTGCTGATGAATTCAGCTAACAATGCACAGGTAATTGAAACAAACTGGAATGCATTTGCCAGGGTTACCCAGCGCTTTGGATCAGGATCTTCTGAAAAGGATAAATCAGCCTCTGTAATTAAAAATGCCTTTTATTCACTTCAATTTGATATTTCAAAAATTGAAAGAAAAAGGCAGAGCGATGTTCATAAAGACAACCTCTTTGATTACGGTTATATTGGAAAATTCACTCAAACCAAGAAACCTTTCTTACAACTTGATACATTATATGATGATCAGGGTAATTATCTTGCAGCTTACCAGCAAAAGGCCTTTCAGGATGTAAATTATACGTTTGAAGGATTGAATGTTAATCCGATTATGCAGAATTATACGGAACAGTATTATCAATATGCTCAAAATGAGGTGGTGAATAGAGATGAACTGCTACTTAACAATTCTTTAATCAACGGAAGCGTACCCTCACCCACCTATTCAATGTGGAACACCCCGGGTACACCGAGCGGAAGATATGATTTAACAGACCTGCCCCAATTCAGAGCATCAATCAGCGGTTCTGCCGATATTAAAAATCATGCAATAATGGTAGGTTTTGAATTTGAACAGCGAATAGAAAGGTCTTATGTTGTTGTTCCAATTGGCTTATGGGGTCAAATGAGGCTTTTAGGAAATCAATTTAATTCCCAATTAGACAGTAATGCCGTTATAATAGGCGATACTGCTTTCTACCCAAGAGTTTATAATCACTCCATTGTTGATGCAAATGGCAATTCCACACCTGCTCCCCCTAATTTTTATGAAAATATCAGGAAGAAACTCGGACTGAGCACTACTGACTTTATTGATATTGATTCTTATGACCGCAGCATTTATTCTTTAGATTTATTTACTCCGGATGATTTACTCAATGACGGAAATAGTTTTGTAAACTACTTTGGTTATAGCTATACCGGGCAAAAATTGAGTAACAAGCCAACGTTCGAAGATTTTTTCAAGAAGAAAGATGAGAACGGAAACTTTACCCGCGAAGTTGATGCATTTCGCCCCATATACATGGCAGGCTATATACAGGACAATTTTGCCGTTAACGATCTTCATTTTAATGTGGGAGTTCGTGTGGACCGGTTTGATGCAAATCAAAAAGTATTAAAAGATGATTACCTTTTGTATCCGGCTTATACTGCAGGTGAACAGAATATTCCGAATCGCCCTTCAAATATAGGAGACGATTTTGTAGTCTATGTTAATAATGTTAATAACCCGGCTGCAGACGGAGTGGTTGGATACCGTAATGGAACTGTGTGGTATGATGCAAAAGGGGATGTAGTGAACGATCCTAAAGTATTGGCTCAGGCGGCAGGTGGTACGATTGCCCCTTGGCTTAAAAATACAGATTTGGTAAATAACGGCACTACAAATCCCGCTTTTCAGCCGAATGAAAGTTTTAAAGACTATGATCCGCAGATTTCTGTTATGCCCCGCGTGGCATTTAATTTCCCTATTTCGGACGAAGCCATGTTTTATGCGCACTATGATGTGTTGACCGAAAGACCTTCAAGCCGTTTAAGAAATAGTCCGATTGCGTATTTATACCTTCCGGTTCAGGGCGGTACGCTGGCAAATCCTTCTCTTAAACCGGAAAAAACTACTGATTATGAAATAGGGTTTCGCCAGAAAGTAAGTAATAGCTCTGCGATTTCCATTTCCTCATTTTACAGGGAGTTAAGAAATCAAATAAATGTAATTCCGGTCAATTATGCATACCCTGTAAATTACTTAACCTACGGCAATGTGGATTTTGGAACAGTAAAGGGATTAACTTTTTCTTATGATTTAAGAAGAACCGGAAATTTGATGCTTTCGGCCTCCTACACGTTGCAATTTGCGGACGGGACCGGCTCTAATGATGCATCATCTAATAAGCTTGTAACCAATGGGCTTCCAAATCTCAGGGCTATTTTTCCGTATGATTTTGATCAGCGCCACAATATTGTTGCAAGCGTTGATTATCGTTACGGCTCCGGAAAAGACTATAATGGTCCGGTGTGGTTTGGAACACAATTTTTACAAAATACAGGATTAAATTTTATTTTTAAACTCAATTCCGGAACTCCTTACAGCAGGGTAAGGGAAGTTTCTAATACATCTGCCAATATCGGTCTTCAGCAGGGATTTTCAGGAACCTTGCAGGGAACCGTGAACGGTTCAAGACTACCCTGGCAGTATAAATTAGATGTAAAATTAGATCGTGATATTACGATTAAATTCGGTAAAAATGCTGATAAGAAGAAAACTGCAATATTAAATGTTTACATTCTTGCTCAGAATGTACTTGACGCTCAAAATGTAATCAGCGTTTATGGATATACAGGAAGCCCCGAAGATGACGGCTATATTGCTTCAGCTGTCGGTCAGTCTGATACTGAAAACAAAACTGATCCAACCTCCTTTGAAGAACTTTACGGGATTAAAGTTAATAATCCCAATAATTACAGTTTGCCGAGAAGAATTCGAATTGGCTTTAATTTAAATTTCTGATACTAATTTTTAGAGTAATAAACCTGGAAAAAATTATTTAATATGATCATGAAAAACAAAATTTCAATCATAACCATCTTTGTATTTTTAGGTGGTGTGATGAATACAAATGCCAGAGAAAATGTAGTTTCCGGAAATAAGTCTCACAGGAATCAGCCTCCCGGAGTATTAGCGGGCTGCTCGGCAACCACAGCACAAAAAGACCTTGACATAAACAATGTGCGGGCGCGGGTATTAGTGGGAGGCGATATGTGGTGGGATCTTGTTAA
>JBDSOU010000099.1:0-7523 GCA_039914625.1 Bacteroidia bacterium | reverse complement strand
GGCGGAGTGGCAGGTGGTTTAATCGGACATAAGATGGATAAACAAAAAAGGGAAATTGAAGAAATAAAAGAAGCCAAGGTAGAGACTATAAACAATGGTGAAGCATTAAAAGTAACCTTTGAATCGGGTATATTGTTTGAAACCAATTCGAGCGTGCTCACTTTTCAGTCGCAGGATGCGCTTAACAAGTTCGGACAATCGCTTCAAAATAATCACCAAACAAAAATTGTAATTTCAGGACATACCGATAATACAGGCAGCGATGAAATCAATAAGCCATTATCTGAAAAGCGTGCTGAAAGTGTTGCTAATTTTCTTGTTTCAAAAGGTGTTACACGAAATCGCATGACTACCGTTGGCAATGGGGCAAACCAACCTGTTGCTGATAACTCCACCGAAACAGGCCGAACACAAAACAGGCGTGTGGAAATTACCATTGCAGCCAATGAAACAATGGTAAAGGATGCTAAAGCAGGAACGCTGAAATAAAATTACCTCCATTAGATCAATAAGATTGAGCGCAAAAATTTAAAATTAAAGTTTCTCGCATATATCGGGACAGCTTCATAGTCCTCATGATATGAAAGATTATTAAAAAAAATCAGGCTTTGAAATTACATGGGGAGAACCTTACCAAAAGGATTAAGCAAGACAGGGGATTTTATAATGATGAAACACTGCCAATCAATCACAGCTTTTGTCAGCATACTTTTTTTAAATTTACTGAATCGCAAAATGGGCTTCTACTTCAAACCTATATTTTATTTTTTTAAAATTAAGTCCTTCATTGGCGCTGGCTTCCCCTCCTGATGCCATCATAGAATTTGCTATAGCATAATTTTTAAAAACAGGACCATCATTACTTTCAATTTCTTTTACATACAGAAGTCCACCGGCTTTTTCGCCCACTCCTTCCAGCAGGTATTGCGCTTTTGCCTTTGCATTCTGAAGGGCCTGTATTTTTAATTGCTTCCTGAACTCTGTTTCTTTTGAGCTCGAAGTTTTATTTACATATACATTGTTCGTTGCATTATCGTCCAGCATGTTTACCATCTTATCCACTTCGGCAGGAACGCTGAACTTAATGATGTACGAGGTTGACTGAAGCAGATCGGGTTGCTCCTTTTTTCTTTTCGTGTACCACCAGCTTGTGTTGTCAAAACCGCTCATGTTCTGCACTTCTATGCGGTCTTTTGTGATACCCGCCTTTTCGCATACAGTTAAAAAGTTTTTTGAAATGGCATCAATAGTCATTTTTGTTTTTTGTTTATCGTAATACTCCTGTAGCGCTATGCCGATATAAATTTCATCGGGCACCACTTCCATTTCAGCGCTGCCTGTAACTTCTATTTTTTTTATTTTATCCTGAATGGTAAGGGTTTGCTGAGCGTTGTTACGACATACTACTCCAGACACGAATAATAAAACCAGGATTAATTTTTTCATAGCAATGAATTTTTGTGTCCGCAAAATTAAGTTAAGTAATGTGAATTACGGAAATGAATGACCCCGCAGTAGAACTGCGAGGTATCGCAAAAAACAGCCACAGATTCCCAGATTATCACAGACAAATTTCTGGAAATTAGTGGAATTAGTGGCGAAAATTCACCCCGCAGCAGAGCTGCGAGGAATTCTTTCGATTAAAGGGGTTACATAGGATTACAGTTTGGATTATTCAGCCGGAGTAAAGTTAAAAAGGAGGGACATTGGTTTCCGTTATAATGATGGAATATATAAAAAAGGTAAATCCATCTTTCCCGGTAACCATTAGAATGTTTTTATAAATTCAAAAAAATCTTCTATTCAGGTATATAGAGGGTATTCTTTTTAATTGTTCGTTCCTCGTCCGGAGACGTTCTGAAGCTGGATTTTGAATGGCAGTAAGAAGTTTATCAAAACATCCTCGTGTCAGACGTACAAGCAACGTTTCGCGACAAGGGTAATTGGGGTAATTTTACCCCTTATAAATAAAAAATGTTTTAATAGAACAGGCTGCTGATATCCTTTTCTGGTCCTAACAAAATTCCTAATTCCTCTCCGAGATAACTATTCTTTCTTCTTGGGATTGTTACGCTTAGGATCCTCATCATCGCCTTTACGCCTGTGCATTGTAGTGTCAGTGAGAGCAGGCGACAGTTTGTTTTTCGATGAATCCATTGGCATATCATTAATTTTTTCTGCCTGTCCGGGATCTACCCTTCCTGTATCTGTTTTTTGATAAGGAGGGATTTGATTCACCTGTGCATTGCCGTCAAAAGCAAATGCGATCATAAAGAGCATGCTGATTATTTTTTTCATTTCAATATATTTTTACCTGTTAGTAAAGATTAATTAAAATCATGCCATCGAAAGATGGGGATATTTATTCTTTTGTTCCCGGCATTTAAAACAGCTTTTGATTTCAAATTTAGTATTGATTTTTATACCCCAAGATGAATATGGTTGTAAAGATAAGTGTTACATAATTTAAAATATAAGTTATAAAATTCACACATTTTGCGGCTGAAATGTATGTTAAAGCAGGTTTTAGGGTAAGTTTTCTGATTTTGCATCTCACTTATCAATTATGGGAACCTTTGAAACCACATAAATTGATCAGCGATCCTCATCCTTAGATTAGTGTCAGAGGGAAGACACCGGAAGAAAAGAAAGAGTTTGACTTTAACGGATATAATTTAACTTCACCTCAATGAAAAATCTTCCTTCTTCCCCATTATTAAACTGCATTCACGAAAAGGATTCACGCGGACGACAGGTAAAGTTTATTGTTCAAAACTTTATTCTCCTTTTATCTCAATGTGTTAAATCAATTTTTGGTTGTAATGCCATCAAAGCTGCTGCACGGATTTTGTTTGCATTTATTTTTCCGTAAAAAATATGACACCAATAAAATCACAGATGATAAGCTATTTTAAGGATGACCGGTTTTGCATCCAATTTGCAAAAACTCTTTATCCAAAAAATTTCGATAAAGACGAATCATTCAGGGACAGCGCTATGCAACGCCTGTGGCTTACAGACCGCTTAAGAGATACTGTGAGGCGACAATCAATTGACAGAACCTCTTTTGATTTCTGCTTGTATGTGGAGCACCATTTTACCAAAACTTTCAAATCAAGAGGACCCGGATGGGATGAAGTGGTTTTTTCACCTGAGTGCAGGACTACATTGACCGGACCTATGAATATTATAGTGCGCGACAAAATTCAATGCCCACAGGAAAAATTCATTAAAGGGTTACTGCATTACCGTGCAAATTGCCTGCTGATAAAAGAAATAATAGTAGGTGATTTATCTATTGAACAGATAAGGAAAATAGCTGATGATTGAAGGTATAAAGTTGTTTTGATTGATGAAGTAATTGGGATAAAAACCCCCGGGTAATTTGAGATTCCCCGCCACGAGACAGTGGTACTCACTTCAAACAAAAGATACAATTTTTCTGAACATCCCCGTTAATCACACATCAGAAAACACCCCACATGTTTATGCCATCGGATAGCTGTTTTGAAGTTCCTTTTGAAGTTATCTTTGAAAAGAAGAAATATTAAGATCATGAAAAATATACTCAGTACATTCCTGTTTTTAATTTTTATTGTAACAGCTGCCACCGCGCAATTGCCGTTTAAGAATGACAGCCTGTACAAAACAATTTTTGCAAAAGATTTTTGCAAGATGATTCAAAAGAATCCGCAGCTTGTTCTGCTTGATGTAAGGTCGCCCGGGGAATACAGTGATACTTCACAGTTTGCAAGTCTTAACCTCGGTCGCCTGAAAGGAGCTGTCAATATTGAGATTGGCACCATTAGAAAAAATATTCACATGATGGATAAATACAAAGATAAAACTCTCATTATTTATTGTTCGCACAGCCAGCGAAGCCGAAGAGTGAGTAAATTATTATCTGAGAATGGCTTCACCTCTTTTTACAACCTGAATGGAGGCATGTCATCTATAAACCAATTGACGGAAGCGGAATTTCCGTGCAGGGAGAGCTATACAGAATCAAATTTAAGCTATACGAATTTATCTGTTTCGGATGTAGCTGATTTAATCAGCAAAGAAAAAAACCTGGTGGTGATTGATGTGCGCCCGGCAATGCAGTTTGAAAATAAAGACACGGTTGAAGAAAATAATACAGGCAGGATAAAAGGTGCTGTCAATATTCCTTACGATCAACTGAAACAAAAAACGGAAGTGCTGAAACAAAAATACCAGGATAAGCCACTATTAATTTACACTGCTACCGGTGACGGAGATGCTGCAAGAGCTGCAACCGAATTAACCGCCCGGGGATTTAAAAAGGTATATCATCTTTTGGGAGGCATTCAAAGTTTTATCGCAAGCCGTAAAAATCTTTCGGTGATTGAGAACCCGCCACCTTATAATTTGCTCGATGTTGTTCATACACTTGCTTTGCTGAAAGCAACACCGGGGCTGGTCATTTATGATACACGGACAAAGAATGAATTTGAAAACAAGGACGAAAAAGAATGGATAAACCTGGGCAATATGAAAAACGCGGTCCATATTCAGCTGGAGAGTTTTGAAAAGTTGCAGCTGCCTGCTGATAAAAATTCGCTCGTATTAATTTACGGACACGAAGAAGCAAGCAAGCTTGCAAAAATGCTTACATCCAAAGGATATAAAAATGTAAATGTGCTGGAAGGATTTTATGATTTTGTATGGTCAGGATTTAATGTGGAAAGCTGCAGGGGAGCAAAAGATTTTATTGTGAATCATCAAGGGTTATATTAGTGCCATCCGGGAGGCAGTTTGCAGCCTCCGCTTGCATAGCGACTACGATAGACCTGCTATCATCTTTTATTCAACATTCTTTAACAGTACAATCTGGTGCTGATTCACGGCACACCGATGACCAATTGGGGACAAGTAAAAAGGACATAGAGGCGGAACTTGGTTAACTTGCAGACTTGTGAACTGCAATTTTCTTTTTTATCGCTACCCGGCAAAGGCGGTTTTATAGGCGCTTTTAATTTCCTGCATAGCCGCTTCTTTCAATTTAGCTCTCCTGTTTTGCGGATGGTAAAAGAAAGTGATGTATAAAATCTGATTATCGGCCGACTGGTGAATAGAATCAACAATCATATTGGGATATTCACGAATAAATAAATTTATTTTTTTCTCCACTTCAGCAATTTCGCTACCTGAGAATATCTTGCATTGCAGTTTTTTATTAGTCATGTAAAGGTTAAATAAATATATATGCCATGTAATACAAACCTGCGATAAGAATTACTTTGATAAACCTGCCAGGATCCCGAGGCATCCGGTCTGCTTGATAACAGTGATTTTCATATAAGTAATAAAACCACCCGTTTCACGGATGGTTTTATTCACAAACTGAAAAGTTTAATTAGTCTTTCACTATCACTAAATATTTTGATGCGCTCCAGAATTTTTCAGGATTGGTAATCTCAAGAGTTGTTATTTTGTCTTTGTTCATGCCATCCCTGTTTAATGTATAAGAATCTGAAGGGTGCGTAGTAATTATTTTAGCTTCGCTGTTAATATCAATAACAGTAACCTGGGTATAGTCAATCTTTGTAAACTTGCTATTGTCGTAATCAGCATGAAGCTTTGAAGTTTTTCCCACTCCAAGCAAACCGCCTGTTTTATCAAGCACTTTCATTTCCTGGAGCTCTTTTGATTTGCCAATAGTATAGTAAGCTGTGTGCAGCGATGCTGTCTGATCGGCAATAGTTTGTGACTGCGCTGTAGTTTGTGTAGTAAGCGTATCCACCGAAATCTGAAGCTGCGCCACATTTGCATTTAATGCTGCGAGTTTGTCATTAAGAGCAACCAGCTCCATATCCTTTTGTGCCATCTGTGAATTAAGCGACTCAATCATTTTCTGAAGCTTATTATTTTTACTATTTGAATTCCTCAGCTTTCGTGTAAGTTCAGCTACTTTCTGACGGTTATCATTCATCATTTGATTGATAGCAATGATATTATCATTAATGCGCTGTTTGGTGGTTGTTTTAAGCTCAACGCCCGCGTTATCAAGGTTCTGATTAATAGAGGAACCACGCCTCGCTACCGAGTCAAGGTTCACTTGTATCTCTGTATAAGATGCGAGGAAATCATTAATAGTTGAATCCCTTTCTGTTAAGACTCTAACCAGTGAATCATTCTGGTGATTGGAACTTTCCAGTTCAGCTTTATGGTTTTCGCAACCGGGTAAAATAAATAATGCTGCAATGGCTATTGCAAGATATTTTTTCATGTTTTTGTTTTTTTTAAGTGATTTGATAATAAGAAGAATGTTTTTCACAAAGGATACAGAACAATCGCGCCAAACTATTTTATTTAATGCTTATTTGTTCGGCAGCATAAAATTTAATGTATAACTTATACCTGTATATCCGCAGGCAAAAACGTCCTGATAAAAAAGAAAAATTATATTTAATTCAGATAAAAATGTTTGTCAGTGCAGCAGACACTTTTTTCCCATATCGGGCATTAATTCCCAAAATGGATCGGTTAAGAGGATTTGTTTAAGTGGTAACCTGCAGGCTGTCATTCCTTCACTCGTATAATAGTAAACCACGAGATAATATTTGAAACTCTTTCCATAGTTCATTCCCCTGATTCCATATAATTGTTTTTGTCGGGTGAAAAATAGGTATAGTATTTTATAAATGCGGACATGCGCGTTTTGCGCATCCTTCCTGATGGTTTCCCAATGATATTGAACCTTCCTGTGGACACCTGAATCTTTTTCAATTTCCTTCCGCAGCTCATCGAGTAACATACATTCGACAATCATACTTTTACTATTAACTGTAAAACAAACATAGGAATTTTAATGTAAATGAGCCGGATTTTTATACTACTCTTTTAACTGCTTTGTCCGGGTGTTACATCAATTAATATCCTTCTTATCCGATAAAATACTTATTTCGTAAGTGTTTCCAGATTTCAAAAGGAATATAGCTCTCCAATTTTGAATCTGGCGCTTTAGAAATCATAAAAGTAAAATCTTCCGGTTGCAGATAATCTGTAATTTCAACATCATAATTGTTATCATAAGGAATATATTTAACGAGCAACCGAAGGACTTTTGATTTTTTAATACATTTAATACTAAACTCCGTATCTTCTTCATCAACTATTTCTGCCTCTGCATCCTTTAATTCCTCGAACGCAAATTTCAATAACGTTTAACAAAACTTCCGGCTCTTATGAGTCATGATTTCCAATTGGCTTTTCCCGGTATTTTTTTCCATAAATGTATTTCTGCGAATTTAAAAAATAATTAAAATATACATCCCCGCACTTACGCATACAGTGCTTTACATGTGACGAAACGGACATGCATTGAAACTACAGGGGACGAATCCTCTTCTCCAATGCACGGGTTTGGTTCCAAGTCAAGTAGGCAAGGGCATTTCAGCCCAAGCCTCTCACAGAACCGTACGTGAATCTCTCGGTTCATACGGCTCTTGTCATGCAAATCAAATTGTTTTAAAGATTGTCCAGTGATAAAACATCGCAGG
>JBDSOU010000293.1:0-9709 GCA_039914625.1 Bacteroidia bacterium | reverse complement strand
TGGTTTGCAGTACAAAACTGAACCCGGTCATATTAATATTTACATCAGCAAAAAAGACAATGCTTTGTATGCAACTGTTGAAGATAACGGAGTGGGCAGGGATATGAGCAAAAAATTTGCTCAACCTTTGCTTCTGAAAAAAGAATCGCTTGGAATGAAGTTGACGGAAGAACGGTTAAAGATTTTGAATGAACTGAAAAAAATAAAAGCGCAGTTCAAGATTACAGATTTGTTTACGAAAGAGAATAAGCCTGCCGGAACGAAAGTAGAACTTTCGTTACCTTTGGTCGCATGATCAAAGTTGTCATTGTAGAAAACGAGCAGCCCAATATTACCTATCTGACAAATATTTTAAAAAAAGATTTTCAGGAAGTTGAATTGCTTGCTATTTGCAGCACTGTTTTAGAATCCACAGAAAAAATAAATTTGTTGAAACCTGATGTTGTTTTTCTTGATATTGAGTTAGATGTAAAAGACGGAGGTTTTCAAATATTAAATCATACAAGTTCCGTAAATTATGAAGTTATTTTTACCACGAGTCATACACAATATGCAGCGCAGGCATTCAGGTTTTGTGCATTACATTTTTTACTAAGACCTTTCGGAACTGAAGATGTGTTCGAAGCACTCAAGCGTTATAAAGAGAAATCAGATAAAGGTTCAAAGAAAAATATTGAAGCTTTGCTGCATAATGCAAAGCAGGCAGAAACCGGTTCGCAAAAAGTTGGGATACCCATACTTGGCGGATTAGATTTTGTAACTGTTTCAGAAATTATCCGCTGCCAGGCCTCCAACAACTACACTGATTTTTTTCTTACCGGAAAAAAAAGAATTACCGCTTCCAAGACACTCAAATGGGTGGATGACCTGCTGCGCGATCATAATTTTTTCCGTGTGCATGATTCACATCTTATTAACCTGAGCCACATAAAAAAATACATGAAAGGCGGTGAAGGAGGAGTTGTGGAACTTTCAGAGCAACAGGAAGTGGATGTTTCAAGAAGGAAGAAAGACGATTTTTTAAAAGTGCTTTCCGATTTAAAAATGACTTTTCATAGGTAATTATTTTTTCATTTCGTTATTTAAGGTTTGATTTTTCAAAGTTTTTTTGACAACCCAAACTTTAAACTTTAAACTTTAAACATTTTACCTCCGGCATATACTTTTTTATTCCTGCCGTAAACTTTTTATTTCCGCCTTCTACTAATTGGTGCAACATAGCGCCTTGTTGCGAATGTATGTTTACGGTATTCATTGTCATTTGCAACCAGTATAATAAAATGGAAACACCGGTTAATTCTCAAAAAAATCACCAACACATTGTAATTGTCAGTTCGAAAAATAATTCAAAAAAAAGTTTAATCTCTAAAATCAAAAACATCATGAAACACATTAAAAATTTATTTATGCTTTTAGCATTAACTGGAACACTGGCCATATCCAGTTGTTCAAAACCCGGTTGCACGGATCCTTCTGCAACCAATTACGATCCCAAGGCTGATGAAAGCGATGGAAGTTGCCATTACATCTGCACCATTGTTTGTTATAATGGTGGAGTAAAAAATTCAAGTTGCGGATGTGATTGTCCAGCCGGTTTTACAGGAACTAATTGCCAAACTCCAACTGCCCCTGCAATTTCCGACTGTCAAAAAAATCATACAGCTACTGTGGTATTCAAGAATCAATCAGTTAATGGCTACACCTATACCATCTATTGGGATAATATCGCTTTGACATCTGTTGCCTCTGGGCAAACAAAAACTTATCCGTGCGGTTCCAATATTCAAAGAGAAATATATGCAAAAGCAAACGGAACAAATATTCAATCATCAACTCAAATTGTGACTTTTCAAGATTGCTCTACAAATACTTTCGCTTGGGCATTTTGAGGAAATATAAAACGTTAATAAAAATCAATTCAAGTAATAAAACAAAAAATCAAACAATTTAAAACTCAAAAACTATGAAAAATTTTAAAACAATTCTCGCTATCTGTATAACAACTGTAATGATTGCTTCATGTAATCCTGATGATGAAGGCCCGACTCCGTGCAACAAAATATGTAGTAACGGAGGTACAGTTAATTCAGAATGCGGCTGTGATTGTCCTTCGGGATTTACCGGTACTAATTGCGAAACAGTGGTAATTGTCATTCCCGTTCAGTGCACAACAGTATGCCAAAACGGAGGAACTGTAAATGCAGACTGCGGTTGCGACTGTCCTTCGGGGTTTACCGGAACATATTGTCAAACATTTGTTCCGACTTATACACCGGTGAATGTAAGTATCAATTCATCAGTCTATCATCAATTGCCTCCGATAAAATATGCGGGAGATAATGAGTATGGCGGAAATATTCGAATTGATGGTTCTGTTCAGTTAACATTTGGTTCGAATAATACGAAAATTTACGCTGTGGTAAATGCAACCTACATTGAAAGTGCTGGCGGCATGGATACAAAAGCAAGAATAGACGGGCAGGTAAACACCAATCGAATTCTACTCTATACTGCACCATCGGGGAAAAAAGTTTATTCAATTAATACTTTAACTTATATTTCTTTCTATTGGTATCCGGGGGCCAATTATCATAATCCGGAATATTTAAATTATTATCAAACAAATTCAACAAGTTTCCTTCATAAGATTGAAATGATTGGAGATACTTCCGGGGATGACTTGCCATCAGACGGAAGCACAGAACGTTCACGGTTCAGAATATGGTTTGATGATTTTAATATTACAATTACCGAATTATAAAAATTATATTTAACAATTAAAACAAAACAAAAATGAAAAATTTAAAAACAATTCTTGCAATCTGTACAGTAGCTATAATGATTGCTTCATGTGAAAAAGGTGATAAAGGTGATCCGGGTCCTCAAGGTTTGTCAGGACCACAAGGAGTACCCGGAGTACAAGGTCCACAAGGGCCTGTAGGAAATGCCAATTGTTATTATTATTCAATTTCATTGCCATTATCATCGTACTATCATTCCTCGTCAACCAATAATTGGTATAAATCCGCCAGCGGGGTGCCATCAATTAATGCCAATGATATGGTAATAGGGTATTTATATGAAAGATGGAGAAGTACTTCAACTTATGATTGGGGTTCGCTTCCTTCTATTTTGTACTTTTCCAGTGGTTCCTCATACAATGAGCATAATTTTTCCATTTCGAGTTCTGGAACTGTCTATGTGAACATTAGGAATAGCAATGGTATTCAACCTTACAGTACTATGACCGGCTCTTTATATTACAGATTTTTTATTATAAAAGATGCACAAAGAGTTGGTTCACCAAATGCAATTCCCAATTGGTTGGACACTAAAAACATGAATGAAGTAATAAAATATTATAAGTTGAATGACATCCCGGTTCACTAAAGCGAAAAAAAAGCAATATGATTTGAGGTAGAAATTATAGCCCGGAAATTCCGGGCTTTTTTCATTTTCTTAAACCGGCTTTTTCAATTTACACCTCAAATGACTTCACCACCGAACAATTTGTGAATTATTTCTTTTTAGAAGAATCCCCAATCTCATCCTCCATCACCAACTCCCCTCTGAATGCCTTTGCAAAAATACTTTGCGGCAGCTTATCAAACTGTGCTTTGGCTTTGGCATAGCGGGCTTCTTTTTATACCGATACGGAATTCCGTAATCCCGATAAAAATCGGGAAACGACTTCTCTATCGGCATTATACCAATTTTATTTTAGATTATATTATAATTGGTATGGGTATTATCTGCTAATGAAAAATTGCTTCATGATAAGTTTCTTTTTTAATGATATAGGTTTTTACAAACATTGTACTTGTTGAGTTTTTCAAAATGGCGAAGACTCAAAAATTATTTAATGCATAGTGCTTGTCTTCCAACTTTCAGTTATAAGCGATATTAAAAGCTGAAAGATGCTCAATTGCTCTTTTCAAACTATCAGAGCGTTTCATAGCGCGACTGATGCTCCAATAATTAATTACAAATTCACCAAGCCTGGCGTTATAGTTGGGACCTATTGAAGCGTATTGATCTATAGGTAAAATGTCTTCTTTAATTTTTCTTTTTCTGCATATCCTGATTAATTTAATAAGTTCTGCCTTAGGATCAATAATTTCCTCCGGTGTATCAGATAAATGAGAGGAAGAAATACCGGTGTATTCGCAGAATCCTTCAATATCTGCAAGTATCCAGGCTTCTACTTCTTTGACAGCAATCCTGAAAATTAAATTTTCATGCATAGGTTCCCTCAACCACGTATTAATTAATGTTGGAGGACAATCCATATTATCCAAATCGGTAAGAATAAAAAAAGGACATCCTTTAGCTGCTTCATTAAAACCACTTATATTTTTTTTTATATACCCGAACCCTCCTTCTGAATATGAGTTGCCGATAATAAATTTTTTGGTTTTTTCAATAAGTTTAACCATGATAAACTCACTGATCTGGTCTTCAAAAACAAGATTTAAAGGAATCTGAGCCATCAAATCAATTCAAGTGTAAGCTGATTGATATTTTTAGGTTTAATCCTTGGAAGAATAGCATTGCCGGGGGTCATTCCGCCATTGAGCATATTTTTAACTTCAGTAATGTTGGATGCTACAACTGCTCTTGTTCCCTCAGCAGCAGGTTCAAGAACTACTATTTCATTGAGCGAAATACCTCTGTCATTTAACAGGTCAGAGCTGTGAGATGAAATAATTACCTGGCGTTTCCTTGGTTTTTGCAGTTGGTGAATCAACGGTGCCAGTTTTGAAACAATAGCGCCATTTAGTGAAAGTTCAGGTTCTTCGAGCAATAAAAGTGAATCTCCTTCCTGTAAGGACCAAAGCAATCCAATAAGCCTTAGCGTTCCATCGCTGAATTGATCTTCTTTTTGTTTGCCCGCTCCGGGCCTCCAATGTTCATAAGTCGCTTCAATATGCGGATAGCCACGTTCAGTTGTAAATTCAAGATTGGTAAGCTGGGGTACGGCAAGCTTTAATGCATGTTCTATTTTCTTAAGCCACGCTTTGCGCGTTTTCTCATTAATTTTTGCTATTCTTTCCAAAAAACCTTTTCCAAACGGATCACCGGGTAAATCAGGTCCGGTAAATGCAAAAGGGTATTTTAGCAATTGTGGAACAAGGTGAAGATATAAGGTATTTTCAAAAAATCTGACTATTTCTCTGAAATCCTTATTTGTATTTATTTGTTCAAGATAGGTTTGGGTTAATCGGGCAATATCTTTTTTATCTTCTTGCTCAGGACGATCCACCAGTAATTTATTCCCATCCCACACTTTTTCATAAGATAAATATGGCAACCTGTATCCGCGCGATTCCTGTTTTATTCCTATAGCATATTTCCATAGAACTTTATCAGATCCGAATTCAGAAAGATGAACTTCAATTTCAACATTAGGGTTTTTGCGGGCAGCGAGGGAACGGATTTTAGTTATTCCACCTCTATCGGTTACAGCTTTTTGCAAGCCACCACCCGCCTTGGCAATATCGCGAAGGAAACGAAAAACATCTAAAAGATTTGATTTACCTGATGCATTAGCTCCTACTATTATGATTCTATCTTGCAGCTTAACATCAAGCTCTTTAAAGTTTTTCCAGTTTTTTAAAATCAATCTTGAAATGATCATTCAGTTATATTTTATAACAGCGCAAATGTAATTTTCAAAAGTATTCCAAAATTTCAATATTGAAGATGGGAAAGTACTGATTTCTTGCCTGATGATTTTGAAAATTTAATATTTTCTTAATCATGAGTAACTTGATTAGCGGATTGCCGTAATGCATTAAAAAGTATTTTTCAAATATCCCTATTCTCTGCCGGATTAGCAAATCGAAATTAGGCTGATTGAGAATTCTTTGCGCCTTCAATGTCTTCCGATTCCTGCCCATCAAAATAAAACCCCGCCAGCATGTGCAGCTGATCTCTTAAATTATTGGTTGAATTCGTAATTTCCGCCCTTGCTGGTGTTGCGAGAAGGCGTGAGGGCTGATACACCAACAAGCCTATGAGCAATCAAGTCTTATGTCTCTTCAGCGCCTACCGATTCCTGACGCGCCCCTGAAATAATCAAAGACAAAAAGTGGTTCATTCCTTTACATCAAAAATGAATACTTGAGAGTCTCCATTTTCGGGACGCTGCAATTTTATTCTTTTCGTCATCGCCTGAGGCGTTAGCCTGTGCGAGAGAGACGAGGATGCATTGAAACGGTAATGAAGTTTTTATCTAAAAATTTAAATATTCGATTTCTTCAAAGGTCGTCTTAGTAATTTTAAAAATAATCCGATAGTTATTCATTTCTTATAGGCAGGGCGCCCGTTTTGTGCGGTCTTTCCTCCCACACTTTTCCAACAGGCTTCAGATAACTCTGGCGTAGCGTATACAAATCAATTCTACCGCCAATGCCCAGTATGGGGCCTTGAGTTATATAATCGTAACCTCCGAAAAAGGTAAAGGAACTCAACCCTACAAAAACTCCTGTAAATAAACCTGTAAGCTTATCAAGGCTCAGGTTATTTTGCAGTGAAATATCTGCCATTAATCCGAAATAAAGGGTAGGATCAACACTTATCTTATCTGTTTCATTAAAATAAAAAGTGCCCAAAAACCATGCATAACCATAACCAATACTGATAGTGGGAGTGACTTCGTACTTACCGTTAATCAAAACTACCCTGCTGAACGAAATTGGAATGGTAGGTGATGCAAGTACCTTTGAACGATAGACGGTATTATAATATAAAGTATCAGGCCATTTCCGGTTCAGAGAATCAGTCGAAATAGAATCCGGAAAAGTATAATTTCTTTTAACCAAAAACTTATAAGTGGGACTTTTATTTCCTTGCGCATTAAGATTCAGAATCGGATAAAGTAAAACAGCAGTAATTAGTAAACTTTTTTTCATCAATAAGCGCGATAAAGAATCATGCCAGTTTGTGGTCTGTATTTTATACCAGCATAGCCTTCCCTTTTGGAGGACATGAGGAGATTTCATTTCGCTTCAGGGTCTTCCGATTCCTAGGGAGACCCTGAAGAAATCAGATACGAAAATCTGCTTTTAAAAGATATTAAATGATTTAATTAAATGCCTTTTTAAATTAAATTAAAAAATTTATTTCCGTTTCAATCCATCCTCATCTCTCCCGTACAGGCTAACGCTTCAGACGATGACGAAAGGGGAGGGGAGTACAGAAGAGGCTTCAGTTTTATGTGCTACCGAAAATAATTGCTTTACTCTTCGGACGATTTCTTGTTGTTCTTCAATTGGAGAATTCTGAATTTCAATTCGATCCAAAATCAATATCGGTATAGTTTTTTAAATTTTCGTTTACTGTTTCCAGATCAAAACTCTCCGGGTCATATTCATCACCCATCCATTCAACCACATCTTCATGGTCGGGGTGTTTTTTATTTTTCAATGCATCTATTTTATCATAAAAACCATAAATACCTCCGCAATCATCAGGAGGACAATTCATTTCTCCTTTGAGGCAAAAGGGATAAAATTGCTTCGGATTTTTTTCTAAAATTTTTTCAACAACCAACTCATGCCCCCATCCGTCACCAAAATCATAATCATATTGCATTTTAATTTTTGGCTTATCGAAAATAGCTGAGAGTACTGTGTCTTTGTCATCAGCTATATCGTCAGCATCAAGCAATTCAGGATTGCCGATAAAACTATTTCGTTCATAAATGAATTGATACAAATGTGAATTTGTCCAGCCCATTACATTTTGAATTATTAAATGCAAATCATAAAACATGAATGAATCTTCCACCTGGAATCTTCGCCAAATTTTTGGGTTGCTGCCTTTTAATGTGATTTTGAATTGAAGAATTTTGCTCATTTGAACCGGGTTTATTTAGTTTACTTATGTTACGCACAATAATACTATTTCATGCCGCCATGGGTGTTGATAACTGTTTCAACTCTTGATAGGCAGCCTTGCAAGCTTTGATCATGATTTGATTTTTCATGGCAAAATGATTTTGTTGATTTCGTACTTGCAACCATTCAAGTTTTACAAATGCCATAATTGAAGCAATGAAATGACTGATTTGAGTCACGGGCGTATGAGTTGGTGATTTGGCAAAGGCTGCATTACTCTTAATGGACTTGTGATAGGTTTCTACTTTCCATCGTTTTTTATAGATCGTAGTTATTTGCTTCCACGTTAAGTTCACGTCATCTGAAGCCAGATAGAGCGTACCCGTACTTCCATCTCCGTTTTTGAAGACTTGCTTACAGATGAGCAATGGAAAATCCAATTGTTCAACATAAACTGACAAGGTACACTCTTCCAGCTTCAATGATTTGATACTCACGTATCGGCCTTCTTGTTTATCTGCCAATGTAAGGGCTACTTTTCGATTCTCCTTGAGTGCCATTATAAAATGGCTTTTGCATTCTTTTACTATAAAGTTCATGTTTTCCGATGAAGAAAACCAAGTGTCATTCAATACATATTCAAACCTTACATTCTGACTGGCTTTTTTAACCATGCTTCGATACAGTTCGTTTTTTGTCTCTATATTCTTGTACACATATTTGTTGTTTTTTGAATCCAAAACTTTTTCTTTTCTGATCACTTCCGCTGCTACAGGTAAACTCATATCATTACTATGATACAAGGCAGATATAAAATTTACTCCCTTTACGCTGCGACCCACTGTGTGATCGAAATGATATTGAATAATTTCATTGCAATCCGTATATCGTTTTTCTTCTATTGAATCATCCAGAATCAACACTCCTTGGTTTCCACGTATTTCATGACATAGTGGTTTTACTTGTTCCCATAATGTCTTTGAGTTGATTTCTCCTGAGGATAACAGGCGGGTTATTTTATCATGGCTCAACTCATGATTCAACATTTGAGATAATCCCGTTGCAGTAGCTTGCTGTACACATACTAACAGATAGTCTGTGTACAAGTCAATGAGGTTATGAACATTCATAACACTAAATTATAATTATTTTTGCGTAACATAAGTTAGTTTATATAATTTTTTCTTTTCTATTTTTACTCTTTGCAAGTTTCAAATATTCTTTAAATTTTTGCTGTGTTTCAGCGGTGAAATCTTTCAGATATTCTTCAGACATTATACCATCAAATAATAGTTCAGCTATTACATAAAAATATTTTGAACCGGTAACTCCGTCATATCTACGTGCTATATGCCTGTCAAATTCTTTTACTGCCTTAAATATAGAATGATAAGCTGTTCTGTGATCTTTGCTTCCGTTTTTCCAGTCATGCAATATGGAATCGAATTCACACAATCCTTTTGCAAGTTCTTCCTGCAATCCTTTTTCAATTATTTCACGCGCGAATTTTTTATCTTTTTTTGGTAAGTCCATTGTCTGAACCTTGATTTTTTTTATTTATATGATTGACATGATTTTTTTCCTGGCTAATTTTGTTTTGCGGTTTTGGCTTCGCCTTCGTAAGGCATTCAAAAAGTATTTTTCAAATATCCTTATTCTCAGCCGGATTAGCAAATGGAAATTATTATTCATAGTTCAAGCCTATTGAAAGTTAGCCATAGAGATAAACAATAACAATTTCGAGATGTAATTATGAATAAGGTATGTTAAATTTTTTGATGACATGCGTTTACTGGCTAAATATTATCTTAAAAATTGACACAACCAACTTGAAACTCTTAATTACCGGGGTTAAATTTTCAATCAGT
>JBDSOU010000128.1:0-4248 GCA_039914625.1 Bacteroidia bacterium | reverse complement strand
CATTCGTTACAGCGATTTCGGTTTGCTTCCGTTGCACATCATGCTCGCATTCGGATTCGGAACTGTTTGCTTTTATTCATTTTTTCATTCGATGAGATTTTTTAAAAGAGGATGAAGAAATTAATTTCTCTTACAGCTTTTAGTATTTCTGTTACAGCTTATCTGTGGCTCGGGTATTTTACAGCGCGAAATAATTTTTATCAACTCATCTTTCTTTTCGGAATCCTGTTTTCGGTATATTTTATATTCCTGAAATATAAAGAGCAATTTACAGATTTAAAATGGCTGGTTGGAGTTGCGATTTTATTCAGAGTGATTTTGTTGTTTCAAATTCCAAATCTCTCCGATGATTATTTCCGTTTTATCTGGGATGGAAGAATACTCGCTCACGGATATAATCCGTTTTTATATCTGCCCAATGAAATAAATGCAACAACATTTTTTAAAACGAATAATTTAACGCAGGAATTATTCAACGGGTTAAATTCCAAAAATTATTATACCTGCTATCCTCCCGTGCATCAACTTGTTTTTGGTATTTCTGTCTGGCTTTCGCCAAGCAGTATTTTAGGAAGCATCATTGTAATGCACGTAATAATTCTTCTTGCAGAAATCGGAACAATGGTTTTGCTCATTAAACTATTGACTCAATTGGGAATGAAAAAAAATCTCTTTGTGATTTATGCTTTCAATCCGCTCGTCATTGCTGAACTAACAGGCAACCTGCATTTTGAAGCCATTGTAATTTTCTTTTTGCTGCTGTCAATTTATTTTTTGGTAAAACAGAAAATACTTTTTTCTGCAACTGCATTTTCACTTGCGATAGGAACAAAATTGTTACCGCTTATTTTTCTTCCGCTGCTCATTAAAAAATTAGGATGGAAAAAGGGAATGTTGTTTTCAATAATTTCATTTGCAATTCTCTCACTTATGTTTTTGCCTTTTCTGAACATAGATCTGATTATCAATTTTTCTTCAAGCATCAATTTATATTTTCAGAAATTTGAATTCAATGCAAGCTTTTATTATCTCGTAAGATGGCTTGGTTATCAAATAACAGGTTATAACATTATTGCGCAAGCCGGAATAATATTATCAGCATTAACTTTTTTTTCAATCACCACACTTGCAATATTTCGGAGAAAAACGGATTGGATGAATTTATTACGGGCAATGCTTTTTTCTGCTACTATTTATTTTTTGTTTGCCACAACTGTTCATCCCTGGTACATCACTACTTTAATTTTATTCTCCGTTTTTTCAAACTATAAGTATCCAATTCTCTGGTCATTCCTAATTCCATTAACATACATCACTTATCAAACAGTGCCTTACCACAAAAATCTTTGGTTTGTTGCGGTTGAATATATTTTGGTTGCTTTCGTTTTCATTAAAGACTTTTCGAATCAGCATACAAATAAACTTGGCGTAGTTTAAGTTCAATCTGTCAGACAGTAAATAAATAAAAATCAGAATACAGGAAACTTCAAGCAGCTAATTTAAATCAACTTAGCAAAGCCGAAACAAATAAGAGAGTTATATCCGGAATTAATACAGGTGTTATGAAATTAAATGATAACGTGACCTAGGGGGGAAGCCATTTTGGTATTTATAAAACCTTACTTCTAAAATCACAACTTATGAATTTCCAAAATCCTTTGTCAGTGAAATGTTAATTGTGCATTCAAAAAAATGCAACATCGACATTTGTTTGAATCGAATGAAACTGAAACAACTATAAAAGACGTATTGTTATGAAGCTCCTTTAGGATTTTTCGGAAAGATTTTTCAAATCTTGTTCTTAAAAAATACATGCAAGGATTTTTGATAAGCAGATATGACACGATAAAAAAGGAGTCAGAAGGAAATGAGTGGAAAAATTATTGGATGAAAAATAACGCCTTATTATCCCAATCTATTATTATTGTGATAAGCAAGTTATAAATCTTCTTTAAAATTAAGAACTTAAAAATATAGGTTTTACATTGAATTTATTGATTAATTTGTTTCAGTCAACTTTAACCGTAAATAGACAGTAGAGAAAAATAATCATTCTAAAGTATGGGCAAATAGACGGTTCTAAGAAAGGATGAAATTTCAATTCCTACTGCATAGCAGTCGAAATATTTCATCACTAAATAATGATAATCAACCTATTGAAAGCATTACCGATTTTCAACTGTCTATTTACAGATTATAAATTGAACAGGCGTGTGAATTCAGTTGCAACAAAACATTCCAAATACAGAGTTGAAATTGTTGACGACCTTAATCAACCTGTTTTTAACGCATCTATTTCACAGGACGGTACTACTAAAGTTGAAACAGGTATTAACGGAATGGCTACATTGTTTATTAAACCGGTTGCCAAAGGGCAGCCTCCTGTTTACAGCTTCACTATTAAATCGGGAGATAAAGAAATTAAGGTTAAATATATCCAAGTTAAAAAGGGCGAAACAGTTTCGGCTAAATTCAAATTAGAAGCATCAGGTTATATTGTACCCGTGCCTGTTGAGTCTCAGTCTGCCAACGCTTAAAAATACTCTCTATTATTCTCATGTCGCTCCCGGTAAAACGGGAGCGTTTTTTTTTAAGCTATAAAGTCCGACCGCGATGCGGTCGTATGTATATAGAAAATCAATTTCTATAAATCTGCGACTCTTTCGGAAGGGAAAATAAATAACAGCTTCTTTTACTCCTATTTCAAAAACATATCACTCGAATTTACAATTCTTACGTTCTTAATATTCAAGGGATATTTAGCTACTTCTTCGTCCAATTTTAAAATTTCGGGAGTAAGCACCCCCTTTAAAGAATTGGAATAGCTCATGGGTGAAGCAAGGTTTTGCTGAAGGCTGCGCGAAAGACCGGGAGCTTCATCTTTATCAGTTACGATAGTAATAAACATATTTTTTGTCTGCCAGAATTTTTTCATGTTGTTGTTTACATCTTCCAATGTAGTTTTTTCTAAAAGCTTATCCATTTCAGAAATATAATCAGCCCGTCCGTAAAAGCGGCTGTCCATGAGGAAACCCAATTGCTTTGCAGGAGTCTGTATATATAGTTTGATATAAGAACGCAGAAATGTTTTAGTAAGTTCAAAATCTTCTTTGGTCATACCGTTTGTGATGATCTTATCCATTTCACTTAATGCCATCCTGATGGCAAAATGTGCATGACCGGTAGTTATTCCTTCTAATTCTTTGTATTGCGCTTTCAGGCCTTTTGCTGTCTGCACCGGGCGAATCCAGACTGAAAAATAATTTGACGTGCGTGGAAAGCCGGGCTGCGGCAGCATATTTTGTCCACCGTTGTTATACCACTCAATGTAAGAATAGTCACCATAGTTCATAGAGCGTTCCTGCCTGATTTTCTGATACAGGCGCGAATAAGATTTCCTGTGCTCTCCGAGCCATGAATTCGCAATCATCATCGCTGCAAACGCATCATCCTTTCGTGTAATGCCCAAAGGAAATCCCATACATATTGCAGAGCCGAGGGCTTCGTCTTTTGAAATAATTTCCACATTAATGCCATCAGGAGTTCGTGCCTGTCCTGCGGCAGGAATGGGGGTAGTTGCCTGTGACATTTGATTCATGTCTGTTTTAAGCTGGTTCAAAAACTCAGGTGTGTAATTTCCGGCAATTCCTATGGTAATATTCTTAGCAGTAAAATAATCTGCATAGTGTTTTTTCACATCCTCCAGAGTAATTGCTTTGACACCTTCAGAAGTTCCCTGCACCTGGTGCTGGTAATTGGTTCCTCTGAAAAGAAAATCTTCAAGCGCTTTTTTGCTGTATTCTTCATCAGATGATGATTTAATAACTTCGTCAATATAATTCTGCTGATTGGATTTTACACGTTTAAAATCATCTTCGGCAAAACGCGGAGTGAGCATTAATCCTTTTAAAACCGGGTAAAATTTATCAATAAAATCCTTGTGAAATTCAAAAGTAAAAACGGTGACTTCTTTATCTGTTGTGGAATAATAACTGGCAGCCATCGGATAAATAAAATCTTTTATTTCAGAGCTTGTCTTCTCTTTTGTTCCACCATCGGTAATAAGATTTGCTGTAAGGCTGGTTACTCCTTCTTTGCCGTAAGGATCGCAAATTGATCCGTTGCGAAACATAAGCTTGACAATTATTTTGTCTGACTTGGGTAATTTAAGCTCAACAATTCCCTGTGCTCCTGAAATTTGATATTGGAAAATTGATATGAGAACTGCAGAAATTAAAATGATTTTTC
>JBDSOU010000040.1:0-3515 GCA_039914625.1 Bacteroidia bacterium | reverse complement strand
GTTTATTGAGTTTTTAAATAAATATGCTCCTGTGAAAATAAACAAGGATGCAAAAATCAGTTATCTCGATTACGATTGGAATTTGAATGAATGAAAATAAGCGTAATCATCCCAACACTTAACGAGTCCGCTTCTATTGCGCGTTTAATAAAACATCTCAAAAAATATGGCGGGAATAACATTGCCGAAATTATTATTTCAGATGGAGGAAGTGCTGACGCTACGGTTGAGATTTCAAAACTAAACGGAGCTATTGCTATACACTCTGCAATCAAGGGGCGTGCATCACAAATGAATTATGGTTCAACGTTCGCATCGGGTGATATTTTTTATTTTGTTCATGCTGATACGCTGCCGCCAGTAACTTTTGTTACCGATATTTTTAACGCTGTTGCAACCGGCAATCCGGCAGGATGTTTTGCTTATAAATTTGATTCCGAAAAAAGGCAACTAAAATTTCTTTCCAGTTACACCCGGCATAAAACTATTTTCACCGGTGGTGGTGACCAAACACTTTTCCTCACAAGAAATATTTTTGAATCTGTTGGTGGCTTTAATGAACAATTTATTTTGATGGAAGATTTTGATATTGTAAAAAGGTTACAAAAGGAATTCTCATTTCACATTATTCAATGTGATGCATTGGTCTCCGCACGAAAGTATGACCATAATAGTTTTATTCGGGTTCAGGTAGCGAACTTTATTGTTTTTACTTTATATAAGTTAAGAGTTCGACCTGCACATTTAAAAACCATTTATCACCGAATGCTTAACCAATATGGAATGGAAGCAAAAAAGTGATTGGTCCCAATGAAAAATACTGCACTTACATTGGAGCAATAGCAATTTCTGCACATTTAAATTTTCTATAAAGCATTGATAATATCATTTACAGAAGCTCTGTTCTTATAATCCTTATCAAAAAAAACGTATTTAATAATTCCATCTTTACCGATGACATAAGTTGCAGGTACGGGTAAGGTATTATCTTTATTGCCATTGGCATTTTCTAAATCAATGTTCCATTTTTTATATTTCTCAACTGTTGCACTATCCAAAACAAAACTTGTTTTATATAAATCCATAATTTTATTTCCCTCATCGTGGATAATTGAAAAGGAGGCTTTTGTTTTTTTAATTGTTTTGTTGATGTTATTGTTGGTTTCTGGAGTAATGGCGATAACATAGGCTCCTTTTTCAGTAATATAATGAAGTGAGTCCTGAAGTTCACTCATTTCCTTGTTACAATATGGGCACCATTCACCTCTGTAAAACATCAGCACTACCTCACCATTCTGCAGCAATTTGTAAAGGTCAATACTGTTACCATTATAATCTTTTGCATTGAATGCGGGCGCTTTTTCACCTTTCTTAAGTCCGGTTGGAGTATCCTGATTCAGATACATAAATGACATGCTTGAAAAGATGCTTAATGTGATGAAAATTATTTTAAATCGTTTCATTTTATTTTTATTATTGAATTTTGTTATGATCAACTACGCTATATTTTCTTTTACCATTTATAAAATAAACCAACATTGTATGCCGGTGCTTCTGCAATACGCTTTGCCGAAACTGCACCGAACGCAGACGCGGTTATTCCGTATTTCTCTTTATAGGTGTAAATTAGTTTAAGTCCTACTCCGATATATTGCTGAAACGGGTCATATAAAAATGAAGTAGGTGTTTGAGCTGGCTGCATAGCAATCGTACTGTCCGTTTGGAAAGGGATTCTTGTATCCACGACAATCGCTGCCTTTAACTTTTTGAAAATTGAATATCCTGCTTCTCCATAAAATTTAAAAACACTGTTCTTTGTTAATCCCGCGCCAATATCGGAATACCAATAATATTTATTTGAGGACGCTCCAATTGAAATATAAGGTGAAACTTCGGCATCAGTATATCCTGTTTTAAGGTTGTAAAAGGAAGGATTGTTGTCATCTTTCTTTCCGCGAGAAGCAATTTCTAATCGTGCAGCGATTTTTATTTTTTTGTCCACGAACAAATAACTTGCACCCAAAACAATATTTCCTGCTCCTTGTAAACTTTGTTTGCTGTAAGACAGGTTAGAACTTTCACCGCTTAAATATTTATAGGGTGCAATTAATTTTAATGTCAATCTTTTTGTTAATCCTAATTCAGAATATAACTGAAAAGTCACATCCTGAAATCTTCCAAAAGCGTCACGACCTTTTCCATCAGTATCAAAAACATTTTTGTAATTAATAGAAGAAAATCCAAGCTGTACAAAACCATTACCCTTGCCCTGTGCCCATGGACCTCCTGCCCGGCAAGAATTTGTTATTGCACAACCTATTAGTGTATAGAAAACGATTTTATTTAACATCCTTACAATTATTTCTCAATTAGCAAACGCTCGGGTTTATAAAGTTCAGGAAACTGTTTCTGTGTTCTCTTGATTCGTGGAATAGATTCATGTTTAACATAACCATCTTCAGGGTGATGCTGAATATAATTCTGATGATAGTCTTCAGCTTTCCAAAATTCTTTATACGGAATTACCTGTGTAGCGATTGGCTTTTTGTATTTACCTGATTTATTTAATTCATTAATATAATTTTCAATCAATTGTTTTTCATTTGGATTTCTATAAAAAGCAATGGAACGGTATTGGGTACCTTTATCCGGTCCTTGTCCATTAACTTGTGTGGGGTCTTGCGATGCAAAAAACACTTTAAGTAAAGTTTGATAACTTACTTTGGTGGAATCATAATAAATTTCAATGCTTTCTGCATGGCCTGTTGTTCCGCTTCCTACTTCTTCATAAGTAGGATTTTTTTTTGCGCCTCCTGAATATCCGGAAATTACTTCTGCAACACCTTTTACACTTTCAAAAACAGTTTCTTCACACCAAAAACAACCTGCTGCAAATGTTGCTTTATTATAGGAAGAGAGATTATCCGTTGATTTATTTTCTGTGGCTTTATTGTCAGTTGTTTTAAAGAGCAATGCCACGCCATCCATGCAATATCTCAAACCAGTTGGCTGGGGTCCATCATTAAAAACATGACCTAAGTGAGCATCGCAGCGGGCGCAGGATATTTCATCACGCTGCATTCCCATTGAATTATCAGTTGCTACCTGCAGGCTCTTTTGCGAATAGGGTTTCCAGAAACTCGGCCATCCGGTTCCTGATTCAAATTTATTTGCTGAACTAAATAAGGGATTGCCACAACTAATGCAATAATATAATCCTGATTGATGGTTTTTGTTATAAGCACTACTAAATGGCGCCTCTGTGCCCTGCTCTCTTGTTATATTATATTGTTCGGGAGTAAGAATTTTCTTCCACTCTGCTTTGGTTTTGACAACTTTATCTGTCCAGTTTGTATCCTGGAGTTCACTATTATTAGTATATAAATTATTTTCTACCACTTTTTTATTTTGCTGCGCACAGGCAGAAAAGAATAGTGAAATTTGTAAAACGAGAATTATTGCTTTCATTTTTTATAATTATTATGAGGTTTACTTTTTTCTAAAAATTTGTTTAT
>JBDSOU010000080.1:0-13627 GCA_039914625.1 Bacteroidia bacterium | reverse complement strand
TGATTTCGGGAATAAATTATCGAGCGGCAAGGATAAGCTGGTGATAAAAGATGGCGATGAGATTTTGAAGGAAGAGGACGTCATACTGCCGGCTGGGGTTACCAAGAATGAGGAGATTGTGCTGGGGGTTATACCTGCACCGGAAGGATAGGTTTAAGGTTTTTATTAATTATGTATAAGAGAAGAACCCTGCGAGAGTGGGGTTTTTTTGTTTGGTTTCCCGTGATAGGTCAGGAATATTAGCTGCTACGATTTGCAGCATGAGTTATGTTATTTCTATATTTGTGGAAATCCAGTATTTTAACTTTTGCTGAGGTATTGATATATAAATGTTATCAGCAATTTTTGCGCTGCGAAAATACTGTGTTGCCTAATTTAGATGTTAAGTGCTAATGAGTGATAAAAATGTAAATGCCATATTCAGAATTATAATTTTTTCGATCATTGCTGGTTCTCAAATTCTTCATTTCTTTTTCTGGAATGGACCTGGTGAGATGGATGGTTTTTATGAATTAATTTCATTCCAAAGTCAAGAATTTTATATGATGGCAATTGGTGGTTTATTTTTTCCAATAATAACTGTACCCTTATTATTAGGCATAAATAAAGATAGGAATGTTGAATGGCGAATGATAAAAGAAATATATATTGAACCTCCATCATTCAACGCGGATTTGTTTGACCCTTCAAGACCGGTAAATTTCTATCAGGATACATCTTATGGTATGCTTTCATATGGAATCCCTAATTTTATACTTTATTTAACTTTCAAAGGACAATTTTGCTTCGCAGCTATTGGTTTGAATATTGGATTAGGTATGTTAATTGCGGTTCAAATTACTTTACGAGTTTATCGTGGAAAATATTAATCACATTCACTATGAAATGTATAACGGCAGCTAACATGCAGATCCTCTTTAATTAAAACATGAAGATTTTCTATGACAAAGAAATCAAATAATTAAAGAGGGTCTCAGTAAAGTTGGCTTTAGGAGGACTAAATGTAAATTTTAAAATGAAAGGTTTCCCGATGAAATATCGGGACAGGTTGATTGGCTATTGAAATTGTCTGAACCATGATTATTAAGTTGTGGTAGTTTTGAGATGGTAACTTGTAAGCCTTTCATTTTATCCCGATAACTATCGGGATCATTTATCTCTGATGTGTTGTGCGCAATAAATGGGGACACTGCTAACTTTGAACTAACTACAAGAAATTAATTTTAACAATCACTATAAATAAAGACAACAATGAAAAAAATAATTAGCGTAGCAGTTTCAATATTGTTTGCTGGAATTGTTTTCGGACAGACAACCAATCCTAATGCCAACGGTTTTGCAAACTTCAGTGAGTTAAAACAAAACACTCCTTCATTGACTTTCAGTTTTCAAATCAAACAGAGAACACAGGGAAATATTTTTATGACAGGTGGTATCGCCAATTACAAACTTGAAAATATTCAACCTAAAAGCGACAAAGAAAAGTTAGAGAAAGAAGTCTGGGGTGTATCAATTCATGACACAATTTACATTAACAGTTATCTTTACTCAAAAGTAAAAGGATACAATCTGATAATTGAAAAAGGTTATTATACTTATTTCATTGGCGAACCAGCGCGTACAGAAAAAGAACAGAGAGACCTTGGGATTATCAAACCAGATGAAAAGCTAATTGCAGTTTGTTGCCAAGCGGGCTATGTAATCCTTCCTGATGGAACTTTTAAACTTCTCCGACCTGAAGTGCTATCCGACTTGTGCAAAGACAACGAAGAAATTAGTAAGGAAATTACAGCAGCAAAATTGAAACTTGAAGATGTTACAAAATGTTTGATTTCTTGAAAAAGTATACTGCAACAAAAAAATAAATCGGAGATGAAAACGAAGCGTGCATCTAACAAAAAGGCACAGCTATTCTTGGCAAAACACCTGATGCATATAATCAGGCTTGGAATCTTGTGATATGAATGCTCTTACTGGCTCAAAGAAAACTTTTTCAACAGAAATTTACCAATTCTGTTTCGTTTAACACGGAACAATTTGCAAAAGGAATTTATATTTATGAAGTGAGAAATAATCGCGATATATCGAGAGGAGTGATTAAGAAAGGCAAGGTTGTGAAAGAATAAAAACATCAACTTACCCCAAAAAAGAAACCGGAACGAAAAGTGCTCCGGCTCTTTACCTAACCCTATGGATGCAAATATAGGGGAATACTTTTGAATTTGTATGAATTTTTTATAAAATTTTATTAACATTATTATGTGGTTAACTCATTTTTCGGTCAATCAGACCGGTGGAAGCCCAAAGACGCAACTCTATTGCTTCTGTTTTGTTAAACCGGGTGATCATTGCCCTGGTCTGTTATTCATATTGTTAAAACCGGAATAACAAATTTTGCCTACTTTTGAGCACACCAATTAATTTTTAAATATGGAATACAACAGCGGACGGAGTCTTCTAATTATATCTGAATACGGTCGTAATATTCAAAAAATGGTTGAACATGCGTGCACCATTGATGACAGGGATGACCGCAATAATGCAGCACAGGTAATTGTAACGGTAATGGGAGCGCTTAATCCGCATTTGAGAGATATTACGGATTTCAGGCACAAGCTGTGGGATCACCTTTTTGTTATTTCAGATTTTAAGCTCGATGTGGATTCGCCTTATCCTAAACTCACAGCACAAACGCTGAAAGTAAGACCTAAAAAAGTTACGTACCCCAGCAAAAAAATACGGTTTAAGCATTACGGAAAAACCATGGAGTTGATGATAATAGAACTTCTGAAAATGGATGATGGCCCGGAAAAAAACCAGTTGACTATAACGCTTGCTAACTTTATGAAGTTTCAATACCTTAACTGGAACCGCGATACGGTGGACGATCATTTGGTTTTTGAACACTTGCGCGAACTGTCGAAAGGAACCATTTCGCTTGATGAAAATACAAAACTTCAGGAGAAGTTTGAGCTCACCACAAAAAATGCAGGCTTGTCGAAAAAACAAAAGAAGATGGTGAAAAAGAAAAGAGGACCCAGAAGATAAGAAAATACATTGTTAAATTGCTTAAGCTGCAACACCCGGCATCCGGCTTTTAAAAAAATTTTCAAAATATTTTCAACACGGATTTGTTTATCTGATTATCTTTTCTAAATTTGCGCTCCCATTTTTGGGAGGAGTTTGTATTGTTCATTGAAATTAGTGAAGAAAGTGTGTCGAAGTAGCTCAGTTAGCAGGAGTTAATTGTTGTTCGTTAAACGTTATTCATAATTTGGATAACACGAATAATAAAAAACCATTAACTATTAACTATTAACTTTCTGACAATGCCGATGTAGCTCAGTTGGCCAGAGCTACTGATTTGTAATCAGTGGGTCGGGGGTTCGAATCCCTCCATCGGCTCATTGATCAGTTTACAGGTGATTCCGAAGTTACTCTTTCGGTAAGTTTGCACTTACAGTTTACGCTTGACAAAGCCACAGACTGCACGCTGTAAACCAGCAAGGGGAGATACCAGAGTGGCCAAATGGAACAGACTGTAAATCTGTCGTCTTACGACTTCGAAGGTTCGAATCCTTCTCTCCCCACAAAGGAAATGCGGATTGCGAGTTTAGTGATTGCGGAATGAAATCCAAAATCTGAAATCCGGAATCCAAAATTGATAAGCGGAAGTAGCTCATTTGGTAGAGCACTAGCCTTCCAAGCTGGGGGTGGCCGGTTCGAGCCCGGTCTTCCGCTCAACGGGGAGCTGAGCAAAAGCCGTTGTAGCTCAGTGGTAGAGCACTTCCTTGGTAAGGAAGAGGTCGAGAGTTCGATTCTCCTCAACGGCTCATAGAGTAAGCAATAAAAAACACTAAAAACCATTTAATAATACAGCAATACAAGAATATCATTTACCAATCATAAAGTCCAAACATCTCTATTAACCGATTCTTATACAAAATAAATTATGGCAAAAGAAAAATTTGATCGTTCCAAACCGCACGTAAACATTGGAACCATCGGTCACGTTGACCACGGAAAAACAACATTAACAGCAGCAATTACAACAGTTCTTGCAGCAAAAGGATTTGCAGAAGTTCGTTCATTCGATTCGATTGACAACGCTCCTGAAGAAAAAGCACGAGGAATTACAATTAATACTGCGCACGTTGAATACTCAACAGCACTGCGCCACTACGCGCACGTTGACTGTCCCGGCCACGCTGACTATGTAAAGAACATGGTAACAGGGGCTGCCCAGATGGACGGAGCTATTGTTGTGGTTGCAGCTACTGATGGTCCTATGCCACAAACCCGTGAGCATATTCTCCTGGCCCGCCAAGTTGGTGTGCCTAAGATAGTAGTGTTTATGAATAAAGTGGACATGGTTGACGATCCTGAATTGTTAGACCTTGTTGAAATGGAAATTCGCGAGTTGTTAACGTTTTACGAATTTGACGGAGCAAATACTCCTGTTATTCGTGGTTCTGCTCTTGGAGGATTGAATAAAGATGAGAAATGGGTTCCTGCCATCATGCAATTAATGGATGCTGTGGATACTTTCATTCCAATTCCTCTGCGTGAAATTGAGAAACCTTTCCTCATGCCTGTTGAAGATGTATTCTCCATCACCGGCCGCGGAACCGTTGCTACAGGACGTATTGAGAGAGGCGTTATCAATTCAAACGACAGCGTTGAAATCATCGGAATGCAGGAAAAAAAGCTGACCTCAACTGTTACAGGTGTGGAAATGTTCCGCAAAATTCTGGACAGGGGAGAAGCTGGTGATAACGTAGGATTACTGCTCAGAGGTATTGAAAAAGATGATATTCGCAGAGGAATGGTGGTTGCAAAACCGGGTTCAATAACTCCGCATACTGAATTCAAAGCTGAGATTTATGTTTTGAAGAAAGAAGAAGGCGGCCGTCACACTCCGTTTCATAACAAATACCGTCCGCAGTTTTATCTGAGAACTACCGATGTAACAGGTGAAATCACATTACCTGAAGGTCGTGAAATGGTAATGCCGGGCGACAACGTAACAATTACAGTAGGTCTTATTGTTCCTGTTGCTATGGATAAAGGCTTACGTTTTGCAATTCGCGAAGGCGGCAGAACGGTTGGTGCAGGCCAGGTAACTGAGATTATAAAGTAGTTCGGAGACTGGAGTTCGGAGTTAATAGAAAAAGGATTTACTCTGAACTCCGAACTCTAAACTCCCAACTATCAAACGGGTGTAGCTCAATTGGTAGAGTAGCGGTCTCCAAAACCGTTGGCTGGGAGTTCGAGTCTCTCCACCCGTGCAGCAAAAAGGTTAAAGGTTATTGGTTAATTGTTAACACCAAAGTTTACAAACAACAGATAACGATTAACAAATAACTCAAAAAAAATGAATAAGATATCAAATTATATAAAGGAGTGCTATAATGAACTCATGCACAAAGTATCGTGGCCTACCTGGGCTGAACTTCAGAGCAGTGCGATTGTAGTTTTAACTGCCTCATTAATAATAGGCATTGTGGTATTTCTTATGGACTCGGTATTCCAGGGTTCCATGAATTTAATTTATTCTTTGTTCGACTAAGCGCAGCTATGATAATGACAGATACAGTAAAAAAATGGTACGTCATTCGTGCTATCAGCGGCAAAGAGAAAAAGGTCAAGCAATATATTGAAGCTGAAATAAACCGCCTGAAGTTGAATGATTTTGTTTCGCAGGTATTAATTCCAACGGAAAAAATTTACCAGATCAAAGACGGGAAAAAAGTAAGTAAAGAACGGAATTACCTTCCGGGATATGTTTTGATAGAGGCGGTGCTGACCGGTGAAATTCCTCACATTATTCAGAATGTAACAGGAGTAATTAATTTCTTAGGTCCGAAAGGAGAAGCTCCTGCACCGCTCCGACCATCAGAAGTGAACAGGCTGCTTGGAAAAGTGGATGAACTGGCGGAGTCGGAAGAAATAATGAACATTCCATTTGTTGTGGGCGAAACAGTTAAAGTGGTGGATGGGCCGTTCAATACCTTCTCAGGAGTAATTGAAGAAGTAAACGAAGAAAAGAAAAAGCTCAAAGTAATGGTAAAAATTTTCGGAAGAAAAACACCATTGGAGTTGAGTTATATGCAAGTAGAAAAAGAATAAAATCAATCAGATAATGAGCTAATTTGATAATTTGGTAATTAAAAGAAGGCTTCCGCTTCTGATTTTTATCATCATCAAATTATCAAATCATCAAATCATCAAATCAAATAAGAAATGGCAAAAGAAGTAGGTGCGTTAATAAAATTGCAGATTAAAGGCGGAGCAGCCAATCCTGCGCCTCCTATTGGTCCTGCGCTTGGAGCAAAGGGTGTTAACATCATGGAGTTTTGCAAGCAGTTCAATGCAAGAACCCAGCAAATGGCCGGAAAAGTAATCCCGGTAATTATAACTGTTTATACAGATAAATCATTTGAATTTATCACCAAAACTCCTCCTGTTGCAGTTCAACTGCTTGAAGCAACAAAGCTTAAAGGCGGGTCTCCTGAATCTAACCGAAAAAAAATTGGTTCCGTTAATATGGACCAGATACGTGCAATTGCTGAAGCAAAAATGGTGGATCTTAACTGCTTCACTATTGAATCCGCCATCAGCATGGTTGCCGGTACTGCTCGAAGCATGGGAATAACTGTTGATGCAAAGAAATAATTGTTGAATTATAGAATTTTGAGCTGTTGATTTAATAAGAAAATAAATAGTACAGGTAACTCAATAATTCAGCAATTCAATAACTCAATAATTTAAATTAACCGAAGGAGTTCGTTAATTCGGACGCTTGCACTTCACAAAACAAAGAAAATGTCAAAGCTTACAAAAAATCGTAAAGTAGTTACAAAAAAGTTTGATGCGACCAAAACATATCCTTTACAGGAAGCTGCGAAAATTGTAAAGGAAATAACTTTTACAAAATTTGATTCTTCTATTGATTTAAGCATCCGATTGGGTGTTGATCCGCGCAAAGCGAACCAGATGGTACGTGGAATTGTTACACTTCCTCACGGCACCGGCAAAACTGTAAAAGTTCTTGTATTATGCACTCCTGATAAAGAAGCGGAAGCTAAAGAAGCCGGAGCAGATTTTGTCGGATTAGATGAATACATTCAAAAAATAGAACAAGGCTGGCTGGATATGGATATTGTAATTACCATGCCCAGCGTTATGGCAAAAGTGGGTAAGTTGGGAAAAATTTTAGGTCCCCGTAATTTAATGCCAAATCCTAAAACAGGTACTGTTACCAATGATATTGGCAAAGCTGTTAAAGAAACCAAAGGCGGTAAAATTGATTTCAAGGTTGACAAGGCCGGAATCATCCATACATCAGTTGGTAAAGTTTCGTTTGATGCAGATAAGATTAGAGACAACGCCAACGAAGTACTGTCAAGCATTGCAAAATTGAAGCCTGCATCTGCAAAAGGAGCTTATTTCAGAAGCATCTGCATGTCGAGTACAATGAGTCCCGGAATTAAAATTGATTCAAAACCCTTTGCCGGTTAAATAAATATAATTCGTAATTCGTAGATAAATGAAAAAAGAAGATAAAAATAAAATCATAGATAGCCTTGTAGAAAGTTTTAATTCCTGCAACAATTATTACTTTACCGATATTTCAAATATCACTGTAGAAAAGGCTAATAAATTAAGAAGAAGCTGCTTTGAAAAAAATGTAAAGGTCAGGGTGGCAAAAAATTCTCTTATCAAAAAGGCATTGCAGAAAATTGATGAAAATAATTTCAATGACCTGTTCGCTACATTGAAAGGCTCTACAGCAATCATGTTTTCTGATGTGTCCAATATGCCTGCAAAGGTGATTAAGGAATTCAGAAAGAAAAATGACCGCCCGATATTGAAAAGTGCCTTTATTGATGCTTCGATTTTTACAGGAGATAATCAGCTGGATGCACTCGTTGCATTGAAGTCTAAAAACGAGCTTATTGGTGAAATCATCGGCTTGTTGCAATCACCGGCACAAAATGTTATTTCTGCCCTGCAATCAGGCGGAGCCAAAATTGCCGGAATACTCAAAACACTCGAACAAAGAGGTTCTTAATGCTTCCAATTAAGAGCTTTCAGTTATATTAAATCAAAAATTAAAATAAATTCTAAAAATAAACAAATAATAAAATGGCAGATTTAAAAAATTTCGCAGAACAGTTAGTAAGCCTTTCTGTAAAAGAAGTAAGTGAGCTTGCAAAGATTTTGAAAGATGAGTATGGAATTGAGCCTGCAGCAGCAGCTCCTGTTATGATGGCAGGTGGCGGTGCAGCCGGTGGAGGAGAGGCAGTAGCAGAAAAATCAACTTTCGATGTTATTCTCAAAGCAGCAGGTGGCGCTAAGCTCGCTGTGGTGAAATTGGTAAAAGAAATTTCCGGGTTGGGATTGAAAGAAGCCAAAGACCTCGTGGATGCTGCTCCAAAACCTGTTAAAGAAGGTGTTTCAAAAGAAGAAGCAAACTCAATTAAACAGCAATTGGAAGAAGCAGGAGCAGAGGTTGAAGTCAAATAAAAAACATTTAAGCTATTAACATAGTTCTCATTCCTTCGAAAAGAAGGACTGAGGACTGTGTATTTTTATTTACGCTCTTCTGAAGAGAGGAACGGTTTTGTAAAAATAATTTTGTTCTTAATATTAATTAATTAAAAACATAGTCCATTGGCTGCAATACAAAACACATCGCAAAAAACAAATAGCAAAAGGATAAGTTTCGCTTCCAACAAGCAAACTATTGAATACCCTGATTTTTTAGAAATTCAGTTACAGTCTTTCCAGGATTTTTTCCAGTTGGAAACCACTTCAGATAACCGTCATAACGAGGGCTTATTTAAAGTGTTCAGCGAAAACTTTCCCATATCGGATTCAAGAAATAATTTCGTGCTTGAATTCCTCGATTATTTTATTGATCCTCCGAGATATTCATTAGATGAATGTATCGAAAGAGGATTAACTTACAGCGTACCTTTAAAAGCCAAGTTAAAGCTTTACTGTACCGATCCTGAGCATGAGGATTTCGAAACCATCGTCCAAGACGTATATCTTGGCACCATTCCTTACATGACTCCGAAAGGAACGTTTGTAATTAACGGGGCCGAACGCGTAGTGGTTTCTCAATTACATCGCTCACCGGGAGTATTTTTCGGTCAGAGCCGTCATGCTAACGGAACCAAGTTGTATTCTGCAAGGGTTATTCCTTTCAAAGGTTCGTGGATTGAATTTGCGACAGACATAAATAATGTCATGTATGCATACATTGACCGTAAGAAAAAATTTCCGGTGACAACATTGTTGCGTGCCATCGGTTTCCAAAGTGATAAAGACATTCTTGAAATTTTCGGACTTGCCGATGAAGTAAAAGTCAGTAAAGCTGCTTTGAAGAAAATGGTAGGACGTAAAATGGCCGCAAGAGTTTTGAAGACATGGGTGGAAGATTTTGTGGATGAGGATACCGGTGAAGTAGTTTCCATCGAACGTAATGAGGTAATTCTTGAACGCGAAACCCTTCTTGAAGATGATCATATTGATGTGATCATTGATGCCGGGGTGAAATCAATTATTTTTCACAAAGATGAAGCAAGTGCAAGTGATTATGCAATCATGTATAACACGCTTCAAAAAGATACTTCAAACAGCCAGAAAGAAGCTGTTGAACATATATACCGTCAGTTAAGAAATGCCGAACCTCCTGATGAAGAAACTGCAAGAGGCATTATTGACAAATTATTTTTCTCTGATAAGAGATATGATTTGGGCGAAGTGGGAAGATACCGGATTAACAAAAAATTAAACCTTAATACTCCTGAAAATACCAAAGTCCTCACGAAGGAAGACATTATTTTAATTATTAAATATCTTATCTCTCTTATCAATTCAAAAGCTGATGTGGATGATATTGATCACTTGAGCAACAGGAGAGTAAAAACTGTAGGCGAGCAGTTGTTCGCTCAGTTTGGAGTTGGATTGGCACGTATGGCAAGAACGATCCGCGAGCGTATGAACGTTCGTGACAATGAAGTGTTCACACCTGCTGACCTGATCAATGCAAAAACGCTTTCTTCAGTAATCAATTCTTTCTTCGGAACTAACCAGCTTTCACAGTTCATGGATCAGACAAATCCCCTTGCGGAAATTACGCATAAGAGAAGGTTGTCTGCCCTCGGGCCAGGCGGTTTGTCAAGGGAGCGCGCGGGTTTTGAAGTACGTGACGTACATTACACGCATTATGGACGTTTGTGCACCATTGAAACTCCAGAAGGACCGAACATCGGTTTGATATCTTCATTGTGTGTATATGCAAAAATAAATAATCTCGGGTTCATCTCCACGCCTTATCGTACGGTAACGGATGGTAAAGTTGACGTTGATAAAGATGTTATTTACCTGACTGCCGAAGAAGAAGATTCAAAAGTTATTGCACAGGCAAATGCACAGATTGATGCAAAAGGAAACTTTAATGAAGCGAAAATAAAAGCCAGGTTCGAAGGCGATTTCCCGATTGTTGAACCTGAGAAAGTTCACCTCATGGATGTTGCGCCAAACCAGATTGCTTCTATCGCTGCATCATTGATCCCCTTTCTTGAACATGACGATGCAAACCGTGCCCTCATGGGATCGAACATGCAACGCCAGGCAGTTCCGTTATTGAGGCCCGAAGCTCCTATTGTGGGAACAGGCCTTGAAGGAATTGTGGTGCGTGATTCGCGTGTGCTTGTAAATGCCGCTCACAGCGGAACGGTTGAATACGTGGATGCAAATGAAATTCACATTCGCAATACAAGGGATGAAGATGAAAAGCTCATCAGCTTTGACGATGATTTGAAAATATATCGTCTCACTAAATTTCAAAAAACAAACCAGAATACGTGCGTGAACTTAAAGCCAATTGTAAAAAAGGGGGAGAAAGTGAAAGCAGGCCAGGTGTTGTGCGAAGGTTATGCTACACAGGACGGAGAATTGGCTCTTGGAAGAAATCTTAAAGTGGCATTCATGCCGTGGAAAGGTTACAACTTTGAAGATGCTATTGTAATTTCTGAACGCGTGGTGCGCGAAGATATTTTCACTTCTGTTCACGTGGATGAATACAGCCTTGAAGTGCGCGACACCAAGCGCGGTCTTGAAGAATTAACTGCTGATATACCTAACGTTAGTGAAGAAGCTACGCGGGAGTTGGACGAAAATGGGTTGATTCGTGTGGGTGCTGAAGTTGTGGAAGGAGATATACTCATTGGTAAAATCACTCCTAAAGGAGAAACTGATCCTTCGCCTGAAGAAAAATTGTTGCGCGCCATTTTCGGTGACAAAGCCGGTGATGTAAAGGATGCCTCACTCAAAGTTCCGCCTTCAGTAAAAGGGGTGGTCATTAATAAGAAATTGTTTTCAAGAGCTATAAAAGAAAAAGTAAACAAGAACGAGGAAAAACAGATTCTTGGAAAAATGGATGATGAACAGGCAAAAGCGCTTGCTGAAATCCGGAACAAGCTCATTGACAAATTATTCATTCTTGTAAGCGGAAAAACCGCCCAGGGAGTAACTGATTTATACAAGGAAGTTGTAGTGCCGAAAGGTTCAAAATTCACGCAGAAGATATTGCAGGACATTGATTACTCTACCATCAATCCCACTAAGTGGACTACTGATAAGGAGAAAAATGAAATGATCAATCAGCTCCTCCACAATTACAATATCAAAGTGAATGACACGATCGGTTCGTTTAAGCGTAAGAAATTTGCTTTGACCATCGGTGATGAATTACCTGCCGGAATTGTGCAGCTTGCAAAAGTTTACATTGCAAAAAAACGAAAGCTTAAAGTAGGAGATAAGATGGCAGGCCGACACGGAAATAAAGGTATTGTTGCCAAGATTGTCCGCGATGAAGACATGCCATATCTCGAAGACGGTACACCCGTTGACATTGTTCTCAACCCGCTGGGCGTACCTTCACGTATGAACCTCGGTCAGATTTATGAAACCATTCTTGCATGGGCAGGGCAGAAGCTCGGTATGAAATTCGCTACACCAATTTTTGACGGAGCATCGGTTGCTGATATTGACAGCTATGTAACCAAGGCCGGTCTCCCTAAATTCGGAAGCACCTATTTGTATGATGGCGGAACAGGCGAAAAATTTGATCAACCTGCAACAGTCGGAATTATTTATATGCTCAAGTTAGGTCACATGGTTGATGATAAGATGCACGCACGTTCAATCGGGCCGTATTCGCTCATCACACAGCAGCCTCTTGGCGGTAAATCACAGTTCGGAGGACAACGTTTCGGTGAAATGGAAGTTTGGGCTATTGAAGCATTCGGTGCTGCAAACATCCTCCAGGAATTACTCACTGTTAAATCTGATGATGTAATCGGAAGGGCTAAAGCTTATGAGGCTATTGTTAAAGGTGAAAACCTCGGCACTCCGGGAATTCCTGAATCATTCAACGTATTGCTCCATGAGCTGCGCGGTTTGTGCCTGAAGATTTCTCTTGAATAAAATAATCCTGGTGGTCAGTAATTGCTGGCGCAGAATCTTTAATAAAAAAAATCCTCTCGATTACGGGAGGATTTTTTTTTTGGGTTCCTGTCTCATTCTGAATTAGAGAATGAATTTTTTTAATTACCTTTTCAGTTTCTTTTTTTTTGTTCCATTTGGATTTGATTTTTTTTCAAACCGGAAAACTAAATGACTTTATGCCATTGTTCAGAGAGTCCATTATTAAAAATAATCTCCCTACAAATCAATTATTTACAAAATATTTAGTACTATGTGTTACATGGTACTATTTTATTAATGTATCTTTGCATCGCATAAGGGAAAAAGAGTTTTCGAAATAAATCGGAAGAGGTTCCCGGAACAATTTAAAAAACAAAAAACGTGAGCAATTTAGAAAACACACAAGCCCAGATGCGCAAGGGGGTTTTGGAGTTTTGCATCATGTCCATTATATCGCAGGGTGAAATTTACCCATCAGATATTATCGGCAAAATGAAGGAAGCAAAGCTGATTGTGGTGGAGGGTACGTTGTACCCGCTGCTGACAAGACTGAAAAACGCAGGGCTGCTCGGCTACAAGTGGGTTGAGTCAACATCGGGTCCCCCCAGAAAATATTATTCCATTACTCCGCTCGGAGAACAATTTTTGAAAGAATTACAAACCACCTGGAGTGAGCTGGTGGAAGCCGTCAGTCAAACCGCTAAAAACAATTAAACAAAATGAACAAGACTCTAACAGTAAATATTGGTGGGATGGTGTTCCATATAGAAGAACATGCCTACGAGAAAATGAGAAAATATCTTGATGCGATTAAAGGATACTTTACGTCATCGGATGGCAGGGACGAAATCATACAGGATGTTGAATCGCGCATTGCTGAAATGTTTACCGAGCGCGTGAAAAACGGCAAGGAAGTGATTCTTGATGAGGATGTGGAATACGTGATCAGCGTGATGGGGCGTCCTGAGCAGTTTGCCGGTGAAGAACCGGGCGAAACGCGCGAACGCACGTATGCTGCAAACATTTCAGAAAAAAGAAGCTACCGCAAGCTGTACCGCGACCCTGATGATAAAGTAATTGCGGGTGTATGCGCAGGGTTAGCCCACCGGCTGGGTATTGATCC
>JBDSOU010000233.1:0-3051 GCA_039914625.1 Bacteroidia bacterium | reverse complement strand
AACCAACTGAGCTATAGGCCCGGAATTGTTTCCTTTTTCGGGATTGCGAAATTATATATTTGCAGCCAATTTGCCAAAGTATGCAGAAGGAAAATAATATTCGTATCAAAAACATCATTCTTGATCTGGGAGGAGTAATTTTTGATGTCAGCTATGAAGCAGCCGCAAACGCTTACATAAAATTAGGAATTAAAAACTTTGATGAACTATTTTCAAAGAAAAAGCAGGAGCATTTTTTTGATGATTATGAGAAGGGGATTATTTCTGATGAGGATTTCCGGAATGAAATCAGGAAACATATTTCAACCCCTGTAACTGACGGACAAATTGATGACGCATGGAATGCTTTGCTTTTTACAATTCCGGCAGCGCGTATGAAATTTGTGCAATCGCTGAAAAAGCATTACAATTTATTTCTGCTGAGCAATACAAACGGGATTCATTTGAAGGAAGTTAAAAAAATCTTGGAAAAAGATTTTGGAAAAAATGTTTTGGAAAGTGTATTTAAAAAAATGTATTTCAGTTGTGAATTAAAGATGCGGAAACCTGAAACTGAAATTTTTAATTTTGTTGTACAGGGGAATAATTTAAAAAAAGAAGAGACAATTTTTATTGATGATTCCATTCAGCATGTTGAAGGTGCCAAAAAAGCCGGATTGCCTGCATTTCATCTTGATTTATCTAAAAACACATTGGAAACTTTTCTTCCTGAAATTCTTGCCGAAAACTTTAAACTTTAAAACGCTATTCTCTTTCCTGGCAAAGTTCAATCAAAATTCCATTTGTTGACTTGGGATGTAAAAAACAAACAAGTTTATTATCAGCTCCTTGTTTTGGTTCTTCGCTCAGCAAAACAAAACCTGCATCTATTAATCTTTTCATTTCAACGCGAATATCATTTACATCATAAGCAATGTGATGAATTCCTTCTCCTTTTTTTTCAATAAATTTTGAAATGGCGCTTTCGGTTGAAGTTGCTTCAAGCAATTCAATTTTATTTTCCCCGATCATAAAAAAAGAGGTGTTTACAAACTCATTTGCTACTTGCTCTGTTTTGTAATGTGCTTTTCCAAAAAGTTTTGCAAATAATTCATTTGATGTTTCAAGGTTTTTAACTGCTATGCCTATGTGTTCAATTTTATTCATTGCTTTGAATTTTAATTCTACAATTCACCTTTATTATTTTCAGGATTTTCCTTTTTATAAATATAACGAATCCTTACTTCTTCTTTTTCTTCAGGAGAAATTTCGCTATCATTGTTCTCACTTTCTCCTTCGCTCACTTTCCCGATTTCATTATCATTTGCACTTTCACCTTCACCTTCCAGTTCCCATTCATAAACTTTCCGTTGTGGTCCTTCTTTTCTATACACAAAAGCAAGAAGAATTCCTGCCAGGGATCCGCAAAGATGTGATTCCCAAGAAATGACTTTGTACAATGGAAATATTCCCCACACCAAACTGCCATACAAGAAAACAACAAGCAAGGAGAGCGCCATTAACCCGGTATGTTTTCGAAACACTCCGCTGAAAAATAAAAAAGTAACAAGCCCGTACAACACCCCGCTTGCACCTATGTGATAATTTTCGCGACCAATGATCCACAACCAAAAACCACTTAATAAATAATCAAGAATAAAAACTTTTAATGCAAGCTCTTTGTAAAAATAAATTAGAGTTGCGCCTAAAATTAGCATCGGGATGGAATTGGAAGTCAGGTGTTCAAAATCGGCATGAATAAGCGGAGCGGAAATGATGCCAATCAAACCTTCAGTATGGCGCGGAAAAACTCCATATTCAGCAAAGTTGGTCTCCAAAATAATTTCAAAGAATTTTACGATCCATAAAATCAACACAAAAATAAATGGCGGAATAAAACTTTTAAAAATTGATTTTTGATCGGCATTCATCCTTGTCAAAAGTAGCCCATCCGTTTCAGAAAAAATAAAAGCGCGCAGAATATTCCAAACGCTTTTACTTTTTTACAACTATTTTTTATTCAACAACCAATTTACCCGCAGTAAATTTCCCTTTGGAATTTTCAAGCTTGAAAAAATAAATTCCGCTTTCGAGATTTTCTTTTTTCAATGTTATTTGATTTGACGTGATCTTTTCAATTTTTCTGACAATTTTTCCATTTACATCAAACAGCGTGAACTTAAATTCATCGTTTGTCAAACAATTAAATTGAATTAAAGTCTGAAGTGAAAATGGATTTGGCGAGATAGTAAGATTACAGTTGTTACCTTCAATTTCGTTTATCGAAACTGTAAACTCATAGCAGCTGTCATAAAATTGCTGAATAATATCGTCAGCGGTTTTTAATGAATCAAGTGAAGATCCGTTAATAGTATCACGCGCCCAGATTACACTTGCAGTAATAAAGTTTACAGCGCCAGGCATTAGCGTAAAAGTTCCGGCTGATTCTAAGAATCTGCGGTCTCCAGCAGGATTGCCACAAGAAGCTTCCGTCAGGTTAGTCGGATTATCAGGATCAGTTGTACCCGGGTACATGAAATTTGCTAATGCACCCGGATCGCGCCCATTACACGTGTGAGTCATCGGAAGTCCATCACCCCATATTCCTCTGAGGTAATTGTAAAAATGGGCAAAGCCGTCTGGATTTCCATCGGGTGCACCATTAACGTTATTATAGTATAAAAACTTTGACATAATAATTTGCTCACCCGGTTCATCAGTAGTTCCGTCACGATCATTGTCTATTCCGTCATTTGGATCTGCAAGCGGACCTTCAAGAAAATCAATACCTATTGTCGGAGGATTTAATCCGTACCCGGCAGGCAAATCATCATTTGCATCTGCATTGTAACAATAACCCATTCCCCGTGTAACATCACAACCAACATAATCATCGGTAGCATTACCAAGATCAGGATCGGCCCAATGACCGAAATATGTTTCAGTTAAAGTAGAAGAAGAACGATTAATTATTTTATATTGGAAAAATGTAGCATTATTGATTGCTTCACTATTTGTGGAAAAAGCAAATGCCTGTGCTTGCACTTCAAGTCCGATGGGTGTTGAATTGGT
>JBDSOU010000115.1:0-17797 GCA_039914625.1 Bacteroidia bacterium | reverse complement strand
CAAAGATAATGTATTTGCACACATGATTGAAGCAATTAAATACAAGGCATATTCAATAATATACATGGACAATACATAAAAGTGCATGGTTTGTACAAATTTGTGCATGGTTCAATTTTTTTAGATCATGGAAAAGGCATTAATATACATGGAAAGAATAATCACATGCATGGTACATACATTTACTCACGGGTTAGCAAATATGCCTTGCTTATTAATTTATATTCAATAGAAGATATTAACAAAACTTTGTTGAAAAATTGTTTTTGAGGACATTATAAAAGAAGAATCAATGACCTATATTTACATCAATTTTAAAATTAAATATATGCCTGATAAAATAGAACGTAAATACCGCATGGAAGATGAGCTGATGCTAAGCCGCGCAGAAGTTCAGAAGGAGGCTTTGCGAGCCGATCTTGCGTTGTTCACCGCCAAGTTTCCGTGGATCACCACGCCTTATGTAGATTCTTACGAAACCGATATTTCCACGGCTGATGCGCTTCCGCTTGATGGTTCGGTAATGTCAGATATTACGGTGCTTACGGATGATGTGAATTCTACGGTAATCGAAGGTCGCGAGGCGCTGCAGCAGCTTTTCAGGTATGCCAAAATAACGTATCCCAACAATGAAGTGAAAGAGCGTTCGTTCGGGCAGAACGATATGGATAAGGCGCGCAACGACCAGGAAAAAATGGAAAACCTGCTGGAACGTGCCAATTTGCAGGCAAATAAAACACCTTTTAAGTCCGAACTCATTGCGATGGGCTACCTGCAGCCGCAGATGGATAATTTGCTTACGATTGCCGATAATATTCATACCAAAAACCTGGTTCAGAATTCGGGAATCAATAACCGCCCGGTTACCACCCAGCAGCGGATTATGGTGTATAACATAGTGTATGTGCGCGCCAATACGGTGTATCAGTGCGCGCAGGAAGTTTTTGTGGGCGATCCGGCTAAGATTCAGCAATACCGGGTGTATCCGCCTTCAACGCCTGATACTACCACCGCCAATGTGCATGTAGTGAATCCCTCAGCCGAGCCGATGGAAAACCTTTTGGTAAGAATTCTTGCTTTGCCCGAACACACTACCGATATTGCCGGCATGGCAGGTCCTTTTGATCTGGGCAGTACGCCTCCCGATTTTGTGGATGTGATTGTTTCAGGAGCAGGCATTACTCCCTCGCCTCAAACTTTTAATAAAGCAGTGACTGACGGGGTGGTGAATACTTTTGAAATTACGGTTTTAGTGTGAAAAGAGTAGGAAGTAGAAAGTAGAAAGTAGAAAGGGGGCTGACGCGTCCGGACTTTCTACTTTCTACTTTCTACTTTCTACTTTCTACTTACTACTTCCTACTTCCTACTTTCTACTTACTACTTTCTACTTTCTACTTTCTACTTTCTACTTACTACTTTCTACTTTCTACTTTCTACTTACTACTTTCTATTTTCTATTTTCTATTTTCTATTTTCTAAAGTTCGCTTTCGCGGAGAAGAACTTTGAACCTTGTGTTTTTTTTTAACCTTAGTAGAAAGAAACGTTGCAAACACAGGCAACCTTATTACTTTATTCTTCCAGTTACATTGACCAAATAATAAGGTTGGCATATTCAGAATGACTTTTTCTACTAAGGTTAAAATTTAAACATCGCTTTCGCGGATGGCAACTTGCCTATGTTTGGTGGAGTGGAAAAATTAATTATTTTTGATGCGTAAACTTTTAATAAAAAAATTATGCTTAAGGAAAAATATACATCAAACAAAGAAAGATTCATCGGTTATGCTGATTTGAGAATAAACAACATTTTAAAGAATCTTCATTTATTAGAGAAAATGACGGTTCTTGAGAGATATGAATATACGGAAGAACAGGTAGATAAAATGTTTACGGCTATAAAGGAAAAAATGAAAGCAACAGAAAAACGATACAGAGATCAACTTCAAAGAACTAAATTAAGACAAAAGTATGATCCTGATTTTAAATTATAAAATCAACACCTTTTCCAAAGTTTCTCCGTGACCTTTGTGGTAAAAAAAATCAGGTTCGCTTTCGCGGAGAAGAACTTTAAACTTCCTACTTTCTACTTCCTACTTTTTAATTCTGCTTCGTAGCTCCTGCATCTGCTTTGCCGGTGCCTTTCCTTTCAAAATCACCTGCCTGTATGTAAGTAATTTTTTCGGGTTTTATCCATTTGCGCACTGCGGCATTCACCTGGTCGGCAGTAAGGGTTGCAATTTTTGCTTCTATATCAGCATCCCATTTCATGGTGCGGTTCAGAAAAAGATTTCTCGATAATTTATTCGACAACTGGCGGTCGCGGGTACGGTTCACGTTTTCTTCCTGAAGATATCCTGTAATGGCATCTTTCAATTCAGTTGCAGTAAAACCGTCTTTCAGCATTTTGGCCACTTCGTCTTTGTAGGCTGCAATCAGCTTATCTGAATTATCAGGATTATAAATGGCATAGGTGCCAAAGGTTCCTGTTTTATCAAGCGGATCGGCTTCCATGAACGAACCCACTCCATAGCTGATTCCTTCCTTCTGCCTGATGCGAGTGGCAAGCCGCGAGTTAAGAAATCCTCCTCCGAACATATAATCGCCCAACAGCAATGCCGGATAATCAGGATCATCATCGCGCAGCTCGGCATTGAAGCCGCACAGCAGCATGGCGTTAGCTTTGTCAGGCGTATTAATTTTTGTGGTGGAGGACGCCACATCAAAATACATATTTTTTGCACGGTCATAAAGTACAGGCGCTGTCCATTTTTCTAACATATTGTTTAAAGAAATCAGCAACGGCTTTTCATCAAAATCACCTACCACTGCAACGGTAGCATGCGTGGCAGTATAATAGCGTTCATAAAAAGTTTTAATATCCTGCACCGTCAGGTCTTTCACCGCAGCAACCTGCTCGTCAAAAGTCATGGTATAGCGGAAATCATCTTTCGGATAAGGATTCAATGCCCGTCCAATCAAATTACCTGCAATGGCTTCGGGTTCGCTTTTTTGCTGTTCAATGCGGGCAAGGTCTTCGGTTGTCAGCTTATCAAATTCTGCAGGTAAAAAAACGGGAGTCCGCAAAACTTCTGTGAGCACGCCAAGTGCCGGAATAAGATTTTCTTTAACGGTTTGCACCGTAATACTCACCGTTTGCCCGTTGCCGGAAATATTCACATTGGCTTTAAGCCTGTCAAACTCATCATTAATCTGCTGGAAGGTTTTATTTTTAGATCCCCTGCGCAACATGGCCGCAGTGAGCCGCGCAACGGTGCCTTTATTTTGCATCACAGCAAGGTTGCCTACCCGAAGAGTTAACGTGAAATTTACGGAGCCGCCACGCGTAGTTTTTTTAATCAATGAATACTTAGCGCCTCCTCCGAGCGAAGAGGATATGGTGCGGCTGTCAACATTTGCCGGTGAGGGGTCAAATGCTTCGGCATCCAAAAGTTTTTTCTTTCCTTTATAATCTTTCACTAATTTCTGCACATCGGGCGAAGCCGGAATTTGAGCCCGGTCAGGCGAAGCATCAGGAATAAAAACACCTGTGGTGCGGTTGGACGGTTTAAAATAAGCTTTCGCCACACGGTTCACATCATCAAGGGTAGTGTTTTCTAAATAGTCACGGTAGATGAACCACAGCCTCCAGTCGCCCTGTGCAATGTATTCGCTCATTTCCAGCCCTACGCGTTCGCTGTTGTTGTAAAGCAGTTCAAAATTTTTAATCAATTTATTTTTAGCACGGTCCACTTCTTCTTTTGTAACCAGCGTGTTTTTAAAGTTGTCAAACACATCGGTCATGGCTTTGCGTGCACTGTCCAACGAATTTTCTTTTAATACTTCGGCAGTAAAAATTGCATAGCCCGGATCTTTCAACGCAAATGAATACCCGTAAGTGCTGCTGGCTTTTTTAGTTTCTACTAACGCCTTATATATCCGTCCCGAAGGTTTATTGGTAAGAATCTCCACTAACAATTCAACCGCTGCATAGTCAGGATGCGAACCGTTAGGAATGTGATAGCCGCAGGTAACTACCTGCACATCGCCTACACGTTTCAATTCAACTATGCGTTCGCCATCCTGCACCGGTTCGGTCGTGTATTCTATCGGCAGCGTCCTTGTGGGTTTCGGAATAATACCGAAATATTCATTCACCAATGCTATAGTCTTTGCCTCATCAATCTTTCCGGCTACTGTCAATACAGCATAATCCGGCTGATAATATTTTTTGTAAAATGCATGCAGGTTTTCGATAGGAACCTTTTCAATATCTTCTTTTGACCCTATGGTAGATTTGCCGTAGTTGTGCCACAAAAATGCTGTTGACATAACGCGCTCTTCCAATACACCTGAAGGATTATTTTCTCCTGATTCAAATTCATTTCTCACTACAGAAAATTCTGTTTCCAAATCTTTTTTTGCAATGAAAGAATTAATCATACGGTCGCTTTCCAGGTCAAGCGCCCATTTAAGGTTTTCGTCTGATGCGGAAAAAGTTTCGAAATAATTGGTACGGTCATACCATGTTGAACCGTTTGGCTGCGCGCCATGAGCACTCAACTCCTGCGGAATATTCGGATGCTTAGTGGAACCTTTAAACACCATGTGCTCCAGCAAATGCGCCATGCCGGTTTCGCCATATCCTTCCACACGGGAACCCACAAGATAGGTCATGTTTACGGTTTGAGTTGATTTGGAAGGATCGGGAAAAATCAATACATGCAGGCCATTAGCAAGCTTGTATTCAGTAATTCCTTCAACAGTTGTTACTTTTTCAGGAGCAGGAAGCTGTTTATTGTTTTGAGCATAAACCGCTGTCGCGGAGAAAATAAACAGGCAAATTAATGTCTTTGATAATTTTTTAAATGATGTCATCTGAGATGTGTTTTTAGATTAAAAAGCTAAAGTAGAAATTAAATCGGAAAACAAATCCGGAATGTTAAAAGTTTAACATCTCCATGTGATAGAACTTTGAACTTTGAACTTTGAACTTTAAACTTTAAACTTACTTAATCATCACACCCTTTTTATCAATCACCGGGATGTGCGTGAAAAATTCTTCGCTGATAGTTTCAGGAAGGAAAAGATACTTTTTGTCGAACATCACTTTGTTTATATAAAAGCTAACCCAGTATTCATTGTTCAGCCCAAAAACATTTTCAACAATAGGTTCCACTTTTGCAAAATCATGCGGAGGAACAGTGTCAAGAAAATGCCTGAGTGTTGAGGTTTTTACTTTTTCTCCCTCTTTAAAACCATACCCTTTTGATGTGACCAAAACGCCTTCAATGGTTTCATTTTTCAAATTAATAAGATACACATTCCAGACCTTGTCGCCTTCAGGGGAATATTCAGGCACAATAGCAAGCGCCACATCTTCAACTTTGTTTTCGGGAATATCTTTTAACATAGAAGGTATTTTTAAACTAAGGAACAAACAAAATGTTACCTGAACATATCATGTGTTCTATTGTCAAACACGGTTACAATTAAAATAGTTTTCTTTTTTATAATATAAACGGCTGTGGTATGTTTATGAATTAAACCAAGCCGGTATTGTTTCCTTTTTGGAGAAGGTTTGAATGCCTTAGGAAAAGCAGAAATGGTTCTTTCAAAATGCAACAGCAAATCAAGAAAATCATTCACTTCTTTTTCATTCCATTTTTCTTTAATGAAAGCACATATAAGATCAACCTGGTTCTTGGATTCTTTTGACCAGTGAACCTTATATTTTCCTTCCATAAGATTTCCAGAATTGTTCGCTTGTCAACGTATCTCCATTCTTAATATCATTCAACCCTCGTTGTAATGAATCCAACTGTTCAGATGTGAGGTTATCAAACCAATCACCTGTTTCACTTGCTTTCTTAAATTGAAGTAATGATGTAAGAATAGATTTGTCATTGAGTTTTTGAAGCCAATCCAATAATTCTGATTTTATACTTTCGCTATTCATATTACAAAGGTATAAAAACTGAAAAATATTTATTGACAACAAAAGATATGCTGATATAAATTCCTGAATATCGGTTATTCGTACTTTTGAAAATTAAATAACAACAAGCTTGCCTCTTCCCCAAGACTTAAAAACTACAGACAGCAAATCGCTTGCGCGGATAATTTCCATTGTTGAAAATGAATCAAAAGGGTATGAGGAAATTTTATATTCTTTAACTCCTGATGAAAAAATTCCGGTTGTCGGGATCACGGGAGCCCCCGGAGCAGGAAAAAGTTCGCTTATTAATGCTTTGTTAACGGAGCTTACATCAAATGAAAAAAAATATTTAAAAGGAAAAGGAATTGCAGTGCTGGCAGTTGATCCCTCATCACCGTTTTCACACGGGGCTTTGCTGGGAGACCGCTTGCGGATGTCTGAACATTTTAATCATCCCAAAGTTTTTATCCGTTCGCTTGCCACGCGGGGTTCGCTCGGAGGTTTGTCAGCAAAAACAATGGAGCTAACCGACATATTGCGTGCCGCAGGGTTCGATTATATTTTTATTGAAACAGTTGGCGTAGGCCAATCAGAAGTTGAAATTGCTTCGCTTGCTGAAACGACTATCGTTGTGTTTGTACCCGAGTCGGGTGATGAAGTTCAAACCATCAAATCAGGCATTATGGAGATTGCAGATATTTTTGTGGTAAATAAATCGGACCGTGAAGGAGCGGATAAAATTACGAGGAATATTAAATCATCCCTGCATCTTCGCGCGCTCAGCGATTGGGAAATTCCTGTTATAAAAACTATTGCGACACAGTCAGAAGGAATCACCCAGCTGCTCAAAAAAATAAATGACCATCACCTGCTTCCGCAAAAACAAAAAAACAATCAATTGATTTTTGAAAAAGCTTTGCGATTAATCCGCGATTACAAAATGAAAGAAATTGATAAAAATGCTTTGAAAAATAAATTAGCTGAAGCTCAAAAGAAAAAAGATTTTAATCTTTATCACTTTGTAACTACTTTTTAAACATACTTTTTCTTGGTGTTACAACGCGCCATTGCTTTTTCATACGACACGATATCCTCATCAGAAAAAGAATATTTAATTGCTTTCTTATAAAAATCAATCGCCTCATCATATTTTCCCATCAGCTCATTCATCCTGCCGAATAGTTCATACACTTCATTTTTTTTGACCCCGGGAATTTCAGAAACTTTATTTAAGTGCGCATTCATTTCCGCAAACCGTTCCTGCGATAAAAGTAATTGAGCATAATAAAGATAGCTTTCCGTAAATTCAGGGGAGGAAGAAATGGCGTTTTTAAAATTTTCTTCGGCAATCACAGGATCTTTGAAATAATCAAAATACAGCAGCCCGAGATAACCATGAGCCTTTCCAATATCAGGATACTTTGATGCGATCTCTGAAAAAAGATCAGCAGCAGCAATAATGTTTCCTTCCTTGAAAGTGCTGACGGCTTTAAAAAATAATTTTTCGGCTTCGGACAAGCTCATGATTTATTGCAATAAAACCAACTTAATTTTTTTCGGAAATTTACAATAATTTTGATGTTGCCAAACTATTATATCTGTTAATATTTCAACACATTTATTTATTCCTCTGCTTGTGCAAGAAGAAAAAAGCTGTTGAAAAAAGCAAAAAAAGTAACTCCGGCTTGTGTTTCAAGGGTGTCTTCAGTGAACATAGAAATAAACATGATGATAAAAAAGATTGCATAAATGAAATTTGTATTCTTTTTCAATTTAAACATCGGAAAAAAAAGAGAAAACATAATAAAGGAAAATCCAAAAATTCCAAATGTCAGTGCAAATGTGAGGTATTGATTGTGCGCTTTATGACGAACGTCTTTTGCCAGACGGGAATTAACCTGCTCATATTCTTTGTCAAAGGCTTTTTGCACATCACCCGTTCCGACACCCATCCAGAAGTTTTGCAAAAAAATATTCCACCCGGCTTTCCAGTATTCTAATCGCTGCAATAAAGAATTTCCTGTGGGGCTTTCCCCGTTTTTGTAGGCATAATATTCCATAATTGTTTTTTGCAGCCTCACGTGCATGTCGCCCATTTTTTGATAATTTACATTAGCAATGCCGTTTTCTATGGAGTGTACTTCCTCTTCACTAAGTAAATATACTCCCAGCGAATCTTTTCTCAAATTTTTTGAAGTGAGAAACCTTATGAGCGTTAATTTCAATTCGTTTCCCCTTAAATCTTTTCCGTCATAATTTAATTTACTTCGCTCATTCCATGCGGCTGGTAATTCTTCCGGGCATAAATATATCCAGGTGAGGTTTCCGTTTTCCTGTTCAGTATTTAAAACATTGTGTTCATACTCATTTCCGTTCTGTGTAAATTTTTCAAGTTGTATGTTTGCTGTGACATGAGGATGATAAATTTTTGCGGCTTCCTTTTTTATATAACCAAAAATTAAAACGGGCACTACGATTACAATTGCGGCACTTCCTAATTTCCACCAAATATTTTTCTGAGCATAAATGAAATATACCAATAAGATGAGTGATGTTATAATCAAAACAGAAACTCCTGTCATGGCTTCGAGGATATAAAGAAAAATCAAAAACCAGGCAATGAGAAGAATTAACAAAAGGGATTTGAAAAGGATGTATTCACCATGATGCTTCCAGAAAAGATATGCAACTATGAAAACAGAAAGGCAGATAAAGAGAGAAAGACGAATGTGAGAAATAAAAATAGAAATATCACGAATGTCAGTTATCGCTTTTTTATGAGGCAGTACATCATACAATACTCCCATGGAAATAAAAGTAGAAGTCAAAACAGCAAGAATAAAAATCGAGAGGATTCTTTCAAACCATTGTGCTGAAATTTTTGGTGAAGTATAAATCAAAACAGGCATTACTAACAACGGTAGTTTAATTCTTACATCATTAAAATAATAATTGTAATCGGTACTATAAAAACCTGCAACAAGATGCATGAAATAAACCGTTGCTAAAACTGCAACAACAGGATTGCTGAATGCTGATTTTATTTTAGTAAAAATATTTCCTGACACAAGCCAGCTTGCAAGCAAAGCAAACTGTGCAATGCTCATCATAAAAACAGATAACGGCATTGCAGCAACAAGAAGTAAAAGACCAAAAAGATAAAGCGTTTCAGAAGTTTTCTGACGTGTCATAATTTGTAATTCACATCATCCGGTATTAAAAACCTGATTAATATTCGGCTAAAATAAAAAAAGCAACTATTAAAACTAATAACTGCTTTTGATTGAGTTTATTATTCTGAAAACTTATTTGTCGGATTTTTCATACTTACCAGACTTATCAGATTTATCAGGTTTATCAGATTTATCAGGAATATTTTTTACAGCCGGACGGTTGAAGATTTGCGCGTAGACACTTTTATCTTTTAATGCTTCGGTTGCTTTCTTAACATCAGGATCATAATCAAATGAAGCTTCAATGCGACCGTTCTGATAGTAATATCTTGACACAATTTCATCCTGGAGAAGTTCTTTTATTTCGACTTTGTTTTTTATGAGATCGGAATTTTTATCATGCATCATTTTTTTCTTCAAAGCATCATATTCACTGGTAACAGCGCTGAAATATTTTTCTTTTTCTGCATTTGTTTTTAAATCTTCCAACGCTTTTTCGCTCTTGGTGGTATAATCATATTCTTTATCAGTAAGCCATTTTATAAATTCATCGTATTCCATATCAGTTAATCTGAAACCTCTTGCAGGAGCAATGCTTTCGTGTTTCTGCCGGTAAATAGTTGCATAATCAAAAAGTAAAAATTTGGTGATAAGGCTTTGGGCGATGCTGCTCAGCAGCTGTTGTTCGGTGACATTATCAGGCATTACTCCACCGCCATCATAAACCATGCGTCCGCTTTTTGTTTTAAATTCAGAAATAAGTGAATCAGGAATTTTGCCTACGCTTCCGTCATCATTACGGTGTGTATAGTCGAGCGCCTGTATGCAGCGTCCGCTGGGGATATAGTATTTTGCTGTGGTTACTTTGAGCTGTGAATTGTACGTTAACGGCCGGGTGGTTTGGACTAATCCTTTTCCGAATGTGCGCTGACCAATAATTAATCCGCGGTCTAAATCCTGAATGCTGCCGGAAACAATTTCGGAAGCCGAGGCGGACCCGCTGTTCACCAGCACTGCAAGGGGAACATCGGTATCAACGGGAGTGTTAATGGCTTTGTATAATTTATCCCACTCTTTTACTTTTCCTTTGGTGCTTACCACATCCACGCCTTTGTTTACAAAGAGATTTACAATATTTACTGCTTCATTTAACAGGCCGCCCGGGTTTCCTCTCAAGTCAAGAATCAATCCTTTTAATTGTTCTTTTGATTTAAGATCGAGCACAGCATCACGAACTTCTTGTGCGGCATTGTCAGTGAACCCTGTGAGTTTGATATACCCGATTCCATTATCCAACATTCCGTGGTAGGGAACATTATCAATTTTTATTTCATCGCGCATCACGGTTTTTTCAATCAGATCTTTTTCGCCTTCGCGTTTTATATTAAGTTTTACGGGAGTTTTGGGCTGCCCTTTTAAAATTTTGCTAATGTCATCATACTTTTTTCCTTTAACAGATTTGCTGTCAATGGCCATAATGATATCGCCCGCCCTGATGTCTGCTTTCTGGGCAGGGAAGCCTTCATACGGATCAGTAACTACAACAAAATCTCCTTTTTGGCCGATCAATGCACCGATGCCACCGTACTGGCCGGTGGTCATGAAACGGTAATCTTCTATTTCAGATTCGGGAATGTAATTGGTATAGGGATCGAGTGATTCGAGCATGGCATCAATACCTGTTTTCATCAGGTCGCCCGGCTTCGTTTCATCTACATAATAAATATTGAGTTCACGAAAGAGGGTTGCGAAAATGTCGAGGTTGCGTGATACCTCAAAATAATCATCGGAAAAACTTACTGTAAATAGCCCTCCTGCGCCAAGCAGGATGACTACAAGAAATACTTTAAACTTTTTACTTAATTTTTTCATTTTTATAGTTGTTTTTTTATTTACTATGTCAGGGAACGGGATCATAACCGTGTCCTCCCCAAGGGTTGCAGGATGCTACGCGTTTAATTGTTAACCACAATCCTTTGAGGGGGCCGTGTTTGCGTAAAGCCTCAATGCCGTAAGCGGAGCATGTGGGGGTGTATCGGCAGGAGCTCATGATTAAAGGTGATAGTGCTTTTTGATACACTTTAATAAGCAGTATCAGGAATTTTGTAATTGCTTTTTGCATATTTCACTAACAAACCGTTGTAAAGTTACGGAAATTTTGGCTTCCATTTCACGCCAGGTAAGAGGTTTTTTGCCGGTATAAATAATTATGGCCGAAAATTTTCTGCCTGATTTTACGATCTCTTCCAAAAATTTGTGCCTGTTTAAACGGTATGCTTCGCGGATGTGTCTTTTTATTTTGTTCCGGTCAACGGCTTTTTTAAAATTCTTTTTGGGCACGCTGATAATGATTTTAAGACTTACATTTTCGAGGTGAGCTGTTTCTTTCCATAGGAAACGCAGCGGAGGTTCATTAATTGCTTTGCCCGATTGGAAAAGGGATTCAATTGCCTTGCGGCTGCAAAGGCGTTCGTGTTTTGAAAAGGTGAAACGGGGTGTTGGCGCATTCATGCTTTTGTAAAAGTAATATTTCGGAGGGAAGGGGAAAGTCGGAAGTCGGAAGTTATAAGTCGTAAGTCCTGCGCTTTCATAGTTGCGACTTACGACTTATGACTTATAACTTACGCCTTGGTACGAGGGGAAATAAGATGCGTTTGCACTGTAACGGTGTGCTGAATGGCTGATATGATATGCTGAAAGGGGGAAACCGGGTTCTTTTATACAGAATGCAGGTAGTGACCGGGGGAAATCAGGGGTGGTTCATCGGAAGAGGAATTCGGTTTGGCTGAACTAAAATGCTGTTGGAGGGATACCTGATACCCCTGCCCTGAAACGAACAACCATATTAGGACTCTCTTTAGTCAAAATATATTCAACACCGTATTATGTTTACTATGATTAATCTACACAACCTCCTCTTGATGGTTTGCATCTTACAGAAAATTTTGTCAAACCCTCTATTGGATTTGGATGGACTTTTTATTTTAAAGCTTATAAAAAATCATTTCCAAAACTCTAAATTTACTTTGTGGAATGATTGAAAACGGGAATGTTATGAAAGAGTGATAAGTACTATCCCCGAAGGGTTTGAAATCACAATAGACGGAAAAACAGGTTAAAATAAAATAATGCTGTTTGGTGGAAAAACACCGATCATAACCCAAACTAATTTCATTTTATTTTTTCGACTTGCGCATTAATTTTTTTCATAGCTCTTTCATGGGTATAAGTTCTTCCTTTTTTCAAATCATCAGCCCCGCGTTTAATGCGTTGTGAATCTTTTGCAGTGAGATGCTCTGCCCAATCTTTAGCATTTGCACGGAACGAAAGAAATTCAAGAAACTCCATGATATCGTTCACAAAAGTATCAGGGATAGATTTTAATTTATTATTAATTTGATTTAATTCAGAAGCTTTCATTTTAACCTTTTTATTTTACAAAGTTATGAAAGAATAACCCCCTTGTGTATCAAAAGGCGCATCCTCACAAAATGATTTTAATATGATTTTTAAAACCCTTTTAGATCTTTTTTGAACTAACCCCAACTTTCTTTTTAAAAACGGAAACCTTCTTTAATAACTATCGTTTTATTCCTAAACTAAAAATTTTGCGGGAACTAACTAATACCGACTGGCTGTTTTTGAAGAGCAACAACGTACAGCAGATTTGCGAAGATTTCAGAGAATTAAGAAAATAGCTTTTTATAGTTTCCAGGGAGGCTGCATGGGAGAAATTCCGGCAGCCTTTTTTTATGAAGTGAGAGGCGAAGTAACAACAACACTAAAGCTCATTCAATGCGTCTTTAGCAGATTTTAATTTTATCTTTTTTTGCAAATGCAAATCCACTTCACTTTTTCTCTGCGGTTCTTTACTTTTTCTCCGCGAAACTCTGCGTAAGGAATTTTTAACGCAGAGAACCGCTAAGGTAAAAATGAGTACCGCAAAGTTGAAACTGAGACACTACCCGGTTACTTATTCGCCTTCTTAATATACTGTTCAATGGCCATAGTCATAGAAGGCGCATCGGGAACGGGAGCTTTCACATCCAGTTTTCTCTGCGGTTCTTTATTTTTTCTCCGCGAAACTCTGCGTAAGGAATTTTTAACGCAGAGAACCGCTGAGGTAAAAATGAGTAACGCAAAGTTGAAACCGATACACTACCCGGTTACTTATTGGCCTTCTTAATATACTGTTCAATGGCCAAAGTCATAGAAGGCGCTTCGGGAACGGGAGCTTTCACGTCCAGCCGCAAACCTGCATCAGTAACGGCCCGAGAAGTGGTGGTTCCAAAAGCAGCAATTCGCGTTGCGTTCTGTTTAAACTTCGGAAAGTTTTTGAAAAGAGAAGTAATTCCTGAGGGGCTGAAAAAAACCAGCATGTCATAATTTACGTGTGCCAGTTCAGCAAGGTCGCTGCATACGGTGCGGTAAATTACAGCCTTTGTAAATTCCACGTCATGTTCAGCCAGTGTTTCGGGAATTTCCTGTTTATGAATATCAGAACAGGGAAGAAGAAATTTTTCTTTCGTATGTTTTTTAATCACTTCAATAAGGTCATAAATATTTTGCCGACCATAAAATATTTTGCGTTTGCGGAAGGTGACATATTTCTGCAAATAAAAAGCAGTGGATTCTGAAACACAGAAATACTTAAGCTCTTCGAGTTTTGAGAACCGCATTTCGTTGCTGATCCTGAAAAAGTGATCTGCCGCATGACGGCTGGTAAGAATTACTGCCGAGTAATCAGCAATATTGATGCGGTGTTTTCTGAATACCGTGCTCGGAATTCCTTCCACATGAATAAACGGGCGAAAATCAATAGTAACATTATATTTCTTTGCTAAATCAAAGTAAGGGGATTTCTCGGTTTCGGGGCGGGATTGAGTAACCAGAATGCTTTTTACTTTCAATGTTCTCTTTCGTTAAAGCTAAAAACCTCGAAATTTTCAGCTGCTTTTAACACCGTAGTTCAGGATAGCTTAAAAATAATGAGCAGCGGTGCTATTTCAAGGGCGCAAAGGTAAAGAATTAAATAATACAACGAAAAACGCGGCATGCTTGTCCAAATGATGATTCCCCTGAACAGCCTGTAAATAAAAGAAGCCAGCAGCATGCCGATTGCCATCCAGATAAAAAAATCAGTCGCCATAGGAAAAAACGCAATAATCATAACGAGCGGAATAAGCGCCATTCCCATAATATTATTAATCAGAAAAATGTTGAAGATGTAAGTTGAAACTGCTTTGTCCATGCGGAAAACAATGCTCATCATTTTCAGAAAAACCATTTTAAACGAATATGCTGAAGCAATAAATAAAACAAAGATGATGAATCTCACAATTCCTTTTCCGATGAGTTTATACTCCCAATTAAAATAAATGCTTACTTCATAAAGAAGCAATGCGGCTGTTAAATAAAAAACCAGCGAGAGCAAAACAGATGCTTTCTGTACCAGAATATTTTCATCTCTCACAATCTGGTTGGTTACCGAGTTGTTAAAGAATGCAGCAAACAACTGCTGCACGATTTTGCTGTTTTTTATTTTAAGCCATGTAAAATAGCCAACGGTAATAAAGAGGGCAATGGTAAACCAGTCAGGAATTGTTTTATTTAACGGTTTGGGGTTGGTTTCTGACGGCTGCAAAGCATGTCCTTTAAATAAGGGTGTGACGCTGCCGCGACTCCCGGTAGCATTGTCAAGTGCGCCATCCGAATCGTTGTCGGTAAAGGTAAAACCTCGTTCAATTTTAGTTTTAAGCGATGTATCCTGTGCGGCAGCCTGCAAACTATCCTGTAAAGCAGGATAATTTTTTAACGAATCGGTTTTTGCCGAAGCATCCAATTGCTGTTGCTGTTCAACAGAACTGTTTTGTTCCGATAAAAAAAATGTATTGCTCAAAATAAACTTTGCATTCACCGTTCTTCAACGTTATTACAACCTGAAGTTTCTTGAAATGTTGAAGCTGAATTTGAACCCGGCTTTGCTCCACGTGTCGGTGGTGTTGGGAATAAAATCGTTTTCCAAAATTCCCACTGCATTGGTGAACATGATGGTGAACACATGTCCTCCTGTTTCAATTTCGAAACCAATGCCGAGCGGGTTATACCAATATCCGTTATTGGGTTTGCGTAACGGATCAAAGTTGTAAAAATAATCTGCTACAAGAGAAGTGCTTCGGGTTATTTTTAACCGTCCGCCCGCGCCCAAAGCTAAAATATCATTGTTATCGTTTGCATCAAAAACATAATTTCTATGAACAAGAGTAGGAAGCAATTCAAATGAAAAATGTGATGAAAACTTTCGGGCAAGAATTAATTGTAAAGTATATGAAAGCCTGTCAACGGTTTTCGGATATACGGCATTTTCACGGTTTTCAACTGTTGAAATGGCGCTATTGGCAAAAACGGTTACAGCAAGAGGCATTTTATTATCTGTAGTTTGTTCAAATATCCGGTATTTAACCAGCCCTTCCAGGTTTTCCAACCGCTTGCATCGAGAAACCCCAACCGTTAATCTGTCTGTGATTCCGTATTCAAAGGAAATGCGAATGTCGTTTGATGCATCCAATCCATATAACGTATGGTATCCTCCGTTGCTTTCTTCACCAACGTTTCCGAAGAGGTGCCCGATGCGGAAATCAAGAGTGCGCTTATGCACTGTTTCGTTAGTTTGAGCGCTTATAAGCTTAGTTGTTTTAAAAGTGGATATGATCTTCGATTTTGTCGAATCGGTGTTTTCTAATGCCATTTTCATCAGGTCGTCCTGCGCTGAAACTTGTTGTGCTATGAAACCTGATAGTAAAAATAAAAATAGTATGGGTGTTTTCATATAGCCTGGTTTAACAATTTTGTTTTATAGTAATTAGTTTATTTATCTTTTTTGTAGGGTGCATATTTAGCAGTGAAGGTTACCTTAACCGAGTCGCCAATATTATCAGCCAACAGTCGGGGAATTGCAATTTTATGATCTTTTACCGCCACTTTAAATTCGCTTTGAATGGATATGATCCCGTCTTTAATAATTAGCTTTCCTTTTTCAGTATGCTCTTTATCCACGTTATGAAGGTTAAGCGTGCCCGCAGAGGTAATATCATGCTCACCGTCTGTTTTGTAATCTATTTTCTCGCTGATCTTTCCTTTGTATGAAGCATTTTGATATTTATCGCTCTCCACATACTTATCGTTGAAGTGTTCCTGCATAAGGGCTTTCTTAAACTTAAAAGAAGTCATCGGAACCACATAAACGATTTCACCGGTGGCTATGTTCAGGATGGAATTCATGCTTTTGCTGGTTGCATCTATATCCTCAACGGTTGAATGTGAAAAGAACGTTATCTCACCTCCGGTGCACACAAATATATTTTGTGCATTAGTTGCAGGACCTGCCAGCACCAAAATAATTGTAAGAAATTTGCTAATGGTTTTCATAGTTACTTTTTAATTTTCGGGCGCACCGTTTTGAATCCACCTGATCATGTTTACCAAATCACATGAATCAAGGCTGGATCGTTTCGGCATGTGCAACGGATCATCAACCGGGCGGATAATTCTGTTGTAAAAGGAGCCTATTGCTTTTTTTGTTCCTCTATAGGTGGTAAATTCATAGACAAGCGTACTGTCGCCAGGAGGTGAGGTATGGCATCCGCTGTAGCTGCAATTATTGTCTATAATAGGTTTTATATCGCGCGCATAACTTACCTGGATATTATCAGCCGTTGGGCAAACCGAATAATCATTTTTATTTTTTGAACATGCCGCGAGCATCAGGAGAACACTTATTGTAAACATTACGTGCTTCATAGTATTTGTTTGATGTAAAATTAAAAATAAATTCTGTGCCGGAGGTTTATTTGAGCCCTGAATTGGTGAATTGAAGTATTTTAGCGGAAAATTCTAACGAGATATTCATTTTGAATAAAACATTTTTATTCTGCCTGTGCATTACCGCTTTTATTGTTTCCTGTAAAACTAATTTAAAACCAACAAATACTTCCTTTATGCCACATGACATTCATTCATTTGCCCGGCCTGACGAGGCAATTATAACACATCTTGACCTGGATCTGACGGTTGATTTCAATAAGAAAATCCTTTCGGGAACAGCGGTTCTTGCTATAGAAAACAAAACCGGAACGGATACATTGTTTCTTGATTCACGCGATTTAAATATTACTAAAGTAGTGCTTGATGATGATTCCGAAACTCCTTTTGTTAAAGGCGCGACTGCGAAATACCTCGGAGAGGAATTAAGAATACACATCAAACCAAAAACTAAGAAGGTAACCATTGAATATTCCACTTCGCCTGATGCAGCAGCTTTGCAATGGTTGTCACCGGAACAAACTGCGGGAGGAACGCAGCCCTTTTTGTTCACACAGTCGCAGGCTATACTTGCACGTACCTGGATACCGTTACAAGACAGTCCCGGCATTAAGTTTACTTACAATGCAATCATTCATTGCCCCAAAGATTTAATGGCGGTGATGAGTGCAGGAAACGATACTGCCAAACATGCTGACGGAATTTATCATTTCGAAATGCCGCAACCCATTCCTTCCTATTTAATGGCTTTGGCAGTGGGTGATTTATCCTTTCATCCTTATAATACTATATGCGGAGTTTTTGCCGAACCCTCCATGATGGAAAAATGTGCTAATGAATTTACTGATCTTCCCAAAATGATTTCAT
>JBDSOU010000152.1:0-18450 GCA_039914625.1 Bacteroidia bacterium | reverse complement strand
TTAATACTATCGGTCAGTCTATCGCGATTCAGGGAGATTACAAAGGAACCTTTCACCCTAATGAAGATGGATACAGATACGTTCATAAGGATCTTATAAAGGATCAATTGAAAAAATCAATAGAACTATATTATGAGGAATTAAAAGATGATGCAAAACAAAAAGCAAAAGCGGCAGCTAAAAACGCTATGAAGAGCAAAATTGCAGGAAACAATACAACACGAAAACAGCAGCAAAATAGAACATCACAAAACTCACAAACGCAAAAAGCTAAAATGACTGAATTCCAAAAAAAGCTCCCAGAGATGAAGGATGTAAAACCATCAATTCCAAAACTAAAGCCTAAAGATAATAGAGACTTAAAAGAAATAAAAGAAGGATAAATAAATATTCTGGTTAAAATCAATCACATTTTTAATTATAAGAAAATCAAAATGAAAAAAATAACTCTCTTATTAGTCATAGCCACATTGTGTTATGCAAAAATTGCTGTATCTCAAACAAAAAAAACAACAATCAATTCAACTTACCAGATTCAAAAGCTTAAACCAAAAACAACCAAGTGGCAAACATATTTGAATGAACTTATAAAAAAGCATCACGGAAATAAGGATTCCATAAAAAAAGAAATTTTAGCTCTTAAAGTAACTTTTAAAACAAAAAGAATTGCAGTCAATCTTTCTGATAACAGAGTTGGAGGTGTACTTATTGATGAATTGTTAAAAGGGTTTGATCTTCCAGATCAAACAATTTTAAGAATGGGATTAGAAGATATGATGGAATTAGCCGGAATGTCAGGTATAAAAACTCCTGAAACACTTTTGGCATGTATGGGTGGAGGTGGCATGGCTGGAGGAGAGAATATAACAGATTTGGTAGGAATAAACATATCAGGTAGTGGAGCGTCTGTTTCCGGTTTGCATACTACAAGCAATGGAATTATTGGTTCTAATAAAGGAGGATTAAATAGTGTGTATTCTTCATTTAATGACTCGCAAATTAAAACTGCAAATAATGCATGCAGAAGTGCTCAGGTTGCAGGGCTTTCTGGAGGTTTAGGACTAACACCGCCAGGTAGTCCGGGTTATCAAGGTGCTGTTAATGCAGCAAAAGGTAAGATGGAAAATGGTTTAACAAATTGTGATGATGGTATAAATCCAATTGCCGGTAGTGGAGGGCAGACCTCGTCTGATATAATGGAGGAAGGTACAGATGACATGATAGTGGGTGCTGACAAGGTTTTAAAAGTGGTAAGTTCAGTTGATCTGGGTAGAGGTGCTATTGAATCAGGAATTGATTTAGCAAAGGGAAATAATGCTAAAGCAGTATGGGGGATTGTTTCAACAACAGTTGGTATAACAGGGGAAATGAGTGTGGAAGAATTAAAAGATGTACAAGACGGAGTTAAACTTATAGACTTCGGTATATCCGCTGGCGAATTTGTAGCATCTCCAAATCCTATGACTGTATACGGTGTAATTGTTGGCGCCTATGGGGTAGGCGAAGTAATAGCTGACAGATTCACTGATAAGTGGGCGCAAAAAGTTAGTGACAAACAGGCGGATAAGACATTTGAGGAGGCTAATGCAGAAAGAATAAGGAAGAAAAATGAAAAAAATAATACACCAAATAGCAGTATTGCACCAGGCGAGACTGGCAAAGCAACTTGTGAATCAATAAGGCAAGGCTGGAAAAATTTTAGCAATTACTGCGATGGCAATGGATGGCAGACTTATGAGTGCGCGCGTTTTGTAGCCATGATGAATGGTTGTGCTGATCCTGCACTTGTTAATCCAGGCCCTGAGGGTTCATACAGTTGCTCGGGCAGGTCACCTGCCGATATGAAAGCTGCTTGTGAAAATCAATGTGAGCAAAAGAAAAAAATTGCTCAACCGGGCGAGGGAGGGAATATTAATTGCGGATGCGAAGGGCTATTTGACCGGGCGGGTTTTAATGAGCACATGCAAAAAGTTATTTGTGCCACATCACAAGGCGGTGGACCGGGAGATGATTCATCCTCACCGTGTAATAAAATACGAGCAGGAGGAAGTCCTAATGTAACACCCGGTGGATCAAATCCTACTAACCCATTTCAAACACCTGGCAAAACAATAGATAATAAACTAAATGTAACACCTGGTAAAACAATTACCCCTTCCATTTCAAATCCTAAAACACCCTCTCAGCCCACACAAAAAAATGTGCCTAAATGAAAACTGTAGGATTACTTCTTCTGCTCTTTATAATAGGGTTTGTTTTTTTTCTCTCCTGCAAAAAACAAGACCCCGATTGCGGCACTTGTCCTTGCCCGGCTTGCCCGAGAATAGATTCAATTATTCCTAATCATGGCAGGGAAGGTGATATTGTAATATTAAAAGGAGTAAACTTTTCAGAAGACCCGTCATTAAATATTATAATATTTAATGATAGCATACAAGTGCAGGAAATTCAATTTGGAACTACTACAGAACTACAGGTTGTAGTTCCAACAGGCATCAAATCTGGTCCGGTTAGAATTAAAATCAATGATGATAAGGCATTAAGCAGTGATGAGATTCCTGATTTTAATGAGGCTGTGTTTACATTGGATCATTTTGTGGAATTGGTTATTGGCACACAAGGAATGCAAGGAACCGATGATGGTGATATTTCAACAGCAAAGCTAAACTCTCCTTCAAAAATAGCTATCGATACCAATTTCAATAACACTGAAGTTTATGTTGTTGATCATATTACCTCAAATTTAAGTTATTGCAGAAAATTATCAAATGGAAATTTAAATACACTTTTTGTTGACTCTTCGTTTATTAATGATGTGACTCCATCGTTTAACAATGAATTATTTTTAGTTAATAGAATCATCACTCCATCATTTCTCACAACTTTTTCCAGATACTTGTTTGCCACAAGTAATTTACAATTTGTTTCTACATTTTCAACTGCTAATGGAAGAATACTTGAAAGCATTAACCATTTTTTTGATAATAGTTCTAGTATTAATTATAAAATATATGGTGTTTATAAGGCATCAACAAACAAGGCATACCTGCTTAAATACAATCAGGTTCCATTTATAAATGATACACTTTGGAGATACAATAATGCTTTTAATTTAAGCATTGATGATATTGAAGTAAGTGAATCAGGAGATTTTTACAGTCTAATTCAAGACCTTAATTTAGGTAGTGGGTCTGCAATTATGAAAATTGGAAATAATAATGTATCTGATAGTATATTCATTTCTGCAGACCCTTTAAAATCCATTGCAGTTAGCAAAAACGGTATAATTTATTTTTCAAAGGATAACAGAGTATTCAAGGTAAATGGCATTACCAGTTCCACTCTAATTGCGGGATCATCGTTATCAGGTTTTAATGAGGTTGAAAACACTGGATTAAATTCGTTATTTAATAACATTCAAGACATAGAATTTAGCAATGATAATTTCTTGTATATAGTTGATGCCGGTAACTTCTGCATCCGAAGATTAAAAATTGAATAAGCTATGAAAGCAATTACAGCAGTTACTTATCTGATTTTATTGCTTTGCGGTTTCCAATATCAACTTAATGCCCAAAACCAAACTGTGTTTGCCGGAGGTTTTACTTTTCAATCTCCTGACGGGTGGGTTAAAACAGGTGATGATGGTTATTATGAGTTTACCAGAGAAGGAGTTAAAGTCAGCATTAATATTGGTGTGCATTTTTATGAAAGCCCTCAGGCAATGGCTGCGAATGTTGGGAATACCAATGATGTTCAAAACAATACTTACCTTAAAGGAACATGCAGTGCATATGGAGATAATGGTTTGTATGTTCATCACGAAGGTACTCTCAATGGAGTGCAGGCTGATATGCAATCCATCAATCTCTTTTCTCCACATGGTGTTGGTATCACAATCGCTGCAAACTGCTATAGTGGTATTGGCTGCACATCCTATTTCGAAATTGTAAAAAAAATAGCTGCCTCGGTTCAGTTTCACCAACCACGCGCCTCGCAATACGCACAGCAATGGATAAACCGAATTGGAGGTAAGCAACTAGTCTGGTATGATAATGAGGGTGGGTCCTTCGAAAAACGTACTTATGACTTGTGTACCAATGGATATTTTATCAGAGCCTATAGCGGAGGGTACAATAGTTTTGGCGGAAATGGAGATTTAACTTCAGCTCATGCTTCAGATAGCGAAGGGCACTATGCAATCTATTCGCTTAACAAAGAAGGAATACTTTATTTAAAATATAACGATGGAGATGTGGTAATGAAAACATTAAAAAGTATTCCTAACGAAAACTCCTTTTATCTTGATGACACAAAATACTTTCCACAACGATTAGAAAATTGCCGCTAAAAATGAAATCAATTTCATGTCTGAATGATGAATATAACAAATAGGATCATTATCACCATCACATTAATAACCGCACCCTTATTTTCATTTTCGCAGGTGGTAGAACAGGCTGTACTTGATTCAACAGGTCAGCAAAGAGCACAGGGAAGGGTTTTAAGTGGTGGGGGTGTAAGAGTAAACCCTGACCCGTTAATGCCTCCGCGTTTAAATTTAAAAACGTATAAACTCAGCGCAAATATTTCTGGCAGTTGGTGGGATTTTTATTTGCTTAATTCTGTTCCCACCGTGGTTGCTAATAATGAAGATTCAGTAGAATCATTCGCTAATGAAATCCTTAATCAAACAGGAGGCATATTGAACGTTGCACTTTCAAAAGTGGGCTATTTTGCCAATGGACACGATGATTTAAATAAAGATATAAGGGGTGCTCAAATTGATTTTCGAGCAGGAGCTAAATTGCTTGATCCGCCCACAAGCTCCTATTCGGAGTTTTTAGTTCCTATCTTTCAATCATCTCTGGATTTGCGTTACCTGATTCCTTTATCATCAGGGAAAATTAAAAATAAAGCAGAGCTAAGAAATAAAATGGTGGGCAATTTGTCATTTCGTGTCTATGCAACTTATATGAAGGTTTTTGCTGACAGCACCTATAATGTATATTATCAAACAAGGAAGGGAAACCCTCCTAATAATAGCGTTTTTGTTTATAACTATGAAATGAATTTATTCATCTCAAATGAACTTTTTGTAAGTTTTGGTCAATCTTTCAGTAATGTTGAAACTATTCCAAACCGAACGTTTATTTCTCTTAGCTATTCCAATTTTTCCCAATAAGTTAAAAAATCATTTTTGCACTATACTCTTGATTTTTCACAAGAAATGTTGAGAGGAATTTATACTCGGTTGCTTATTACAGATGAAAGCACCGAGCAAATAAAAATTGTTTTGCAGTAATACTTCTTCACTTCCCTTCTCTTTCCTTCTTCAGCTTATAATATTCTTTCTGCGCCATCGTATTCTTATCACCATGATAGGCATCAAAATAATTAAAAGCTAAGCCAGAATTATTTGTAAGTTTGTGATGTGGCAAACAAAGAAATCCTTATTCAGTATTGGAAAGACGGAGCAGAAGAAAGTTGGGAGTCGGCTCAAACACTTATTGCAGGAAGCCGGTATGTGATGGCGCTTTTCTGCTGGCATTTGTGTATTGAGAAATTATTAAAAGCGCACTGGGTGAAGGACAATGAGGACGATTATCCTCCCCGGATTCATAACCTTACCATATTGCACGATCAGACAAAACTTAATCTGCCTGAAGAAATGCAAGCCGATTTCAGAGTTATCAATTTTTGGAACATTGAAGGACGGTATCCCGATTATCAGAATATGGTTTATAAAACTGCAACAATAGAATACATGGAGAGTAAACAAAAAATGATTGAAAACATACGTTTATGCTTAATAGAAAAACTGCAATAGAAACTGCTACCGGTTTCATTAACGATTTGAAATTATTAGGATACAATCCCACTCAGGCCTGGTTGTTCGGTTCTGTGGTTTCCGGCAAAATGCAAGAATATTCCGATATTGATCTGGCGTTGTGGGATGAGCAGTTTACAGGAGTACTTCACCTTGATGGTGAAAAAATAAAAATGCTTTTGCTAAAATACAAATGGATTGAACTACATTCTTATCCTTCTAAGGTTACAGAAAACGAAGATCCTTTTATTGGTGAAATAAAAAAAACCGGAGAAAGAATATTGTAATTTCTGGCGCCCACCCTTTCCAAAGTTTTAAACTTTGGAAAGGGTTTTTCATATTTATTTTTTAATATTGATATAAGATTTTAAATTATCCACATAACCTTCAAAAGATTTGTTTCCTTTTTGTGTAATCACAAGTGTTGTACAAGGATAATTATTTTTAAATTCTTTTTTTATAGTTATATAACCGGCTTCATCCAATTTAGAAATCTGCACACTTACATTGCCTGATGTTGCCCCGGTCTTTTACGAATGTAGGAAAACTCCACGTATTTCACTCCGATCAAAATTGAAATAATTGATAAGCGCAACTGTGAATGTAATAGCGGATCTAAATCTTTAAAATCTTTTTTTATTCAGCTATTAATAATTTAATAACTCATTAACCATTCATTAATTTTTACATTCTTCTAATGCTTTCGTAGCTCTTTCTTTTCCCCAATTTGGCATAATGCTGCTTGTTGGTTTAAACTTTGCAAATTTTTCAACCGACTTTTCTAAAATAGGAAGTGCTTTATCTTTTCCTCCCCCATATTGTTCAGGTGTGTACATGGCTCCCATTCCTTTTAGTAAATAAGGTCGCGGATTTTCAGGATTTAATTTCATAGCTGTTTCGGTTAACATGCCAGACTGCATTCCTAATTTCATTCCGCGACTCATCGGGTCAACAGAAATTTTCATAGATACAATCCAGGCATGCATAGCATTGATTTCAGAATTGTCTTTTGAAATTTCATCCGCTTTGTTGATCAGATTTTCCGCTTTGTCAAAATATTCATCCTTCTTTGTATTTTCAGTTTGCTTCATTCCAATAAATAAATTGGACATAGCATTGTAATAAACAGGCAGCCATTCTTTTTTTTCCGCAGCAGAAACACGCTCAAATGCATTTGCGGCATCCTGATACTGTTCAATTGTTTGTGCGCTGTCAAGCAATTGAATATTTTTTTCCATTGCTTTAACAAATTTTTTGTTTTCTTGTGCATTTACTGATAGTGTGATCAGCATGCAAATTGAGATTGCTAATTTTTTCATGTTTGTTTTAATTTAGAATTTAAGGTTTAGAATTTAAAATTATTATTTTAATGATTTATTTTTTCTTGGTACTTGATACTTAATACTTGGTACTTCTTCATTAATTATCGTCATTCCTGTCTTCTCCGATACTGATAAATACACCAACAAAAAATGATCTCAGAGAAGTCGCCCCCACTGCTTCTTTTCTTTTTCCGTCATTTGAATAATTATAGGTGTAAACATTTTCAAAACCGAGTACGTTTCCTATAGATGCGACCAGCACGGTAAAATGTTTTTTTATTGAAGTAAGCTTGTTAAATGTCAGGCTGAGGTTATGGTAATCTTTTGTTTTGTCGGCAACAAATTGCGGTGTGTAATAAGTTCTTCCGGTTGCATACACATAGGTTATTCCTGCTGATATACTCGGCTTTGGAAAAAAGTATTTGAATACTACGCTCAAGGTGTGCTTAGAAGCAAAAGTTGGGATGATGCGTTCAGGGTAATTCAGGTAATTTCTTTTTGTGTCAAGAAAGGAATATGAAATCCAATAATCTCCATACTTAATAGTTTTTTTATCTCTCCAGAAAATATCAAAACCCTTTGCCAATCCTGAACCATTAGTATTGGTGTCAGGAATAATTTTAAGCAGATGCGCGTAGTCTTTATAATAACCTTCAATTCTGAAAGTTCTCTTATCATCCAGATGCTGAAAGTTTACAATGTAATGTGTTGCCTTTTCAAATTGAATATTTGTAATCGGACTAATATATCTCTGATCCGATACCTGATAAAAATCTCCGTAAGCAAAAGAAAACTGATTGTTGTTACTTACCTTATATGCAATAGAAACCCGCGGAGCAATATTATCTTCATCAATCAGCTTTGAATGTTCCAGCCTTGCACCAAGCCGTGAAACTAATTTATTTGTTATATAAATATCTGATTCGACATATCCGGCAGTATATAATTCATCGTTATCTTTTTGATATTGATTAAAAGAAGTTTTATAATTAACCTGCTGCACCTCGCCACCAAAACGAACTGTAGTAAGTTCACCTAAACTTCTTCCAATGGTAATTCTTCCTGCTGAAAAATCTATAGTGGATTTAAGTTTGTCTTCACTGAAATTTATGTGGTCAAGATTTTTGCTGTAAGAGGCTCCGGTGAAAACTGTCCATTTATTTTTAATAATGTCTTTGTAAGAAATATTGGAGAAGAAATTATTATTACTGAGTGAAAATGCAGTTTTACTTAATCCGGTGCTGTCTTCAAGATCAATATATTCTAAAGCAAGATCATTGTGTGAATAAGTTGCAAAAAATTTTAACAATCCTGTTTTAGAAATTTTCTGTCTGAAAATTAATGAGCCGCTTCCATTCTCCGGTGGCGAATTCCAATCTCTAAGTTGTGGAACCAACTTAAAGTATGGACGAAGATTAATATAGTTCCCGAAAACCCCTACTGAAGTATTTTTCCAGCGATGGTTATGACTTAATCCACCACCAACACTCATTAAACTGATTCCTGTAGTTGTTTTATCAGCAAGATCCTGTGTTTCGAGAATTAATGCCGAAGACATTGCCTGACCGTATTGTGCTGAATAGCCTCCGGTGCTAAAATTTGTTCCTTTAAAAAGAAATGGAGAAAACCGTCCGCGTTGAGGAACATCTGGCACCGAACTGCCATAAGGATTTGCAACAACCACTCCGTCAATAATTGTTTTTGCCTCGCTTGCATCACCGCCACGAACAAACAATCCTTCTGTTTCACCAACTGTTTGAACACCCGGTAATGTTTGAATTGCTCCATAAATATCCCCTGCAGCTCCTGCTGTTGTAACAATATCCAGCGGACGAAGAATAACCATTTTCTTTTCATCGCTTGCTTCAAAAGCACCGGCTGAAATAGTAACAGTATTTAATTCATTCGCTTTTTCTTTTAAAACGAAATTAATTTCAACAGGATTTCCGTTTAATTCGATTTTCTTCTCCGCATTCTCAAATCCAATAAAAGATATTGATAAAGTTTGTTCACCTGTTTCAGCAGTTGTAAAAGAAAAAATTCCATTGCTGTCAGAACTTGATCCGTCATACGTGTCTTTTATAAAAACATTTGCTCCGGGTATCACTTGTCCTTTCGCATCTTTCACATTTCCTGAAATCTTAGTTTGCGCATTAACAAAAAATGATTCTCCTGTAAAAAAGATGATTAATAAAATTGTATTGTAAAGGTTTGGTTTCATAAATAGTCTGGTACTTCGCTTCAAACAAACAAAGCTTTCAACTCCGTTGCCTGTTCAGGTTTCATCTTACCAGCAAGAATTAAAGCAAGCTGTCTTCTCCTTAATGCACCTGCAAATCTTGTTTTTTCTTCTTCGGACTCAGGAACTAATTCCGGAACATTAATGGGATTTCCCAATTGATCAACCGCGACAAAAGTATAAATAGCTTCATTGCTTTTTTTCTTTTCACCTGTATTATTATTCTCAATCCATACATCAATAAAAACTTCCATAGAAGAATTAAAAGCCCGTGAAACTTTTGCATGCATGGTTACAATTTCTCCAAGTTTAATCGGATGAGAAAATGAAACATTATTTACAGATGCAGTCACAACAATTCTCCCGCAATGACGGTGTGCTGAAATGGCTGCGCAAATATCCATCCAATGCAATAATCGCCCACCCATCAGGTTACCTAAAACATTGGTGTCGTTGGGAAGAACGAATTCGGTATTGATGCAGATGGAATCAGAAGGTGTTTTTGGTTTCATGATAAAAAAATTAATGTTTAAAAATCGGATTCAGATACACGACAAAGATAGATAGTAGGAAGAAAAGAAAAATAGATTTTTAACTTTGTACCGTGATAGGTTAAGGAAGAATGTTAATCTTTCTCTTAAGGCATTGAAAATTCAAATAGATTTGTGTTTGTTAATGTTACATGGACCCGTAGTTCAACTGGATAGAATGACAGATTCCGGTTCTGTTGGTTGGGGGTTCGAATCCCTCCGGGTTCACTTCTAATTATTGATTATTTAAAAATTAAGCCTTAAGAAATTACCTTATGAAAATTTTAAAAACTATCGGGATTGGATTACTGGCAATTATTATATTGTTATGTGCCATTTCATTTTTCCTTCCTTCGGGCTCACATGTGGAACGTTCAATGGTTATCAATGCTCCTGCTGAAACAGTTTTTGACCAGGTTAATACTTTAAAGAAATGGGATAATTGGTCACCCTGGCAAAAGATGGATCCGGAAATGCAGCGAACTTATTTCGGTTCAGGTTCAGGAACCGGATCAGGATATTCCTGGAAAGGGCCTAAAACAGGAGAAGGAAAATTAACAATTACAGATAACAAGCCAAATGAATCGGTTGCTATTAGACTTGAATTCGGAGGAATCGGAGCTATGAGCACCTTTCACTTTGAACCTGTAGACAGTGGGGTTAAAGTGACATGGTCATTGGATAATGATAAATCACTTAATCCTGTATTCAAATATATGAATCTGATGATGCAAGGAATGTTAGAAAAGCAATTTGATGAGGGGTTAAATGATATTAAAAAAACTGTTGAAAGAATACCGCAGCCACAGAAAAAAATTGAAATGAAAATAGAAGCTACCACAATTTCAGATCAAAACTATCTTGCTGTTCGTGATACTGCTTCCATGTCTAATATAAGTCAGAAGTTGGGAGGTGATTATGGAACAATTGGCGAAGCAATGAAAAAACAGGGATTGAAAATGACGGGTGCCCCTTTTGCAATTTATTATTCTGACTCATCGGATAACATGGTGATGGATGCATGCGTTTCTGTAGATAAAGCCGGAAAAGAAGGAGGCAGAGTAAAACCGGGAATAATAAAGGCAGGAAATGCTGTAGTTGGTCACTATTTTGGAAACTACCAAAAATTAAATGAAGGTCATTATGCAATCAAGGAGTGGATCAGCAGAAACAACAAGAAAATTATTGGTGCACCATGGGAAATTTATATGACTGATCCGGGAATGGAAAAAGATACAGCAAAGTGGCAAACAGATATTTTTTATCCAGTAGAATGATTTAATTTTAAAAATAGTCGAAATAACTATTAAAAGAGGGTGTAAATAAAAGGCGCTGCTGCCGATCCTCCGCCAATAACAAATAAGATACCCACCAGCAGCAATACAATAATTATGGGAGCAATCCACCATTTTTTTCTTGTTCTCAAAAAATTCCAAATGTCTTCTATAATCTCCATTTTTAAATAAAATTATTTTTTAAATGACCTGCTTTTTGAATAGCAAAGTAAAAATCTATCATTAAAAATTCAGTCAGCTAAAACAGCTTCACCTACAGATTGACGGACTGCATTTACTATGGCAGCTGCATCAAACTCACACTCACGATAAAGTTCTTTTGGCTCGCCATGTTCTATGAAACGGTCAGGAATGCCAAGTCGTTTTATACGGCTGTGGTATCCGTGATCAATCATAAATTCTGCAATAGCACTTCCGAAGCCTCCCTGGATGGCGGCATCTTCAACAGTTATTATTTTTTTATAATTCTTAAAAACTTCATGCAGCAAATCAGCGTCCAAGGGTTTAACAAAACGCAAATCATAATGTGCAGGAAAAAATCCTTCTTTCGATAATTGATTGCAGGCATCCACAGCAAAATTTCCGGGATGACCAATGGTAAGAATTGCAATTTCTTCACCATCCCTTATTTTTCTTCCCTGCCCGATTTGAATTTCCTGAAACGGCTTTCTCCAGTCAACCATTACTCCATTTCCTCTCGGATAACGAATAGAAAAAGGTCCGGTTTTATTTAGTTGTGCTGTGAACATGAGGTTGCGCAATTCTTCTTCATTCATTGGCGCAGTCACAATCATATTGGGCAGGCATCGCAGGTATGCATAATCAAATGCACCATGATGCGTTGCTCCATCTGCTCCTGCAATTCCGCCACGGTCAAGACAGAAGATTACAGGAAGGTTTTGTAATGCTACATCATGAACCACCTGGTCATATCCACGTTGCATAAACGAAGAATAAATATTACAGAAAGGAATCATTCCTTGCGTGGCAAGTCCTGCTGAAAATGTAACCGCATGTTGTTCTGCAATGCCAACATCAAATGCACGATCCGGCATGGCTTTCATCATAATATTGAGTGAACATCCGGATGGCATTGCAGGAGTAACTCCAACAATTTTTTGATTTTTTTCTGCCAGTTCTACAATGGTATTACCAAAAACATCCTGGTATTTCGGGGGGGCCGGACCGTTAGCTTTTGGTTTATGTATTTCCCCTGTAATTTTATCAAACAAACCAGGAGCATGCCATTTGGTCTGATCTTTTTCTGCCAATTCAAATCCTTTACCTTTGACAGTAAGGCAGTGTAGAATTTTAGGTCCCGGAATTTTTTTCAAATCCCTTAATACATCCACCAGGTGATCCACATTATGACCATCAATAGGTCCGAAATACCGGAAACGTAACGATTCAAAAAGATTACTCTGCTTTAATATGACGGATTTTAAACCAGTTTCCATTTTAGAAACAATGGCTTGCGCATTGGGTCCAAACTTGCTGATTTTTCCAAGAATATTCCACACTTCATCTTTCACCTTATTATAAGTTTTTGAAGTTGCAATATCAGTGAGATATTCCTTCAATGCTCCCACATTCGGATCAATACTCATACAGTTATCATTAAGGATAACAATGAGGTTGGAATTTTCAACTCCGGCATGATTCATTGCTTCAAAAGCAAGTCCCGCAGTCATTGCTCCATCGCCAATTACTGCAATATGTTGACGGTCTTTTTCTCCTTTAAGCCGTGAAGCCACTGCCATTCCTAAAGCTGCTGAAATGGATGTTGAAGAATGTCCTACTCCAAAGGTATCGTACTCACTTTCAGAGCGTTTTGGAAAACCGCTGATGCCCTGATAAATTCGATTGGTATGAAAAATCGCTCGTCTTCCTGTCAAAATTTTATGTCCGTACGCCTGGTGACCTACATCCCAAACCAACTGATCAAAAGGTGTTTTGAACACGTAATGCAATGCCACTGTCAGCTCCACCACACCGAGGCTGGCTCCGAAATGACCGCCATTCACTGAAACAACTTCAATAATGTATTCACGCAATTCTTTACAAACCTGCTTAAGCTCGTTTTTCTTAAGCTTGCGCAAATCCTCAGGGTAATTGATTTTGGAAAGTAGTTTCCCGGTTTTAAATTCCATTAAAGGGTTTTAATTAATGAAAACAAAGTTACGAAAAAATAGTGCAATGCTTAACATTCTATGTTTAAAGGCTAGATACCTGATATTTCATAACCCAAAGTCTGCCCTTAAAATAACGCGGACAGACAAATATTTATTTGAAATCTTTTAAGAATTACAAAAGTTTTTTAATGAACAGCAGCCTGGAATGATAATTTTTTTACTTGAAATAAGCTCTTAATTTCCAAATAATTGTTGTCGGCCGGGTTCAATTATAAACATGAACTGAATTTCCATCATAGAAAGTCTTATATTGAATCATGGATTGCGATGCAGGCCCCTTGGTTACCGATCCATAAACTAAATTAAACTCTGAACCGCAGCACGAATCAACAACACTCAGGCCTGAAGACTGCACCTGAAGCAATGAACAACTTGCATTGGGATCATACGTGCATTGTCTGTCATAAGCTGAAAATTCATTAGTTGATCTCCTGTAAATGATAAGCCCTTTTGATCCGCCTGCATAATAAATCCATCCGCCCACAGCGTTTAATTGTATTGCGCTTGGTTCGGTCAGGTAAATGTAGGTGTCAACATAAGTCCCCTGTACGGTATTATCGTTACCGCAGGAAGTAAGAAGGAGGAAGTGAATTATAAGTAATGAAACTAATAATCGGATTTTCATTGTTAATGATTTAAATCACAAAAGTAGTTCAAAGTGTGAAAGTGAGAAAGTGTGCGCATTTTTTCACTCTCTCACTTTCTAATTCTCTTTCTCCCAAACATACATTCTGAATACTTTATAATGAGCCGTTCGCTGATCAGATGATGCGTACAAAATATATGGCTCCTGCGGATTTACAAAAACATTTTTACCACTGAGGGTTTGCAAGCTGATCCTATTATCATTATCTTCAATTTGTTTAAAAATAAATTTTTCATAAAACCCGGCAGCGTCTTCATCCGCAACGATGGCACCATTGAGATTATTTTTAACCGAAAGATATTTTCCAGTGTTTGATTGCAATGAAATAGTATCACCTCCGGAATAAATCAGATGAAATAAATCGCTGTTGCTTAGTTCTGTGGCTGAACATGTTATCAATCCATTTCTTTTTTCATTTTCAGAAACAAAAAACAAATTATAGCCTCTAAGATAAATTAAATCATTCTTGCTTATTGCTTCAAAATATTTTTTTGAATATTCTATTTGCGGCAATCCTTTTTTATGCTGTTCCCAGTCAAACGGGCTGAGGAGATCATACCAGTCAAGACCTGCCTGTGTTTGAAAAAATCCTTTGAAATAGGCTTTGCGGGTCATGTAATCAAAATGAATCAGACCGTTTTTATACTGCCAGGTTTGAAACAAGTTGAGAGAAATAAACAAAGTTATAATAGTAAGCATACACCAGGAATAAATTTTTTTCCTTGAGAAAATAAAATTGAAAAACGCAGCCATCGGAAAGCTTAAAAAGCTGTAAGAATCAATCATTGGCCGCATACCGAAACAAAACCCGTAACTCCATGCCCACCAGGATGAAAAAATATAAATGGAAATTAAAACAGAAATCAGCGTTGCAAAAAAAAGCGCTTTACTCATTTTAAACAAAGGAATAAAACCAAAAACTGCAAAAAACATAATTGGCGTATAAACCAGCCATCCTTTTCTGAAGCTTAAAAGAAATGGTAGTACTTCAAGCTGGTTAAAAACAAAATGCTCATCAATGTATGCATCAAAAAACCAATGCCCTGTTATATATTTCCAGTAGGATAACTGAAGCATCAAAAAGAGAAATACAATGAATGATCCTGAAAAAATAATTTTCAAATTATTTTTAAAAAAAATAAAAAAATTTTTTATCCCGCCTTTCTTTATAATTCCGTAAAGCAAAAAATAAATCAGCAGGGAAATTGCAAGCGGACGGATAAGTAAAATGACTCCGAATGCAATGGAAAAAACAACGAGGTATTTATTTTTTGGGTTTTCCAGCCAATAAAAAAAAGTATAAATGCAAATACATAAAAGCGAAAAAGAAACTCCGTGTGTCATCAATCCTTCAAAAGTTAAATAATAAAGAAGGTTGGTTCCGATGGCAATTGAAATTAGGGTTAGGGCAACAACCTTGTCTGAAAAATAGTTCAGCAACACTTTTTTAAGAAAATATAATCCTGTAATAAAATACATCAGCACACCCATGCTTAATGCATTTTGATAGAGTATTGAATATCCATCCTGCGCAAAGCCACACAAATAGGCAAGAAAATGCCCGATTAAAAAAAACGGCAAAAGCGCTATACTTAATCCCATGGAATGCTTTATAAGCCGATTTCCATTCGGAATGGTATAGTACCATATTTTATCAGAGAAGAATGACGGGTTCTGATCTATGTAATTTAATTTAAGATCGTGATAAATAAATGTGGATGGCAGGTAGGTGTAATAGCTTGGTACATCAATGGTAATTCTGTTTTGCTTCCAGATATCAAAAGAAAAAAAGAAAATAATGATAAAAAAAGAAATGAAAATAATTGCAAACCAGCTGTAAGATGGCTTTAAATAAATGTTTTTTAACATCCTGATACTTTTGGTTTTGCAATTTTAGTCCAACCAAAAATAGCCTAAAATTTATTTCAATAGTTTTGTATCAGTAATTATGAAATCATCATTTTTAATTTTGATCCCGTATATATTTTTTTTATTCATTTCTTGTAATGAAAAAAGAACTGGAACTGCTGAAAATTTATTTTCTTTTAAACTTTCAACGACAGACAATTCACAATATGATTTTTCATCTTTAAAAAACAATAAGGCCTCTGTGTTTATTTTTCTCGCTTCTGATTGTCCGCTTTCGCAGAATTATACGTTAACCTTAAATAAGCTGCAGGAGCAATTCAAAAAAAACTCAATTGTTTTTTACGGAATCATTGCCGGAACTAATTTTAATAAAAAAGAGGTTGATGATTTCGTTAATAAATATAAAATAAACTTTCCTGTTCTGTTAGATTCTGGTTTTAATTTGGCAGCGTATTTTAAAGCCTCTAAAACTCCTGAAGTATTTGTAGTGAATCCCGAACAAAAAATTTTATACAAAGGGGCTATTGATAACTGGGCTGCTGACTTAGGAGTACATCGTACGGTAATTACTGAACATTATCTTGAGGATGCTTTAACAAATATTATTCAAAACAATGACGTCCGGATCAAAGAAACCAAAGCAGTGGGATGTTTTATCGAAAAGAAGCAGTAACTGTTTATGAAAAAGATATTTTTTTTTAATATACTGGCATGGATTGGTTTTGCGTGCGCGATTTTTATTGCTGAAAGTTGCAATCAACACAAGGAGATTAAAAAAAATCCCACGTTCACTGAAGACATTGCACCGCTGGTTTTTAAAAATTGTAGCCCATGTCATCATCCCGGAGAAGCAGGCCCTTTTTCATTGCTCACTTACCAGGATGTTTTAAAGAAGGCAAAAACAATTATGCTCGTTACACAGGCACGTTACATGCCACCCTGGCCAGCTGATGCAGCCTATACACATTTTATTGGTGAGCGTGTTCTTACTGATCCTGAAATTGAAATGATAAAAACATGGGTGGAGAACGGATGCCCTCCTGGTGATGTTTCAAAGCTTCCGCCACAACCGCAATTTCCAAAAGGTTCCATGCTCGGAAAGCCCGATCTTGTCCTGAAAATGCAAGAACCTTATTTAATAAAAGGAGATAACAAGGACCGGTTTATGGTGATTAAAATTCCGTATGAAATTCCTAACGATACTTTTATTAGAGTCATTGAATTTGTTCCGGGCAACCGGCAGTTGTTACATCACATGAACGGACATATTGTGCAATATAATGATGATAATAAAAAAAACATATTTGAGGGACCTTATAGTATTAACCGCGATTCAGCCGGAACGCTTGATCAAAGCTACAAAGCAATTTCGCTGCTCAATGATGATGGAAGCTACCCATTGCTTACACCTTCAGTTTCAAATCACCTTCCGGGAGTGCAACCGGTTATATATCCAGAAGGAATAGGAGGGTGGCGGATTAAAAAGAAGGGAGCATTCCTGCTGCGCGATATTCATTACGGTCCTTCGGCAGTTGATGCGGAAGATCAATCATATTTCAATATTTTTTTTACGGATAAGCCCCCGGTCAGACCAACGATGGAAACGCAATTAGGCACACTTGGCATATCAGATATTATTCCACCGCTGGTAATTCCTGCCGATTCCGTTAAAACTTTTACAACAAGAGCAGTTATTCAAAATGATATATCGCTCATCACTATTAACCCACACATGCACCTGCTCGGAAAATCTTTTTGGGCGTATGCCATAAAACCGGACGGAGATACCATCCGGCTGATCAGAATTCCGAAATGGGATTTCAGATGGCAATATTTTTATACGTTTCCGAAAATGCTGAAAATTCCGAAAGGAACGGCAGTAATTGTAGAAGGTGTTTATGACAATACAGTAAAGAACCCAAACAATCCTTTTTTTCCGCCACGTGAAATTTCAGGAAAGAACGGAAGTATGCGGACTACTGATGAAATGTTTCAATTTATCATGACGTTTCTTCCATATAGTCCGGGAGATGAAAATATCAGTTTGGAAGGGAGAGTAGGCAGTAAATGACCGACAGGTTAAATAGCTTATAAACCTACCAGCGACTTCGCTTTGCTTCATGACCTGGTAAAAGTCTAATAGTACTTGCTCCTATCAGTATCCGAAAAGGCTGGGGCTGCTTTGGCATTACCTCTGACAATTTCAGAATTACCTCCGGCTATTTCAGTATTGCCACCTGACGGTAAAAGAATTGCCGCTGACATTAATGGAATTGTCTCCGGCATCATCCGAAAATCCGCTGACAGTGTCCGGATTGCCACAAACTGCAGCCGGTTAATCCACTGTTCATAAAAAGAATATGGAAAAATATTAACATGAACTTCTTATTTTCAGATAGTTTGTATCGTCCTGAAAAAAGTTGACAGATTTCGAGGTTAAAACTAAATAGACTTGTCAAGCAAAAAAGATAATCCGGATACAAGATTACATCATTTTTTCTTAATCCTGTTTTGGATGATCAGAATT
>JBDSOU010000120.1:0-5376 GCA_039914625.1 Bacteroidia bacterium | reverse complement strand
CAACCTCTCCCGATTTATCGGCAAGGCCGTTTTGGTTATCCCTTCTTTAAAATAAAAAGAGAAGAAACGCAACCGTACAAAAGCAGCCCTTGGTTGCTTCACAACTTGTCCCGATTTTATCGGGATTGTATTTTACCCTAACGTGCCCGCTTCGTTTTAACATTCTGCTTTTAACAAAAGAAATTTATGTGGAAATGAGTAAAACATGTAACAGATTACGGCAAACATGTAACACTTTCCTCATTTAACACACTGAACTTTGCAGTTTCCTTTTTTAGTATGTTATAAAATGATAAGTAGTGAAAGCAAAAGTATATCAGACCAAACAATTCTCTCCATGATTGCCGAAAACAATTTGGAAGCGTGGGGACATTTGTATGACAAATATGCACCCGCCATGTTCGGCATCATCTGTACCCTTACAGACGACAGAACACTTGCCGAAGAAATTTTCAAAGAAACATTTCTGCAATTAAAAGAAAAACAAATCCTTTCAAAAGTCACCTACGCACTTTGTCCGTGTTTGCTAAGACACACACACATTTTTGCACGGCAGCAACTAAAGGCACGGGGTATAGCTTGCTCAAATAGTCCTGTTGAGCAAACCTCACTTATAAACATCCTATGCTCCCAAGACATCAATTTTAAACAAGCAGCATCAATTTTTAATCTCACCGAAGAAGAAGCTAAAAAAAAACTCCGTGCTGAATTTTTAGAACTCCGTTCACAAAGCAAGGAAGAAAAACCAACACAACATCAACAAGAATTTAAACAAGAGTATTCATATAATTTCAATTCAAATAATCAAATTTAATTAATTAAACAATTTCAAAAATCAAAAAAAATGAAAAGAAAAATTATTATCGCAGCAGCAGTCATAGCAATTGGCGTTGCCGCATTCGCAAAATTCTCAACAAGTGAGAATGCAACAGCAAGTCCTTCAACAAAAATTACAACTTCGCCAATGGACGACATGAGCGGCTGGTCAGACGCTTCTAAAATGGCAGTCATGATGATGAAAAAACAATACGGTGAACCGGAAGCAAAAACTGCCGATATGATGATGTGGAAAAACACAGGACAGTGGAAAAAAACAGTTGTGTATGCCAAAGAATTTAAGCATGATTTTCCAATGCCTCACACAGATGTCATGCAACAGTGGATTGATTATAAAGTGCCGCAGGAAAAATTTAACGAACTCGCCATGTTTGACGGCAGCGTTGTTTGCAACCGCACCAACGGTGAAATTTCAGCACGTTGCGATAAAGAAGGAGCAAATTTTCTTGCCATCAATCTTTCCAACGACATAATAAAAGGAAGTAAAGATGTAAAAGGAGCAAGAGATTTTTATGCTACCACAGTTAAAGAATTTATTAACGGAGGCAAACCAGCTTACATGATGAAACTTCAATTTGATGTTGCAAGCGGCAACACTGCCGATGCAGACAAACCATCTTCCATAATTACAGCAGACGATATGATGAAAGCAAAAAAAATGGGAGAGAAGATGAAAGCAGAAATGATGGATATGAAAACAGGCGACAACATGGAGAAATAAATAATAGCTAAAAAACAATACGCAAGTTAAGTGCGATGCCTTAACAAATAATTTCATAATTAAATAAATAAAAAAAATGTCAACAAATCAAAAAGACCAACAAGAACAAAAAACTCCTACAGGTCAAAATCAAAATCAAGGTAGCCAAAATCAAGGCAACCAAAAAAGAGAAGAAAAATCTTCTTCAAAAAATGTAACTGACGAAGAAGAAGAAGAAACAGAAGAAACTTCTCAAGAGCAGAATAAGTCAAAGAATCCAACTGATCAACAAAAGCATCAGGACGGAAACAAAGACAACAGCCAAAACAAAAACCAAGGTACAAACCAAGGCGGAAACAAAGGTTCGATGTAAAATCGTTTCTCACCAAACGATTTAAAGTTAAGTGGAGAAAGTTCCGTAAAATTTTCTCCTCTTAATTTTTTCTTTAAACAGAATTTCTCAATTAATAAAAAATATAAAGCAATACACATAAAATTAACAACTCAATTTATGAAAGAAGTAGAAACACAGCATGTAGAAAAATTAGTGGAAATGGTAAAAGATGTTCGCATCTGCATGCTCATCACTAATGAAGAAAATAATTCGCATCCGTCAGGCAGACCAATGGGAGTAAACAAAATTGACGATGATGGAACTATGTGGTTTTTTACTAAAGCATCTTCCGGCAAAGTAGATGAAATAAAAGAAAGCGAAAAAGTTTCCATTGCAATTGCCAATGAAAGCAGCCAAAATTATTTAATGATACACGGTACAGCAACTTTAGTAAGTGATAAAAATAAAATGAAAGAGTTGTGGAGTTCTATTATGAAAGCGTGGTTTCCACTTGGATTAGATGACCCTGACATGGCTCTGATTAAAGTAACTCCTACTCAGGTAAATTATTGGGATAACAGTTCAAGTAAAATGGTTGTCCTTTTTAACATGCTTAAAGCAATTGTTACAGGAAAAGAATATGCAGAAGGCGAACACGGAACAATTAATCTATGAATAACATATAATAATAAAAAATAAATTATGAAAATATTAATGGTATTAACATCGCATAGTGAACTTGGAAATACAGGAAAGAAAACTGGTTTTTGGGTGGAAGAATTTGCAGCACCTTATTATACATTGAAAGATGCAGGAGTTACCATCACCATTGCTTCACCCAAAGGTGGACAACCGCCAATTGACCCTACAAGCACCGAACCGGCTAATCAAACAAAAGCTACACATCGTTTTGACAAGGATGAAGCTTTAAAAGATTTACTGGCCAAAACAAAAAAACTATCTGAAGTTTCAGCGGATGATTTTGATGCAGTGTTTTATCCTGGCGGTCATGGTCCTTTATGGGATTTAACCAATGATAAAGATTCCATTGAATTGATTGAAAAATTTTATAACGATAAAAAACCGGTAGCTGCCGTTTGCCATGCACCTTCAGTTTTACTGAATGTGATGGATGAAGCGAAACAACCTTTATTGAAAGGTAAAAAAGTAACGGGCTTTACAAATACTGAAGAAGAAGCCGTTGGGCTAACCAAGGTAGTACCTTTCTTACTGGAAGATGAATTGAAAATCAAGGGTGGAATTTATTCTAAAAAAGAAGACTGGGCTTCGTATGTAGTATCAGATGGTTTATTAATTACCGGCCAAAATCCTGCATCCTCCAAAGAGGCTGCAGAAAAACTATTGAAACTTTTAGAAGAAAAAGGATTACATGACTACACAACAAATAAGGCTGGCATCAAGGCCTAAGTGAACACACACTTGATAATTCTGATTTGAAAATGTGGAGTTGGATGCAATACAGTATAGTGATGTGTAACTGGAGGGATTGTTTAAAGGAGAGAATACGGGGGAAATGATTGTAGAAGCATAAACTATTCACTTGATAATTTTTATAATAGATAATTTTATGGATAATAAAACAAGTAGATTAAGTAAAGCTCAAACAATAGTAAGCATACTACTCGGCATTTTTTTAATTTTTGCGGGTATCAGTCATCTTAGTTTTATGCGTTCAGCGTTTTTAGCACAAGTGCCCAATTGGGTGCCAATGGATCCTGATACGGTTGTGATTATATCAGGAGTAGTTGAAATACTTTTAGGTGCTGCTTTAATTTTTTTACCACAACAACGCACTACTGTTGGTTGGATAGTTGCCTTGTTTTTTGTTGCCGTTTTTCCGGGAAATATTGCTCAATTAATTAACCACAAACATGCTTTTGGTTTAAACTCCGATTTGCTTCTCTGGATACGATTGCCATTTCAACCGCTGCTAATAGCAACAGTATTGTGGAGTACAACTGCCTGGGCAACATGGAGAAATAAAATAAAATTAAAAAATCAATTTCATACATTATTACCTCAATAAAATAAATAATAAAAATGGAAATTTCAAAAGCAACCTTTCATCCTGTTGTCTGCAAAACAGAACAAACCATTAATGCTCTTATTTTAAAAGTATCAAAGCAGCGTGCACAAAATAAAATACTTCTTGCACAAGCATTACTTCCAAATATATTATATAAATAAAAAAAATTACAAACAATTTTAAAAGAACTAAAATGAATTACATAGAAACAAATAAAGATACCTCAGGCACACCAGTAAGAATTTACTATAACGATTACGGAGCAGGCAAACCCGTTATTCTCATTCACGGCTGGCCACTTAGTAACGAAATGTGGGAATACCAAATAAACGATTTAGTAAATAGTGGTCATCGGGTTATTGCTTACGACAGGCGTGGTTTTGGTCATTCATCTAAACCGTGGGATGGATATGATTACGATACAATGACCGATGATTTAAAAGCATTGATTGACCAACTGAAGCTTGAGGATATAACACTAATAGGTTTTTCAATGGGAGGCGGTGAAGTGGTTCGTTATTTCAGTCGTCATGGCGGAAAAGGTGTTTCTAAAGTAGTTTTAATTTCATCTGTAACTCCATACATGTTAAAGACCGATACCAATCCTGACGGAGTTCCGCAGGATGTTTTTGATGGCATGGCTGAAAAAATGAAACATGACAGAATTGGTTTCTTAGATGATTTTGGAAAAACATTTTTTGGAGTAACCATGTTGAGCAAACCTTTAAGCGCTCCTTTATTAGAATATTATAGAATGCTGTGTTCTTTCGCATCACCCCGTGCAACACAAGAATGTGCCAAAGCGTTTGCAACAACCGATTTCAGAAAAGAAATGCGATTGGTAAAAGTTCCCACATTAATCATTCATGGCGATGCAGACAAAACAGTTCCTATAGAACCTACCGGAAAGCAATCAGCCCAATCCATTTTCGGGAGCACCTTTATTATTTATGATCGCGCACCGCACGGCTTATTTTATACTGAAAAAGAAAAACTAAATGCTGATTTGCTGGAATTCATTGGCGGTGAAGACACCTTTCCTGAACATAGTAAAGAGGAATTTAACGAATTAATTAAATAATACAATATAAACAATTCTTAAACAAAAATCAAAATGGAAAAATTAGCATTATTAGCAACTCTCCAGGCAAAGCCGGGAAAAGAAATGGAAGTAGAAAAATTTTTAAAAAACGGATTGGAACTTGTGCAACAGGAACCTAAAACCAATCATTGGTTCGCATTTAAAACAGCCGATGGAAAATACGGCATCTTTGACACCTTCAATGATGAATCGGGCAGGGATGCACATCTCAACGGCAAAGTAGCCGAAGCACTAATGGCAAAAGCATCAGAATTATTTTCATCTGCTCCGCAAATAGAAAAAGTAGAGCTTGTTGCAGTAAAAGAACTGAATGAAATGGTTAAATAAGATTTTTTAGTTTCAATTTGTTTAATTTT
>JBDSOU010000225.1:0-41558 GCA_039914625.1 Bacteroidia bacterium | reverse complement strand
AGTGCCCAGGAAATCAGAAAAAACGGGATTCTTCCTCCCAATTCTTCTAAAATTACTCTTCGGATAAAGGGACTTGGTGATGAAAAAATGATTTCGAATCTTAGAAATACTCTTAAAGAATGCAAGGGAAAAGTGTTGGAGTATTCAATTGATGAAAAAAACAACGAGGCAACTGTTATTATTTCAGACAAACTGCAGCCAGTGGATTTGCTTGAAGTATTGGAGATGCACGGTATTAATGCAGGATATTTGAATGAAAAAAAGGAACTTGTCGTATTGGATGAAGGCGGTGAATTAGCTGAACCGATTAATATTACGAAATAACATTTATACGCTTTATTGCTTTATGATAAACTAATCCTGATGCTGATACGGTTACCTTTCAAAATAAAATTTTCCGGATTTTTTGCAAAACCTTTTTTGCTTGCTTTTGTTCTGATACAGGGACTAAAAGGTTATAGTCAAACACCATCTACCAATTGCTCTGTTTCACTTGCTCAACAGCTTTCTGTAAATAGTACTCAATGCAACGTTTTTAGCCTTATTCCGTGGGATATATCTACAGCGATTGGCGCTCCGGCTCTTGGAACCGGGTGTAATGGTGTTGCCGGTGTTGGAAAAGACGGTTGGGGTTGGTTTACTGCTGCTGCCGGAACAACAGTTACCAATGTGGAATATGCAAATAAGAATGGCGATGCGCAGATCTATATTTATAACAGCACAGCTAATTTCTGTCCTGCCGCTGCTTTAATTGCCTGCGCTGATGACTGGGTGCTCATTCCTGAAATAGTTTCTTTTGCGACTACTCCCGGAACAACTTATTTTATCAGAGTGGTAAGTCTTTCGGGTAACATGCAAGGTTCCCTCTGTGTATGGAGTACGGTGCTTCCTCCGCCATGTACACCTGTTCCGGCAAATGATGATCCTTGCACAGCAACCACCATACCGGTTGGACTTAGCTGTACTTTTATAACCTACACCAACGCATGCGCTACCACTACTCTCGGAGTACCTGCTCCCGGATGCGGAAATTATGTTGGTAATGATGTATGGTTTAAAGCAATCGTTCCTGCATCAGGACAAATTACATTTGACAGCAATACAGGTGTTGTATTAGACGGAGGCATGGCTTTATATGATACTACAGGAGGAGCAACTTGTGCCGGAGGAATGAATTTAATTGCATGCGATGATGATAACAGCTCTAACGGTTTAATGCCGATGATAGCCGCCTCGGGATTAAATCCGGGTGAAGCGGTTTACCTGCGTTTCTGGTCAAACGGGGCTATTACGAACGGTACGTTTAAGCTGTGCGCTTATGATCCCAGCCCGTGTGCCGGAGCTCCTCCCAATGATGATCCGTGCGGGGCAACACCGCTTACTGCCGGTATATTTTGCACCCTTGCGTTTTATACTAATCTTTGCGCGACCTCCACACCGGGCGTTCCTGCTCCTTCCTGCGGCAACTATGCCGGTGGAGATGTCTGGTTTAAAGTGGTGGTGCCAGCCTCCGGTGCTTTATTGGTGCGAACAAATACAGGAATCATTACTGATGATGGTATTGCTTTATATACAGCTCCCGCATGTGGTGGACCATTTACTGAAGCGGATTGCGATGACGATTCCGGGGCCGGACTGATGGCTTTAATTCAGACTTCTGGTCTCACAGCGGGTTCAACTGTATATATCCGGGTGTGGTCATTTAATAATTTAAAAAACGGAACCTTCAGGCTTTGTGTCCAGGATCCGTGCCCTTCCGGAACGCCTGTTAATGATTTACCCTGTAATGCCACCATTCTTCCCTATAATGTTTCCTTACCGGGCAGCAATGGCTGCGCAACTAATGCCAATGACCCTCCTATGCCTGCTTGCTTTATTAATAACCTGGGAGTTTCTCAAATGCACACTGTATGGTATAAGTTTACCGCAACTTCTACCTGTACAAAAATTAAATTATTTCCGACTACTCTGAATAATACTCAAATGTCGGTTTATACTTTTAGCGGGATCTGTAATGTTTTTGGCGCACCGGTAATATGTAATGATGATTTCCAGGCGTGCGGTAACGGAGGATGGACGTACCGTTACTCCCAGGTTCAGTTTAATTCTGTTATCGGAACTACTTATTATGTTCTGGTTGACGGTCATAACGGTAGAACCGGGTCATTCTCCATACGATTAATTGACGGGGGAGTCTGGCCTGCGTGCAGCAATAACTTTCCCCCGATGGCAGTACAGGATTGTGCATTGCCGATACCAATTTGCAGTTATTCAACCATTGTGCCTAATCCCGGATTTTTTACCATAGGAAATATTTGTGACGTTCCTCCTCCTGCAATGTGTACGGGCGGCACCGCAGGTTGCAGCGTATGCGCCACCACATGTCTTTGCTCCGGTGAAAGGGGTTCGTCCTGGTATAAAATTACCATCGGTAATGTTGTTGGGGCACAATTTCTCGAATTTACTATCATTCCCAATAATTATCCGGCTGCCTTTCCGGGAGATGAAACAGATTATGATTTTGCAGTTTATGGGCCTAACCCTGTATGCAGCAATCTTGCCTCTCCACTGCGTTGTCATTACAGCCCTTTGGGTGTAACAGGAGTTTACGGAGCAGCACCCGGAACAGCACCTCCTGCTTATTCTCCTGATTATGATGGGGCTTTCAGGGAACGAATTCCCGTGCTTACCGGTGAAGTTTATTATATTAATGTGGCTAATTACGAAAATAGCAAAACCGGGTTCACGCTGACTATAGCTTCCACCACTCCGCTTGCCAATGTAGTGGGGCCGGGCGGTACCCTTATCTGGACTGGAGCAGTAAGCACCGATTGGTTCAACCCTAACAACTGGGGTGGATGTAATTTACCTAATTGCAGCATCAATGCCATTATACCCGGTTTTGCCTTAAACATGCCAGTCATTAATGGAGCAGGGGCAAACTGTCGAAACCTTGATATTAATTTTGGGGCAACTCTTAATGTAAATACGCCTTTCGAACTGAATATTTGTGGCGATTACAGCAACAGCGGAACTTTTACTGCTGCTGCAAACAGCACCGTTTTATTCCAGGATACTTCTGCAAACTTAAGCACGCTGCATAACCAGGTTTTAGATGGATTGCTAAATGGAGTTAATCAATTCTGTAATGTAACAGTTAAAAAGCCCGTAGGATGGAAAGTGATAGCTAACCAGGATATAGATATGGCTGGCAATCTGCTCGTGAGTGGTGCAGCAGGATCAGGAGGAGAATTCAGCGTTGCAGGAAAATATCATAAAGTGGGAGGAAATTTTACTATTGAAGTTGCTCCGCTTGTGGCAACATATACTACCGGAACGACACTTGAATTTACAGGAACCTCGCAAACCTATCTTAATCGCGGTTCTTTGAATTATGTGCTGATGAATCAAACAGGAGCAGGTTCTGTCACTTTGCAAAATCATGGCATGATCGGAACTGCGTGGATGCGGCTTGGCGCAGCATCAAACCTTACGCTTACCAACGGAAAAATAATTGCCGGCATTGGTCCGGCTGCCACTAATGATAACCGCGTTGAATTGCTTAATCCTGCAATTGCAGCTATTGGTGCGGGAAGTACCACAAGTTATATAGAAGGAACATTGAGGCGTTCTATGACATCTGCACTTGGCTCTTATGATTTTCCTGTTGGCTCACCCGCTAAAGGTTATCAAAGAATAAACTATAATTTTACTGTTGCTTTACCAGCTGCAACCAATTACTGGAATATTTATTTTGATAATACTGCTCCTGCAACTAATCTTGTTTTAGGAAATGAGTGTTCGTCCAATTATCATGCTGCCGGTTTGCAGGCGCTCGATAATGGTTACTGGAATGTGGAGTCTTCTCCGGCAATAGTGGCAACAGGCAAAATGAATATTACTAATTATAATCGTAATCTTAGCTGGTCAGTTGGCTTAGGTGCCGGCTGGACGGTGATGTATAATAATTCGAACAGTAATGTAGCTGCTAACTGGCAGCTCAATCCGTTTCCTGCTTTTCCCTGTACCAATCCTCTTGTGACTTCTGTACTCAGGAACAATGTGGTTATTCCTTCTATATTTACAGGCAATCCCGTTTGGTTCGGAACTGCACAATCGCAAACTCCTTTGCCTGTTGAGTTATTGAAGTTTGAGGCTACCCCTATCAAGAACAGCATTCAATTGAACTGGGCTACCGCTTCCGAAAAAAATAATAAAGGCTTTGATGTGGAAAGAACCATTACTCCTCCTGATAATTTTGAAAAGATGGCATGGTTAGATGGTAACGGTTCTACTACCATCACTCACTATTATGATTTTGAAGATAAAAATGTGAAAGAAGGAATTAACTATTACTATCGTTTGAAGCAGTTTGATTTTAACGGTAATTTTGCTTACTCAAAAGCAGTGGCTGCAAGAATTAAAGACGCACCTTTTTCATTTATGGTACAGCCAAATCCTTTTTCAGGACATACAACCATTATGTACAACCTGAAACAAGCAGACAGGGTGGAGCTGGTCGTTTATAACAGCATGGGACAAAAAATTGCCACTCTTGTGGACGGATTTGAAGTTGCAGGAAAGTATAATTTCGAATTCAGTGCAAATGCTTTAGGATACGCCCCCGGTATTTATTCTGTTCTGATGAGGATTAATGATGAGGTCTATTCAAAGCGAATATTCGAAACTGAATAAAGAAAAACCAATCAATTTAAAGCAGAGTTCCGAACCTTTTAGAAACCAAAAAAAATGGCTCAGATGACATAAAAGATAGCTAAGAAACCATAAAAGATGGCTTAGAAACCGCAAAGAATAGCTTAGAAATCATAAAAGTTAGCTTACAAACCGTAAAGAAAAGCTTAGAAACCGTAAAGAATAGCTTAGAAACCATAAAAGTTAGCTTAGAAACTATAAAAGCGCAGATAAAAACCATAAAAGGGAAGATAGAAACCGACAAAATCAAATTATCAATACCTTTACACCATATTATTAATTAAGAAAAATTCCCCTTTTTCGAAAACCTCTTATAAAGTCTGTTAGTTTACAGCATGAGTCATTCTTATCTGCAGAAAATACTTCATGCAGTGAATTTCAAAATTACAGGTAAAGGTTTTCATATTATCATTGAAACTGAAGAATAAAAAATAAAATAACATTAATATCAAAATCAAAATAGTTTATTATGACAAACAAGAACAACTCCAACTTTACCGGCAATATTTTTAAATATTGGCTTATGAGCTTTCTGCTGATTGCAGGAACGCTGAAAAATGCAAATGCTGTTACCTACTATTCTCAGGCTGGCGGCTCACAAGATATTAATACGCTTAATTACTGGAACAGTAACAGATTAGGCGGGGGAACTAATCCTGCAAACTTAACTACAGCAGGAAATATTTTTGTAATACAGGGAAGCGGCAATGGCGGCACTTCGCCACATTCAGTAACTACCAGCGTTATAGCAACCATTTCAGGTTCGGGTTCAAAATTGCAAATAGAAATCGGTGCCACTCTTACTTCCACTTTTGCAGTAACCATTGGAGGAACTGCAATTTTTCAGGTGGATAATGGCGGCACGTATGTGCATAATAATATAGGAACCCCTTCTTCTACAATTTATAATGGCACCGAATCGTTTGGCGCTACCTCATTTGTCAGGATTGATAACTGGACAAACAACACCACCATACTGACAACAGGCGTAACCTTACCATTTGGTAATTTTGAAATTAACTGGACAACCAATATAAGTGCCTGGAATCAACAATGGTCAGGTGCAATTAATCTGACAGCAGGAGATTTTAAATTGACAAGTATTGGAACCTCAGCAGCTGTATTGAGGTTTGCTTCCGGTACAAATTATACCCTTACAATAGGCGGTAACTATATTCAAAATTGTGTAGGAAGTGTAGTAGCATCGCAAACAATTGGAATTCCCACTGTGAATGTTGCAGGGAATTTTACTATAACATCCGGTAATTTTATTGCCGCTAACGGATCAGGTAACGTTATAATTAATGTTGCCGGCAATTTTAGTGAGTCAGGTGGCACTTGTGGTTTGGTGAGAGATATTGGAAATGCAAACATGAATATTTCAGGAACATGCAGCTTAACAGGAGGAAATATTGGATTAGTAAGCGCTGCAGCCGGAACAGGTACCGGCACATTTACCGTTTCAGGAAATACCACCTTAAATGTTACAGGTACAGATGGTGTGTATTTTCAATCAGCAGGAACTGGAACCGGAATTTTTCAAACACAGAATTTAACTGTTCCCTCAACTTCCACCTCTACCCGTATTGTTGACTTTGGAGCGGGAACCATTCCGAACAATGAATTCAGGATAAAAGGAAATTTTTCGAAAGCTGGGACAGGAACGTTTTATACATTATCAGCCACTGCAGCAAAAGGTTTTGTGTTTAACGGCACAGGCACGCTTGCACTGCCTCAAACGTTATCCTATTCAGGGACAACTTCGGATTATACAAACTATGTTGTAAATTCAGGAACTGCGGTGAAGCTGCTGACAAATTTGACTCTGAGCAATCTGACAGGTCCTGTGAGTTCATTTACAGTGAATGGTACTCTTGATTGTTCTACCCTTAAGCTGAGCAGCAGCGGAGCTAATACTTTATTCTTTTTAAATTCAGGAGCCATCTTAGCTTCAGCAAATACAGCTGGCATAGTATCCGGCACAACCGGTTCTGTCTCTTCAAATATTACTTCTGCATTTAATGCTGCTGCAAATTATATTTTCAACGGCACTTTAGCCCAGGTTACAAATTTTGCAACAGCGGGTCAAAACATGGCGAACTTAACCATTCAAAACAGTGCGGGTGTTTCATTAAACGGGACAGTAACAGTAAACGGCACAATCACCTTAACAACAGGAATATTCACAATTGCATCTGATCTTACAATGGGCGCAAGTGCTTCTACTGTTGACAATGCTGCTGTTTCGCTTAACAGCGGTGTTACCTGGGATTGTGCAGGAGGGCAGGTTACAGGAACGGGTGCAGTGACTATTAACGGAATATTTAAAACTTCCAAGGCAGCCGGTTTTAACGGAACAATTTCTACTGCTATTGCAAATACTATCAGCTCACTTACCATTGCTGTAGGATCAACAATAGATTACAGCAGAACATTGACTCAAACTATTACTTCTGCTAATTATGGCAACCTTACTAATTCCGGGGACGGACCAAGGACGTTTTCCTCCACGGGAATTATTGGAATTGCTACTTCATTTTCTCCCGGCACAGGACTTTATTCAATCGGAACCAGTACAGTTAATTATAATGGTACTACAAACATATCAGCGTTTCCGGTTCCGCCTGTTGCAAGCGGAGGAAATTATTACAACCTTCAGATAACAGCAACAGGAATACCGCTTTTTACTATGACGTCTTCTATAACGGTAGCAAACGATTTCACCATAAACACCACAGGTACTTTCCGGATATCAAGCGCAGCAGCCAATACATTAACAGTAAATAATTTATTTCTCATTGCAGGTACATTTACAGGCAATACCGGAACCGGTCTGGGTGCAACACTTAATGTCGTTGGAAATTATAACCAATCAGGGGGAACATTAAATTTTAATAATTCAAATGGAACAAACAATGGTACGGCTGCTATGAATGTAACAGGGAATTTTGTTCTTAGTGGCGGAGATGCAGGATTAGGTAATGGAGCAACTAACGCTGCAACATCGCTTACCATAACGGGTAATTATGATCAGACATTAGCATCAACTTTTGAATTATTAAATGGAAATGGTGCAACAGGAAATGTTACTGTAACGGTGAGCGGAACAACAACTGTTAATACCACAGGAACAGCAGGAATAAATATTGAAGCTGTAACAAGCACAAGTGGCACAGGCATTTTTCAGGCAAATGGCGATGCTACTTTCTCAGGAACATCCACTGCATTAGTTGATTTCGGACTTGGAACAGTTTCCGGAAATGAATTCAGAATAAAAGGAAATTTCTCAAAATCAGGAACCGGAACGTTTACCACTTCATCAATAAACACCAATTCAGCCGGAGCTACCGGTTTTGTATTCAACGGAACCGGAACCTCAGTTACTCCTCAAACTTTAACATATTCCAGTACATCATCCGATCGTACTTCTTACCAGGTTAACAATGGTACAGTTGTGCAAATGCAGTCAGGTCTTGTGCTCGGAGCATCAAATAATCCTTTCTCCAATTTCACAGTAATCGGTACTTTGGAATGTGGCTTATTTGTGATCAGCGGAGGATCAAGTTCTACTAATGGTAACAATACCGGTTTCTTTTTAACATTGGGCGCTACCCTGAAGACAAAAAATACAGGGGGGGTATTAGGTACCATCACAGCATTAGAAACAAACTACAATGCTGCCGCAAATTATGTTTTCAATAATCCTTCTGTCGCACAGACTTCTGCTTTTAAATCGAATCCGCAGCAGATGCAAAGTCTCACTATAAATAACCCGAATGGAGTGACCTTAAACGGATCAGCAACTATAGGCGGATTGCTTTCTTTTACATCCGGAATAATTACAACTTCAACAAATTTTATAACGTTAAATACCGGAGCATCGGTAGCAGGTGCAGGAACAAGCAATTATGTAAACGGCAATGTACTTTGGGTGTATCCCACATCAGGAAGCGCAACCCTTGATTTCCCAATAGGAAGCAGTTCGGCTTATGCACCGGTTACTCTTGCAATAAACGGAATAGGCGGAACCGGTCAGGTGTTTATTTCGGGATATACTCTTACGGGATCAGAACCCAACGAGGCTTTTCCTATTCCTAATTCTTCAGGAATTGACCAGACAAAAAAATCGGCCAACTACTGGACACTTTCTAAATCGGGATCTGGAACTTTTACAAACTATGATGTATCATTTACCATTGCCAATACGGTTAATACAGGTACACCTACCAGCTATGTGGTCCGTAAATTTGATCCGCCCAATGTATGGACGGCAACTACATTAGGTACACAGACAAGCTCTGTTACACAGGCAACCGGTCTGACAAGTTTCAGTGAGTTTGAAGTAGGTGAGCCCAATACTATAGGTGCAGCAACTGATCCCACGGATGCAACTATTTGTGACGGTGACAACATTTCTTTCACCAGCACTTCCACATCTTCACCTGTGCCTGATGTATGGTGGCATGTGAACACAGGATCAGGGTTTGTAGGGCTGTCAAATGGAGGAGTATATAGCGGAGTATTTTCAAATACATTAGTAATTACCGGTGCCACTGCTGTAATGAGCACCTATAAATACCGGGCAAAATATACTAATATAAACGGTAATGCAAACTCCGGATTCGCAACGCTCACAGTTAATTCAGTACCCGTAAATGGAAGCATCACAAGCATTACAGGACCGATTGAAGCGTGTATTAATGATGTTGCTCAATATACTGCTAATTCAGTCGGAGGTCCGGGCATTACTTATTCCTGGAACGCCACCGGAAGTTCATCAACTGTTCTGTTCAGCAATAGTTCATTAGGACCTTGGTCAAGTCCTCCATTTGCAACATCAGGAAATACTGTCTGGGCTCAATTCGGAAACGTTATAGGCTCAGGGTATAGTGTCTGTGCAAATGCAGTAAATTCCTGCGGCAGCAACATAGCAAACAAGTGTACCTTTATCAGAGGCAAAGTAAGCGTACCGGGAACTATAAGCGGATCTATCGTTGCATGTCCCGGAACAGTTAAAACATATAGCTGTGTAGCATCAGGAGGTGCCTCTCTTTATACCTGGACTTTAGGAGGATCAACATCACCAATTACAGCAGGACAAGGCAGCAATACAGGCGTAGATGTAACTTATCCTGTAGGATTCACTTCAGCTCAATTATGCGTAACAGCAGCCTTAAGCTGTGGGACAAGTTCCACAAGTGCGCCAAGATGTATAACAGTTTCAAAAACACCTGCAATCCCGGGCGCATTCACCAGCGGACCCTCTAAAGTATGTCCCGGTGAAACAAATGTGCTCTTCACTATTCCTGCTGTAACCAATGCTTCTACTTATGGCTGGACAAGTCCGGTAGGAACCACTATAGTGGAATCACCTCCTTTCGGCACTTCCATACATGTAAACTTTCCTAATCCATATACCGGAGCACCTCCTGTTTGTGTCACTGCTAAAAGTTCATGTTCAGCCAGTGCAGCAAATTGCAAAACTGTCGGCAGCAATCTACCGGGTCAGCCGGGTTCTATGTCCGGACCTGCAAATAACGCATGCGGCACCACTGTTAACTATGCAGTTGTTCTTGTAACCGGAGCTGATGCTGGCTACACATGGACTTATCCGGGATCAGCAACTAATGTCTCCGGACAAGGAACAAATGCAATCCAGTTTGATTTGAATTCCACATTTACCTCAGGAATTGTAAGCGTAACAGCCAATACAGCATTATGTACACCCGGAACAAGTATTCCAAGAACAATCACTATTAACGGAAAGCCAGCTACACCGGGTACCATAATTCCAGGCCAACCTTCATGGTGTTCAGGTGCTACAATTGGCTTTAGCGTAGCGAACCCTGTCGGTCCTGTACCTACATACAACTGGACAATTACTAATGGAACTAATTTGACAGGACAGGGTACCAACAGCGTTACTGTAACATGGGGAACAACAGGAGTACCAAGTTCAGGACCTGTGAAGGTAAGTGCAAGTAATACATGCGGTGTAAGCAGCATCAAATCCCAAACCTTTTCTACTGCTTGTAGAGAAGAAGCAGAAGCGTTTACAGCGAACGTTTCGGGGCTTACAATTTATCCGAATCCGGCACATGACAAACTTACTGTAGATATAGACATAAAAGAAAATGAAAATGTTATCTTGCAGTTCATGGATGTATCAGGAAGGATAGTTTTATCGCAAATCAAGAGCGGTTCTATAGGATGGAATACGTATGAACTTAATCTGTCTCATTTTGCAAAAGGTATTTATATACTCGAGGTAAAATCGGCTCATGATAGCAGGAAAACAAAAGTGGTAATTGAGTAAAATATTTTCAGGATTCAATAGTTGAATTAAAACAAGAAGAGGTTGTCTCATACTAAAAGAGACAGCCTCTTTCTTCTTTCCATGAAATTTCGATTTTATTCTTTTGCTTTGAGCAAAGCCTCTTGCATTTAAATCCTCTAAAAAAAGTTCGGCTTGTTAACCTGGTATTCATCAACCTGACTTAAAAAAATACGGTATGAAAAATATAATTGTAATTATTTTACTTTTTACCCTACATTTTACCTTTGCGCAAAAAAACGCGGAGAGTACTGATGAATTTAAAATAACTGGCAAAGTAAAAATTGAAAAAACATTGACACTAGCTGATTTAAAAAAATACAAAGCTATAGAGCTGAAAAATGTAAATATCAGTTGCTCTCCGAAAAACGAAGATAAAGCCGGGACAGTAAAAGGAGTTTTATTAAAAAATATTCTCGACAGCATTTCATTTCAATATGAAGACCGGAGGATGCTGAATGAATTTTATTTTTTATTTGTTGCCTCTGATGGATATAAAATTGTGTTTTCGTTCAACGAAATTTATAATACTGAAACAGGAAATAATCTTTATATTGTTACTGAAACAGACGGAAAAGATATTGCGGCAATGGATAACAGGATTCTGGTGTTAACAGCAAGTGACATTAAAGCGGGAAGAAGAAATATGAAATGGCTCTCACGAATTGTTGTATGCAGTGCGGAATAAATCCGTTTTCAGTCTATTAACGTATCTTTATAAGATGAAAAATTGCATTGCAAAGTAAAATCAGTGTTTAATTCTTATGGTCGTTTCGTTTACGATGAGTTATCAAAGTGCTGTAACCAATTCAGAACAACCCCAAACTGATAAAAAGAAAACTATGGAATACAACAAACTGACTTCAGAAGAAGAACGTGTCATTTTAAAAAAAGGCACAGACCGTCCGTTTACCGGAGAATATTATAATAATAAAGAGAGTGGCATATATATCTGCCGCAGATGTAATGCTCCTTTATATAAATCAGAAGATAAATTTGATTCGCATTGCGGCTGGCCCAGTTTTGATGATGAAATTGCCGGTGCCGTAAAACGTGTTCCCGATGCTGACGGAGACCGAATTGAAATTATTTGCAATAACTGCAGTGGGCATTTAGGGCATGTTTTTCTTCACGAAGGATTTACCAATAAAGAAACACGTCATTGTGTAAACACCAGTTCTATCAGATTGATACCGGCTGATTCTGTGAAAAACCTGCCACCTGTTATTCGTCCAAAATAGGATAATGCGAAAATGATTGTATCTGCAAACAGCTATTGGCTGTTTTTTTTGATCTTTGGCGAGCCATGTTGAGAAAAAAATTTCTCCCTGTTAAAAATGAAACGTGTTTTAATTATTACTTATTATTGGCCTCCCAGCGGAGGCAACGGAGTTCAACGTTGGGTAAAGTTTGCAAAATATCTGCGTGACTTCAATTGGGAGCCCGTGGTTTTTACGGTGTCGAATGGTGAATATCCTGTGTTGGATCACAGTCTTGTTAAAGATATTCCCGAGGGAATTGAAGTGATAAAACATCAGATATGGGAACCGTATTTTTTGTATAAAAAATTTACAGGAAAGAAGAGCGATTCAAAAATAAATCGTGATGTTGTTGGTAAAAACAGGAAGTTATCTTTCACAGAAAAAACAGCTCTTTGGCTACGCGGAAATATTTTTATTCCCGATGCACGAAAGTTCTGGATTAAGCCTTCGGTAAAATTCCTTTGCAATTATCTTCAGTCAAATCCTGTGGATGCAATTATTTCAACAGGTCCTCCGCATACAGATCATCTGATTGCGTTGGGAATTAAAAAAAAATTAAATATAAAATGGATTGCTGATTTCAGAGATCCGTGGACAACGATGGATTATTTCAATGATCTGCGTTTGTCTTCTTTTGCTTTTAAGAAACATCATCGTTTAGAACTGGAAGTTTTAAGGACAGCTGACAAAGTAATTTCTGTTGGCAGCATGATGAAAAAAGAATTTGATGAAAAAAGAAAAAGCCGGACGGAAATTATTACAAATGGTTTTGACAGAGAAGATTTTGTTACTGATGAAGTAAATCTTTCAGGAGAATTCAGCATTGTTCATATTGGTTCTTTCCTTGAAAGAAGAAACCCTGTTTCATTGTGGAAAGCGTTGCGTGAATTGATTTCTGAAAATACAGAATTAAAAAATAAAATTAAAATCAAGCTGATTGGCAGAGTGGAACAGAGTATTTTTTATTCCCTTAAAGAATACAATCTTGAATCTTATGTTGAATCTATTCCATATATGGATCATCAAAAAGTAATTAAAGAAATGAAACGCTCGCAGGTGTTGTTGTTACCAATTGATGATTTTGATGGAGCAAAATGGGTTCTCACAGGAAAATTATTTGAATACCTTGCAGCTAAACGCCCGATACTCTGCATTGGTCCTCAGGATGGCGATGCTGCATTGGTGCTTGCTGCAACAAAAGCCGGAAACACTTTTGATTTTGATGATGTCGCTGGAATAAAAAAACAGTTGCTTGAATATTTTAATCTTTATTTGCAAAATAAGCTGCAGGTCAACAGCAGTTCGATTGATAATTATTCCCGGAAACGGCTCACGCAAAAACTTGCAGGCATATTAAACGAAATTACAGCATGATCAGGATTCTTACTATAGTGGGAGCACGCCCGCAAATTATTAAAGCGGCTGCGATAAGCAGGGCAATTAAGAATTATTTTTCAGATAAGATCACAGAAATTATAGTTCATACCGGTCAGCATTATGATGAAAATATGTCTGATGTTTTTTTTGAAGAATTAGAAGTTCCGAAAGAAAAATATAATTTCAATGCAGGCTCAGGTTCTCACGCTGAGCAGACTGCTGCCATCATGCTGAAGACGGAAGAAATTCTTTTAAAAGAAAAACCTGATTGCCTGTTGTTATACGGTGATACCAATTCTACGCTTGCCGCTGCGGTTGCTGCCGCAAAAATTCACTTACCAGTTATCCATGTTGAAGGCGGTGTGCGTTCGTACAATAAAAAATTTCCTGAAGAAGTCAATCGTTTAATCTGTGATCATCTCTCGACACTAATCTTTGTTCCTACCCTATCAGGAATTAAAAGTCTGCAACAAGAAGGCTTTAATTTGAATAACCTTCCCCCCTATTCTTCTGATAACCCCAAAGCATATCACTGCGGTGATATTATGTACGACAACAGTTTATATTTTGCTGACAAAGCTGCGAAGCAATCAAAAATTTTACAGCAACTTGATGTGGAAAATAAAAATTTTATTCTTGTCACCATGCATCGCCCAAGCAATGTGGACGATATAAAAAGCCTTAATGAACTTTTCAAAACTTTTGATGAATTAGCCAAACAGGAAAAAACAATTTTTGTTCTTCCGCTTCATCCGCGAACAATTAAAGCGTTTGAAAATAATCTTGAACGAAGAATTTATAAAAATGTCAAAGAGAATTCTTTTTTGAAATTAATTCCCGCAGTTTCTTTTCTGGATGTAATTAATCTTGAAAAAAATGCCGAAATGGTTATTACTGACTCAGGAGGAGTGCAAAAAGAAGCTTATTATTTTAAGAGACCCTGCATCATTATGCTCGAAGAAACCCCATGGGTTGAATTGGTTGAAAGCGGTTCAGCAATACTTACAGGATCGGATAGTGAAAAAATAAAATCTGCTTATAAATATTTTAAAGAAAATATTTTTGCACTAAAATATCCTGAAATTTTTGGCGATGGCAAAGCTTCGGTCTTTGTTTGTGAAAAAATAATTGAAGCCTTTTCAAAATAGGGATTATGTCTTTTGCTTGATTTTTTTTGCAGCAGGAAAAAGAACATTATTTAAAATTAAGCGATAGCCTGCTGAATTCGGATGCAGGTTCAAGTCAGTTGGAGGATCGCCCACCATGTGCTGATAATCTTCCGGATCATGACCTCCGTAAAATGTCCATGTTCCTTTTCCGTATTCACCGTGCATATATTTTGCATACCCACCGGATTTATTTTCGCCCATTATGAGAACACTTGGCTTAATAAACCGTTCATCAAATGCAGTAGTTTGTCCCATGAATCCTTTGATTATTTGCTCATGATCCTGGCAAAGCATTGTGGGAACAGGATCCCATTTTGCAGAAAAATCAAACAATGTGAAAAAATCCTCGTCACGTTTAATGCCTCTCTGGGGAGGATTTATATCAAGGTTTGAAAATTCATACTCCATCGGATTGGTACTTAACCTGAAATCTTTGAAAGCAAAGCATTTTGAATAATCAAGCTTTGAATTGTAATCCGAAGTTGACCCGTCTCCATCATAAATGCTTTCGCAAATATCAAGTCCCTCAGCAGCAAGAGCGATGTCATACGAATCAGTTCCTGAACACATCGTAAAAAGATAACCTCCGCCCGAAGTGAAATCACGAATCTTTACTGCCACTGCTAATTTTAATTGTGACACTTTACTGAATCCTAATTTGTGCGCCATCGTTTCATCAGTGCGCACTTGTTCCTGGTACCAGGGAGCATTATGATACATCGCATAAAATTTTCCATACTGACCGGTAAAGTCTTCGTGGTGCAAGTGCATCCAGTCATATTTCGGTAACATACCATTTACAATTTCTTCATCGTAAACAACTTCATAAGGAATTTCAGCATAAGTCAAAGCAAGTGTTACAGCATCGTCCCATGGCAGTTTATTTTTCGGAGAATACACAGCAATCTTTGGCGCTTTTTCCAATTTCATTACTTCCATATTCACTTGCGGATCGGCTATTTCCGCCCTTATTGCATCCGCCTGCCCGTTTGCAATTACCGAAAATGAAACTCCGCGAATGGTGCATTCTTTTTCAATCGTTGGAGCTTGGGGAATTAAAAAACTTCCGCCACGATAATTTAACAGCCATTCCATAGTCACATCATTTTTCAACACCCAATATGCGATTCCATAAGCCTTGAGATGGTTCTTCTGTGTATTGTCCATCGGGATTAAAATGTATCCGGCTCTGGCAATGCTTACAACAAGGATGAAAAAAATTGTGATGAGAATCTTAAAATTTATTTTCATGTTTATTTTCTTACGAATAAATGCAGCTTTAGTTTATTCAAAAATATAACAATTATTGACAGCAATTATTGCATACAAGAATAAAGAGAATGAAATGAAAGTGAAATGAAAAATTTCCTGTTTAAAAAACAGCATCATCCTCGTCCACATCATCCATGCGCGATTTGCGAGTGATACGTTCAGGTTCAGAAGAAGATGGAGCACCAATAGCAATATGCTCTTCAGCGAATTCGTAATTGTCAAGGTCAGAAAATTTGGTGAGGTGACCGGTAAATTTAAGGTTAACACTTTTCAAAGCGCCATTTCTGTTTTTGGCAACAATTATTTCCGCAACTCCCAGTGTAGAATTTCCGTTTTCATCCTGATCGAGATCATAATATTCAGGACGATAAATAAATAGTACCATGTCGGCATCCTGTTCAATAGCTCCTGATTCGCGGAGATCGGAAAGCTGTGGACGCTTTATTCCTCCCCTGGATTCTACCTGCCTGCTTAATTGTGACAATGCAATGATGGGGATTTCAAGTTCTTTGGAAATGCTTTTTAACGATCTTGAAATTAAACTTATTTCCTGTTCACGGTTCCCGCTCCGAGAATCGGTTCCGGCAACCATCAGTTGCAAATAATCAATAATAATTAATTCTACTTTTTTCTCTGCAACCAATCTCCTGCATTTTGCTCTCAATTCAAAAATAGAAAGAGAAGGTGTGTCATCAATATATAAAGGAGCTTCGGTGATCGGTACAATTTTCGCATTGAGCTGTTCCCATTCATGATGAGCAAGCTGACCTTTGCGGATTTTTTCAGAGGTAATTTCCGTTTCACTCGAAATTAGACGGTTCACTAATTGAATGGATGACATTTCAAGTGAAAAAAATGCAACCGGCTTTTTAAATTTCACGGCAGCATTTCGCGCAAGAGAAAGCACCAGAGCAGTTTTTCCCATGCCGGGTCTTGCAGCGATAATAATTAAATCTGATTTGTGCCAACCGGAAGTTACCCTGTCTAATTCAGTAAATCCGCTCGGCACACCGGTAACACCTCCCGTCTGGTTGCTTGCTTTTTCAATTTCTTTTATCGCTTTTGAAATCAATGAAGGCATGTCTTCAAAGTTTCTGCGGATGTTTCCTTCGGCAATTGCAAATAAGCTTTTCTCTGCATTGTCGAGCATTTGCAAAACATCAGATGTGTCTTCGTACGCATCTTTAATTGTATCACTCGAAATTCTGATCAGCTCGCGCTGAATATATTTTTGAAGAATAATGCGTGCATGAAATTCAATATTCGCTGCTGATGCAATTCTATTTGTGAGTTGAGTAATATAATAAGGACCTCCTATTAATTCCAGATCACCGCTTTTTTTCAGTGCTTGCGTTACGGTGAGAATATCAATTGGTTCTGCTTTGTGAAACAGCGTATGAATGGCAAGAAAAATTTTCTGATGTGCTTCTTTGTAAAAACAATCAGGTCGTAAAATATCGATGACTGCTGTCAATGCATCTTTTTCGAGCATCAATGCACCAAGAACCGCTTCTTCAATGTCAACCGCTTGCGGAGGTAATTTTCCAAGTCCTGATAAAACCTGCTGGCTTGTTATGTTTTTTGAAGAAGTTTTTCTGCGGGAAGATATATTAGGGGAAGTACTTTCATTCATTTTAAAAAAATCATTCTTAAACTTTTCTGCTTATTAAACTAAACCGGTGAAAAAAAATTGTTTTCAATTTTCATTTTCAAAGAAAACAAGTTTTCAAAAGTACGAATAGATTCAGCGCGTTTTAAAAAAAAATTTGGAAATAGTTTTGAACAATGTTTGGAAAATCGTTTTAAACTTTTAAGAGGGAGAAAAGAGTTTAAAGTTTAAAGTTGCGAATTGAAAATCTTATTTTATTGTTCTGGTACTTTGTACTTGATACTTGATACTTGGTTCTCTTCATCCATTACTCATTAAAAACTCCCATCGAGCAAAATTTTTCTATTCTTTGTTTTACCATTTCATCAGGAGACAACTCGGATAGTTTTGGAAGTTGTTTCAAGATTTCTGATTTTACACTATGAAAAACTTTTTCGGGATGGAGGTGTGCTCCGCCTATTGGTTCTTTAATAATTCCGTCAATTAATTTTTGTTCAAGCATATCCTGTGCAGTAAGCTTCAACGCCTCAGCAGCTTTTTCTTTATTATCCCAATTACGCCAGAGAATGGAGGAACATGATTCGGGTGCGATTACTGAATACCATGTATTTTCGAGCATAAAAACTTTATCACCGATTCCGATTCCAAGCGCACCGCCCGATGCGCCCTCTCCTATTATTATACATATAACAGGAACTTTAAGAATGGACATCTCATATAGATTGCGCGCGATAGCTTCGCCTTGTCCGCGCTCTTCCGCTTCCAGACCGGGATATGCACCGGGAGTATCAATTAACGTTACAACGGGCTTGTTAAATTTTTCTGCCAGCTTCATCAACCGTAAAGCCTTTCGATACCCTTCAGGATTGGGCATTCCAAAATTCCTGTATTGCCGGTCTTTGGTATTTCTTCCTTTTTGCTGACCGATAAACATAATTGTTTTTCCATCCACGCTGCCGAATCCTCCGATCATTGCCTTATCATCTTTCACATTGCGGTCGCCAAAGAGTTCAATAAAATTTCCTTCTGTGATTGCGTTAATATAATCGAGCGCATAAGGCCTGTCAGGATGACGCGAAAGCTGCACTTTTTGCCAGGCGGTAAGATGGCTGTAAATATCTTTTCTTGTTTCTTCTATTTTCTTTTCAAGCTCGAGAACGAGCTTATCAGTATTCACTTTTCCTTTTGCACCGATTTGTTTGGCTTTGTCTAATTGCTCGACTAATTCTTCAATGGGCTTTTCGAAATCTAACATGGAAATAAGTTTAAGGTTTAAGTTTTAAGTTTTGAAGTTGGAAGTTTAAGGTTATTGCAAATATAATTTTTTTTGAATGGTATGAAAGAAAAATGTCCTGTTTGAAATTGTACACATTCGTATTTTCGTAAATTCGACCCGATAGATATCGGGATTCGTTATTCGTACATAAATGGTTTGTTTTCCAAATTCAAAAATTAATCTTGGTCTGAATATCGTTGAGAAACGAAGTGACGGCTATCATAATATTGAAACTATTTTTTATCCGGTGCAGTGGTGTGATGTGTTGGAAGTTGGAAGTTGGAAGTCGGAAGTTGGAAGTTTCCCGATTCAATCGGGACAGGAGATATTGGAAGAAAAAATAAATTTTTCAGGCAGCGGATTGGATGTTGATGGTGATTCGAAAAATAATTTATGTGTGAAAGCTTACGAGTTATTAAAAAAAGATTTTCAACTTCCTATAATTAAAATGCACTTGCATAAAATTATTCCAATGGGAGCAGGTTTGGGAGGCGGTTCATCTGATGCTGCTTTTACTTTGAAATTGCTGAATGAACTTTTTGCTTTGAAGTTGAGGCATGATTCTTTGAAAGATTATGCAAATCAAATTGGAAGTGATTGCGCTTTTTTTATTGATGATGTTCCCGCCTATGCTTCAGGCAGAGGAGAAGTATTGGAAAAAATAAATTTAAGCCTGAAAGGATATTTTATTTTGATTGTAAAGCCGGAAGTGCATATTTCAACAGTTGAAGCGTACAAAATGATTAAGCCGCAGCTTCGAGAAAAATCTTTGAAAAAAATTATTCAACAACCGATAACAGATTGGAAAAATCTGTTAAAAAATGATTTTGAAAAAAGTGTGTTTGAAAAATATCCTGTCATTGCTGAAATAAAAAACAACATGTACCATCAGGGCGCGGTTTATGCTTCCATGAGCGGCAGCGGCTCGGCAGTGTATGGAATATTTGACAAAAGGATATTCGATAAAAATGTTTTTAAAGATTGTCTTGCCTGGGAAGGAATTTTAAATTAGGAAGTTTTCATCATCTAATTATTTCATCGCATTTCATTTCACAGCTTTCCTGTAAAGATATATTGCTACAACAGCAAAAAAGATATTCGGTATCCATACTGCGATGAGCGGAGGAAAATTTGCGTTGATGGCAAACGTTTGGCTTATTTGCATAAACATGATGTAGGTAAAGCTCAATAAAATTCCAAATCCGATTTGCATACCAATTCCTCCTCTCACTTTTCTGCTTGATACGCAAACTCCGATGATGGTTAAGATAAACGTGGCAAAAGGCAGTGAAGTTCTGCGATAGCTTTCCACATCCATAAACGTAGTGTTTTCGGCCCCATGCAATTTTTCTTCTTTAATATAATTCCTCAAAGCAGGAGTATCCATGGTTTCGATATTATTTTCTCTTCTCTGAAATTCTTCGGGTTTAAATGGAAAGATGGTATCAAACTTGGCTCCCTGAAGAAGTTCCTCATGCATGTTGTTGATTTTACGGATTGCATAGTTTTCTATTCTCCATTTTGAAAGCGTGCTGTCCCACACAATACGATCTGACATCAGCTTGTAATACAATTTTCCGTCTTTAAATTTTTCATAGGAAAATTGATAACCGACATTATCGGTGTTATTATAACTTTCAAAAAAAATAAAATTACCGGGACTTAACTGCCTGTGAATATTCCGGTATATTACTTTGAAGGGATTTTTAATATACCTGTTTTCAAACTCGAGCCGCACTTTTGTTGAATGCGGAATTACCCAGTTGTTGAAGTAAAAAGATAAGGATGCAATTACTGTTGCAGCAATCATATAAGGAACCAACATTCTTTTAAAACTGATTCCGCTTCCGAGAATGGCAACAATTTCGGTATTGGCTGCCATGCGCGATGTGAAAAAAATTACTGCAATAAAAACAAAAAGAGGAGAAAAAAGATTTGCAAAATAAGGTATGAAGTTCAGGTAATAATCAAATACGATAGCTTTAAAGGGTGCTTGCTTTTCAATAAAGTCATCAATTTTTTCTGAAATGTCAAATACTACCGTTATGGCAAGAATTAATGCAAGAGCAAAGAAAAATGTTCCGAGAAACTTTTTGATTATGTAACGGTCGAGCAGCTTAATCATATACGAATACAAATCTTTACGAATTTACGAATTGTGTTATGTTCAAATATTTTTTGACTCGCTACAATCTTTCCCCAAGTTGTTTCACCATTTTATTTTTCCATTCAAAAAAATTTCCTTCAGTGATTTTTTTTCTTGCTTCTTTTACTAACCATAAATAAAATGTAAGATTGTGGAGTGTTGCAATTTGGGAAGCAAGAATTTCTTTGCTGATTACAAGATGTCGCAAATACGCTTTTGAATAATAGGTGTCAACAAAAGAAGTTCCTTCTTCATCAACCGGTGAGAAGTCAGCTTTCCATTTTTCGTTGCGGATGTTGATGATTCCGTTTTTTGTAAATAACATTCCGTTTCGGGCATTTCGCGTGGGCATTACGCAATCTAACATATCAATACCAAGAGCAATACACTCGAGAATATTAATAGGTGTTCCGACACCCATCAGGTAACGCGGTTTTTTTTCGGGAAGAAATTCACAAACATGTTCTGTGATTTCATACATAACTTCTGCCGGTTCACCGACTGATAATCCGCCAATTGCGTTTCCATCACGATTTAAATCGGAAATAAATTCAGCAGATTCTTTTCTTAAATCTTTATAAGTGCTTCCCTGAACAATCGGAAATAAAGTTTGAGAATGTTCGTACAAAAAGCTTTGCTTGTCAAAATGTTCACAGCTTCTTTGCAGCCAGCGATGGGTGAGGTTCATAGATCTTTTAGCGATGTGATGTTCGCATGGATGCGGAGTACATTCATCAAAAGCCATAATAGTATCAGCGCCAATTTTCCGCTGAATGTCAATCGAAACTTCGGGTGAAAAAAAAAGTTTTGAACCGTCAATGTGTGACTGAAATGTTACACCGTCTTCAGAAATTTTCCTAATTTCTGACATGGAGAAAACCTGGTAACCGCCACTGTCGGTTAAGATGGGTTTATTCCAATTCATAAATTTATGCAAGCCGCCTGCTTTTTCTAAAATCGAAATACCCGGGCGAAGATTTAAATGATAAGTATTCCCTAAAATTATTTGCGCTTGAACATCTTCAATCAATTCCTTCTGATGAACCGCTTTTACAGAACCGGCTGTTCCCACAGGCATGAAAATTGGAGTTTCAATAATGCCATGATCTGTTGTAATTATTCCTGCACGGGCATTTGAATTTTTGTCTTTTGCTAAAAGTTCAAATTGCATAAAATTTTATAAAACACACATTGTTAATAATCTTGTCAAAGGTAGAAATATTGTATGAGCAGTTCATTTTAGCTTTGCCGTCAAAGAAGCGAATTAGAAAATTTAGTTAATGATTTCCATAAATGTTGAAATGGCGGGAAAAATGCTCCTTGCATTGTTTTCCGTTTTTTTCCTGGTCCAATTAATTTATTATTTATTTATTTTCAGCAAGCTTGCATTTTATAAAATGCAAAACCAGGTTTCAAAAACTCATCCTGTATCGTTGATAATTTGCGCACGAAATGAATTAAAAAATTTGAGGATAAACCTGCCATTAATTCTTGAACAGGACTATCCGGATTACCAGGTAATTGTTGTAAATGATTGTTCGTGGGATGAATCCGGAAAAGCATTGGAGGAATATGAAGATTTATATCCGAGGCTCAAGGTTGTAACCATTCAGGAACAGGAACGTTATAAGCACGGAAAAAAATTTGCTCTCGCACTGGGAATTAAAGCGGCAACTAATGAAATTCTTTTACTAACCGATGCTGACTGTCGTCCAGCAGGAAAAAAATGGCTCATGGAAATGACAAAAAATATCAGTGAAGTAAAAGATATTGTAATTGGTTACGGAGCTTACCAAAAGACTTCGGGCTTACTGAATAAATGGATTCGTTTCGATACTGTTTTTAATGCCATCCAGTATTTATCGAGGGCGATGAGCGGAAATGCTTACATGGGAGTGGGAAGAAATCTTTGCTATAAGCGGTCGTTGTTTTTTAAAAATAAAGGATTTGCAAGTCATTATCATATCCTTTCGGGAGATGATGATTTATTTGTTAACGAAACAGCAACATCAAAAAATGTTTCGGTCGAACTTACTCCGGAATCATTCACTTTTTCAAAACCGAAGGAATCTTTTGGATCTTGGTTAAATCAAAAGAAACGCCATATCAGCACCGGAAATTTATATAAGCCCTCGCACCAGTTTATGCTCGGGCTATTTTATTTGAGCCATGTTTTCTTTTACCTTACACTTGCTGCATTGTTAATTCTGAAAATAAAACCCGAAATTGTAATTTCAGCGTACGCTTTCCGTTTGCTTATTCAATTGCTTATTTTTGGAAAATCCATGCAGAAATTAAATGAGCTGGATATACTTTGGCTTATACCGGTATTTGATATTTTTATTGTATTAATTTATCCTATTTTAGCAATCTCAAACATGTTTATAAAAAATAAAAAATGGAAGTGAAACAACGACCTAAAACAAAAGGACCAAAGATTAAAGTTGCGAAAATTAAAATGAATCCGAATTTATCAGATAAAGCTGTGAGGGATTATTTGCTAGTCCGCAAAGCAATTGATAAAGCCGATCAAAAGGCGTATGCTGAACTGATGTCGCTTTATAAAGATTCAATTTATTTTATGCTGCTGAAAATGGTAAGTAATCGCGATGATGCGGATGATCTTACCATTGAAGCATTTGGCAAAGCATTTAAAAATATAAAACAATACACCCCTGATTATGCATTTAGCACATGGCTTTTTAAAATTGCGACCAATAACTGCATTGATTTTATCCGCAAAAAAAGAAAACAAACCATGAGCATTGATAAAAGCATTACTACAGACGATGGAGGTGAATTAACTCTTGATGTTCGTTCTGAGCTGCCCGATCCGGAAGAGGATTTTATCAAGCAACAAAAAGTGGAGATGATGCGCGAGATAGTGGAAAAATTAAAACCGCGTTATAAGGATTTGGTTGAGTTACGTTATTTCAAAGAGTTTTCTTACGAAGAAATTGCAGATCAATTAAAACTTCCTCTGGGAACTGTGAAAGCACAGCTTTTTCGCGCACGTGAGTTTTTATACCAGATCATGAAAAATTCTGAACACAGACCATAAGATCAATTACAATTAGCAATTGAAAAATGTTCAATTGCTAATGTTGGGCTCATTCAGGTTTCAAGCTATTCGTTAATTCGCATTTATTCCTATTCGTTGATGTCGTTGCGCTTTGAATAATTCTTCCATTATTTTCAAATATTTTCCTGAATTGAGTGAACAGCAAAAAGACCAATTTGCTGCTTTGTTTGATTTGTATTCTGAATGGAATGAGAAAATCAATTTAATTTCAAGAAAAGATATGGAATATTTTTATGAACGGCATGTCCTCCACTCTCTTGCTATTGCCAAAGTAATTTCTTTCAATACTAATGCTGAAATCATGGATTTGGGAACAGGAGGAGGATTTCCCGGAATACCACTTGCGATTTTATTTCCGGGTGTGAAATTTACACTGGTTGACTCTATTGCAAAGAAAATTAAAGTGGTAAATGAAATTGTTTTGTCAGCAGGGCTGCAAAACGTTCAGGCTGTGTGCTCGCGTGCAGAAAATATAACTCACACTTTTGATTTTATTGTCAGCCGGGCCACAGCTTCGATTGATGATTTGGTTAAATGGACAAAAGGTGAATATAAACAAATAAACCATCATTCAAGGCCTGGCGGATTAATTTGCCTGAAAGGCGGTGATTTAAAAAATGAAATAGACGCATTTAAATATAAGAATAAAGTAAAAATTTTTGATATTAAAGATTTTTTCAAAGAAGAGTTTTTTGAAACTAAAAAGATTCTATTGATTCCGCAATAATTCTAAGAGCGTTTCAAACCAATATTTTTCCTCAAATAGAAGCTTTGAATTAGAAATCGGCATTATTTTTTTCTGCCAGTATTTTTTGGGTATTCACCCCTGATTTTTTCAGGTTCACAAAAAATAGCTGTAAAAGGTTTTTTTAAAATGTATTTTGGTTACAAAATTGGTTATGAAATAACTAAAACAGATCAAAACAATCTTTTAAATTTTAAAACTCCAAATTAAATTAAACAACATGTTATTTTTTACTCAGTGCACAAAAATCAAATCTTCCATCTTTGCCGTAGTTCTTTTGTTTTGCAGTCTTTTTGTTTTAAAATACGGTTTTGCAACCAACTCCCGCAACGTTCACATGAATGATAGCGACAGTGTCAACACCCTTAAAGGTATTTATTCTTCATTTACTGATAGAATAAATATAAAAACAAATGCTCTGCTGTTGATCTCCGACATTAACATAACAGGGAGCGATGAGAATAAATTAGTTGATATAAATAATTCCTTACCTGAACAGAACAAAAATAAATACTAACAAAGGATAAAAATTAAAAACATTTTGTCACTTAATAACACGTCTTATCGGATTTTTTAATCCATTTCTTAAAAACTTCCATGGCGTTTTCATCAGGAACATGCACCATTTTTATTTTCCTGTCAGCCGGCTGCACATTAATTTCATCATAAATAAAAGCATCATCAAAACCAGCTGTGGCTGCATCGTTGCGCGTATTCGCAAAATAAACTTTATCAGGTCGTGCCCAATAGATGGCCCCCAGGCACATTGGGCAAGGCTCGCATGACGTATAAACTTCACAGCCTGTAAGTTGAAATGATTTAAGGTTTTTGCACGCTTCTCTTATGGCAACGATTTCGGCATGAGCTGTCGGATCGTTGGAAGAAGTTACTTCATTATACCCCCTGGCAATAATTTTTCCTTCTTTCACAACAATGCATCCGAATGGTCCTCCTTTATTATTTTCAGAACCCTCCTTTGAAAGGTGCACAGCAATTTTTATAAACTCAGCATGAGTATCCATAAATAAGCAATCAATTAATTATAGTAATGCGTAGTTAGATTAATGAAACTCAATAATTAAAAATAACCTCTTGCTTAATTCCGGGATGAATACTCAACGCAACAGGACAGCTGTGTGCAATTTCTTCAATCATCTTTTTCTGTTCGTCAGTATAATTATTATGCGGCATTTTAAATTCAAGTTTTATTTCTGAAACCCTGCGTGGGTCAGCTGCCATGATTTTAGTTGCAGAAATTTCAGCACCATCAATATTAAAACCCTTATTGCTTATTTTTATTGCTATAGTTGTTAACATACAAGTTGCCAATGATGCTGCGAGCAGGTCAGTTGGAGAAAAAGCCCCACCTTTGCCCTGGTTATCACATGGGGCATCCGTAATAATTTTAGTTCCCGATTGAAGGTGTTCGGATGATGTGCGTAAAGCGCCTTCGTAATGTGAATTTAATGTTGCCATGATGTAAAAATACAATAATTTTGCAATCCGGTTCCGTTTAATATTCCTAAATTTGCTTATGCAAAAATTTGTTTTTTCTTTTATTGTTTTGTTGCTGTTGAATACTGCTTATGTAACTGCACAGCTAAATCCAAATGAATACGAGGAAACACCACCAGTACTCATGAGAAATGAAGTCAGTTTTGGATTTACACTTCACTCTAACGGATGGGGAGTAGATTTCAGGAAAGGTCATAATCTTACAGTGTCTAAAAAAAGAATGATCGAAATCGAATTGGTTGGAATGCATCATTCAAAAGAAATTAAATCTGTGAATCCGTACTATGAAAACAGCAAATCCTTTGTATTTGGAAAGTTAAATTCTTTAACAGTTCTTAGAGGAGCTTTGGGTTATCAGCGTGTAATAGCCGGGAAAGCTGAACGTGGTGGGGTGGAGATAAGGTTAAATTATACCGGAGGACTTTCATTGGGCTTTGCAAAACCGATTTATCTTGATATTATTACTGTTGATGCAAACGACCCCGGGCATTTTACCCTTTCAACCGAAAAATCTGACCCTGCAGACCAAAGCCCTGATGATATTTACGGAAGAGCATCATTCACAAAGGGATTTAGCGAAATAAATGTTTATCCCGGTTTATATACAAAATTGGGTTTTAGTTTTGAATACGGTTCCCAGGACGAAGATGTTAAAATCATTGAAGCAGGAATCACCTTTGATGCTTATGCGAAGACAATTCCAATAATGGGCACTCCCAAAAATGCAGTTTATGAAGTAAAGAATAGCCAGGTATATTTTAATTTTTATATCAATATACTGTACGGGAGAAAGTGGTAAAAGAAACTTCAGGGTTTAATGTTGAATGTTGAAAAACGTCTGACTATCCTTGAACTTTGAATTTTGAATTTTAATATGCCGGACCAAACAATCACCCAGCCAGCTCCAAAACCGAAGAAGCCTGAATGGCTCAGGGTAAAACTTCCAATCGGGCAAGAATATCGCAAGGTTCGTACTCTTGTGGATAATCACAAGTTGCATACCATTTGCGAAAGCGGCAATTGCCCGAACATGGGCGAATGTTGGGGAGCAGGAACAGCAACGTTTATGATTCTTGGAAATATCTGCACCCGCTCCTGCGGATTTTGCGCAGTTGCAACAGGTCGCCCTTTAGCAGTTGACCTGGATGAGCCATTACGTGTAGCCCGCTCCGTTAGTATGATGAATGTAAAGCATTGTGTAATTACTTCTGTTGATCGCGATGATTTGAAAGATGGCGGTGCAAGGATTTGGGTGGAAACAATTCGGGCTGTAAGAAAAATTTCTCCGGGAACAACAATGGAAACGCTAATAGGGGACTTTGCAGCAAATAAAGAAAATCTTCAACAGGTGATTGATGAAAAGCCTGAAGTGATTTCTCATAATCTTGAAACAGTAAGACGCCTGACAAAGCAAGTCCGGGTTCAGGCAAAATATGATCGCAGTCTTGAGGTCCTCAAACGAATCAGTGTATCAGGAGCAAGAACCAAGTCTGGAATTATGCTTGGATTGGGAGAAAGCGAAGATGAAATTCTTCAATCAATGGAAGACTTATTAAGAAACGGTGTGCAGATTCTCACTCTTGGTCAATACCTTCAGCCGACAAAAGAACATTTACCGGTTGCAGAATTTGTACATCCCGACCGTTTTAAAAAATATAAAGAGACAGGTTTGCAAATGGGGTTCCGTTATATTGAAAGCGGACCATTGGTGAGATCGTCTTATCATGCTGAAAGACATCTTTTCTAATCAGTAGATTTGAGTTCGGTTTTCAGAAACATTGCTTTCATTTACAATATAAAAAAAATAAAATTATGATAAAAGTCGCAATAAATGGTTTTGGCAGAATTGGAAGAACAGTTTTCAAAAAACTTTTTGAAAATAAAAATATTGACGTTGTTGCAATCAATGATCTGACAGTACCTTCGACTCTTGCCCATCTTTTAAAATATGATTCGGTTCATGGCAGGTTCAATGCACAGATAAGCTCGACTGAAAATTCTATCATCTTAAACGGAAAAGAGATTCCTGTTTATGCTGTAAAAGATCCTGCTGATTTGCCGTGGGCAAAATTAGCGGTAGATGTGGTAATTGAATCCACAGGATTATTTACCGAAATAACTAAAGCTGAAGCACACATAAAAGCAGGAGCAAAAAAAGTAATCATATCCGCTCCTGCTACAGGAAATTTAAAATCCATTGTTTTGGGTGTAAACGAAAATACCCTTGACGGGAGTGAAAAAATAATTTCCAATGCATCATGCACAACCAACAATGCAGCACCGATGTTAAAAATTCTGAATGACAATTGGGAAATTGAAACTGCACACATTACAACTATTCATGCTTATACAGGTGATCAGAGTTTGCATGATGCACCCCACAAGGATTTAAGACGGGCGCGCGCAGCAGCGGCTTCCATAATTCCGACAACAACAGGAGCAGCAAAAGCGATCACAGATATTTTTCCTGAAATGAAAGGTAAAATCGGTGGTGCCGGAATTCGTGTACCTGTTATCAATGGTTCATTGACTGACATTACTTGCATCTTAAAAAAAGATACTGATATAGAAAAAATAAATGCTGCTTTTAAAAAGACATCGGAAACGACAATGAAAGGAATTCTTGAATACACATCTGATCCTATAGTTTCCGTTGATATAATCGGGAATACACATTCCTGTATTTTTGATTCGCTCCTTACATCCGTTCTCGGAAAAACAGTGAAAGTTGTCGGATGGTATGACAATGAAATGGGTTACTCCACAAGACTTTCAGAGCTGGTTGAAAAAATCGGCAAATAATTTTTGTTTTATTTTTAATTAACATCTCAATGAAATCTAATTTCAAATTTTCATTACTATTTCTTATTCTGTTTTATTTACAAAAATCTTTTTCACAACCGGTAAAGGTTCTTTCGTCAAATGAAATTCAATTAGCATTAAATAAGCTCAATACTGTTGGTTCAGTCTTATACATTGCTGCACATCCTGATGATGAAAACACAAGGCTGCTTACTTATTTTGCCAATGAAAAATTATTTAGAACAGGATACCTTTCCATTACACGAGGCGATGGCGGACAAAATTTAATTGGCAAAGAGCAGGGAGAATTGTTAGGCCTAATAAGAACCCAGGAATTACTCGCTGCAAGACGAACTGATGGCGCAGAACAATTTTTTACACGCGCTAACGATTTTGGCTATACGAAAAATCCTGAAGAAACTTTTACATTCTGGGATCATCCAAAAATTTTGGCAGATGTGGTTTGGGTGATAAGAAATTTTAAACCTGATTTCATCATAGCGCGATTCCCTACAACCGGTGAAGGCGGTCATGGGCAACATACAGCTTCTGCAATTCTTGCCGGTGAAGCTTTTAAGGCTGCCGGTGATAAAACACAATTTCCTGAACAATTGAAATATGTGGAAGTGTGGCAAATAAAAAGTTTGTGGTGGAATACATTCAATTTCGGAGACAATAATACGCAGCGGGATGATCAGTATCATTTTGATGCAGGTGTTTTTAATCCGCTTCTTGGAAAATGGTATGGAGAAATTGCAGCGGAAAGTCGAACACAACATAAAAGCCAGGGATTTGGTGTTCCGCGCGGAAGAGGAAAACAAATTGAATATTTCAAACCGTTAGATGGAGATACATCCTGCAAAAATCTTTTCTGCAATACTGATTTTACATGGAAAAGAATTCCGGGATCAGAAAAATTCAGCAAGCTGATTCAAAATGCAATGACAGATTTTAATCCTGAGAAACCTGAAACAATTGTAAAAACTTTGTTAGAAGCATATAGTGAAATTAAAAATATTAAAGATGATTACTGGCGCAAACAAAAATCAAAAGAACTGGAGCAACTTATTATTTCCTGTTCAGGATTATGGTTTGAAGCTACAGCCGCAGATTATTCTTTTGTGAATGGCGATTCACTGAAATTAAAATTATCAGCAGTAAAATATTCTGACGTTCCCGTAACCCTGAATAAAATTTCATTTGATGAAAAATCAGATACATTGTTAAATAAATCATGCAATAAAAATGATTTAATAACTTTTGAAAAAACACTTCTTCCAAAAACAAACATTGAAAACACTACGCCTTACTGGTTGAAAGAAAAACATTCCACGGGCATGTATGAAGTAAACGATCAGCTGCTTATAGGAAGACCGGAAAATGATGCGGCACTTAACATAAAATTTATTTTCAGTTTCAATAATCAGCCGATCGAATTTTCAACTCCTATAGTTTATAAATGGACAGACCCGGTTAAAGGAGAGAAATACCGTCCACTTGAAATAAGACCGGCAGCAACATTAAATTTTTCTGATCATGTATTTATATTCTCTGATAACAAACCAAAAAAAATTCTTCTCACAATCAAATCTGAAAAAGATTCTTTGAATGGAAAAATTAATTTCGGGGGCGATATTCCTTATAAGTTTGAACCGGATAATTTCCAGGCCTCATTAAAAAAGAAAGGCGAAGAACAGAAAATAGAAATCACCGTTACCCCAATTATTATTAACAATGATAGGAGTAAAAATACGAATGAAGTAACAGCCATATTTTCGACTGATTATAAAAAAACAAGTTCAGATAAAAGTCTCCTTGAAATAAAATATGATCACATACCCTATCAAACACTTTTCCCGCTTGCTTCTGTAAAACTTATTAAAATTAATCTGACCAAAAAAGGAAAAAACATTGGCTACATTGAAGGAGCCGGTGATGCTGTTGCACAATGTCTGCAGCAAATCGGTTACCATGTTACTTTTTTAACTGACGATATGATTGAAAATGATTCGCTCAATAAATATGATGCAATCATCACAGGCGTTCGTGCCTACAACACAAATGAGCGTATGCAATATCATTATCAAAAGCTGATGAAATATATTGAGGACGGGGGAAATTTAATTGTTCAGTATAACACAAATAATTTTTTAAGTACCGTTGCTCCAAACATTGGACCTTATCCATTTAAAATTTCGCGTGATCGTGTAACTGATGAAGGCGCTGCTGTAACTTTTACCAGCCCGAAACACCCTTTAATGAATAGTCCCAATATCATCACTCAGGAAGATTTTGAAAGCTGGATACAGGAAAGAGGATTGTATTTCCCATCAGAAATCAGCGATAAATATGAAACAATAATCAGCTGCAATGATAAAGGAGAGAAACCTTTGAACACCGGAATTATCATTGGTAAATATGGTAAAGGAAATTTTATTTATACCAGCCTCTCTTTTTTTCGTGAATTGCCGGCAGGCGTTCCGGGTGCATATCGGTTGTTTGTGAATATGATTTCACTTGAAAAACATTGAACATTGATATTGTTTATTTGTTTTCTAACTTCTTAATTCAATACTTACTTTTACTAAGTGCCAGCTAATACTCCCGAACTCAAGCGCGAATTAGGTTTATTTCAATCTACCGTTATCAACATGATTGATATGGTAGGGATTGGTCCATTCATCACATTGCCTCTTGTGATTGCATTGATGAATGGCCCGCATTTTATTGTTGCATGGATTGCAGGCGCGATGATTTCTTTAATTGACGGAATGATATGGAGCGAACTCGGTGCGACATTTCCCAAAGCAGGCGGCAGCTATAATTTTTTAAATGAAGCTTACGGAAAAGAACGATGGGGAAAGCTGATGTCATTTCTATATGTATGGCAAACACTTATACAGGCCCCTCTTGTTGTTGCTTCAGGAGCAATTGGTTTTGCACAATATTTTTCATACTTAATTCCGTTAGACGATATTCAAAAAAAAATAGTTTCAGGGACTGTGGTTATTTTACTGATCATACTTTTGTACCGGAAAATTGATTCTATCGGTAAGATCGGTGTATTGCTTTGGACAGGCGTAATTTTCACTATCGGGTGGATCATTTATGGCGGATTTTCCTCTGAAAATCAAACGGGATATTCATTTATTTCTTCAGTGCAAAGTTTTACATTCAGTAATTTATTTTTTATTGCCCTCGGTCAGTCATGCGTTAAAACAGTTTACAGTTATCTCGGTTATTATAATGTTTGTCATCTTGGCGGAGAAATTAAAACACCAAAAAGCGTCATTCCAAAAAGCATTTTTATTTCCATTATCTGTATTGCCATTCTATATATATTAATGAATGTTAGTGTTGTCAGAATAATTCCCTGGCAGGAAGCGATGAATTCAGAATTTATAGTTAGTTCATTCATTGAAAAATTATATGGAAGTGCTGCTGCAAAAATTGCAACGGCTCTTGTATTATGGGTGGCATTTGCTTCTTTGTTTGCTGTGCTGCTTGGCTATTCAAGAATTCCTTACGCTGCTGCTGCTGACGGAAGATTTTTTTCGGTATTTGCAAAATTGCATCCGACTAAAAATTTTCCTTACATCTCTTTGCTTGCAATTGGTGGTGTCGGATTTGTTTTCAGTTTATTGTTCCGTTTAGCTGATGTCATCACTGCAATTCTTGCCATGCGCATATTGGTTCAATTTATCGGGCAGGCAATCGGAGTTGTTTTTATCCGCAAGCGGATCGGGAAAGAGAATCTCGGATTCAGGATGTGGATGTATCCATTACCGGTAATTGCAGCAGTAATAGTGTGGTCATTTATTTTCTTTTCTACAGGAAGAGATTTTATGCTTTCAGGATTGACTGTAATTGCTTTGGGAGTAATAGTTTATCTTATTACCGTAACGGTGAAAAAAGAATGGCATCCTTTTATTAAATAATTCAGCAGAAAAAAAATTTGATTTAGTATCTTCACTGCCAAATTTCCAGCTTCAAAAAATTGAACAAATCCAATATCCTTTATTTATCTTACGATGGAATGACTGATCAGCTTGGGCAGTCGCAGGTTATTCCTTATCTCTCAGGGCTTTCTGAAAAAAATTATTCTATCACCATTATCAGTTGCGAGAAGGAAGATGCTTTTGAAAAGAACAAAGAAAAAATTCTAATTCTTCTTCGCAAGGATAACATTTCATGGGAGCCTTTGCTTTACACAAAAAATCCTCCTGTGCTTTCCACCATTTATGACATTCAGAAAATAAAAAACACAGCTCAGAAGCTTTTTAGTAAAACAAAATTTGATGTTGTACATTGCAGAAGCTATATCACCGGAATGATCGGATTGTCTTTAAAGAAAAAATACAATTGCAAATTTATTTTTGACATGCGCGGTTTCTGGGCTGATGAACGTGTGGATGGAAAAATCTGGAACTTAGACAATCCTGTTTATAACATCATTTATAAATATTTCAAACGACAAGAAAAGGAGCTGCTTTTAAATGCAGATTATATCATTTCGCTTACTCACAATGCGAAACAGGTTATCAATTCATGGAAATTAAATAACCGGGAATCATTACCCATTGAAGTGATTCCCTGCTGTGCGGATATGAATTTATTTTCTCCTGATAAAATTGAAGTCTCTAAAAAAGAATTTTCCAGGAAAGAATTAAATATTTCCAAAGAAAGTTTTGTGCTTTCGTATCTCGGTGCATTAGGAACCTGGTACATGCTGGATGAAATGCTGGATTTTTTTAAAGTTCTTCTCAAAGAAAAACCAAACAGTATTTTTCTTTTTATAACTCCTGAAAATAAAGATCAGATCATTCAGAAAGCAGTTGAAAAAAATATTCCTCAGGAAAAATTATTTTTTATTAAAGCAAACCGCGAAGAGGTGCCTACACTGTTGAGCTTGTCAGTCGTGTCCATCTTTTTTATTAAACCCGTTTTTTCAAAACGCGCCTCCTCTCCTACCAAACAGGGTGAAATCATGAGCATGGGAATTCCGATTATCTGCAACAGCATGATTGGCGATACCGACCAGATTGTTGAAGAATCAGAATCAGGAATTGTTATTAAACAATTTGATGATGAAAATTATATCGAAGCAATTAGGAAATTAGAATCATTTAAAAATCTTAATCCGCAAAAATCAAGAGCTACAGCTCAAAAATATTTTTCGCTGGAAAAAGGAATTGAGTCCTATGATAAAGTTTATCATTTGGTATTAAAGAGATGATATAAAGAACTGCGTCAAAAAAAATTGCTTGATGGTGAAGTTCAAAGAAATCCGGTGAAGGCTTTCCACTTCCCCTTTAACCTTCTTATAAGGTAACTCTTCGCCCCCTCATGGGACCTATCCCTTTTATCAGTACCTTCGTGCCTCCAAAAAAATAAGCAGTATATGTTATCAGTATCAAATCTTTCGTTGCGCTACGGCAAACGGGTATTGTTTGAGGATGTGAATTTAAAATTTACACCCGGAAATTGTTATGGCATTATCGGTGCCAATGGTGCGGGGAAATCAACATTATTAAAAATACTTTCAGGTGAAATTGATGCTTCTACCGGGGAAATCGCTATTACACCCGGTGAGCGCATGGGAGTATTAAAGCAAAACCATTTTGAGTTTGACAATTTTACTGTATTACACACAGTGATGATGGGCAATAAAAAGTTGTGGGATGTAATGCAGGAGAAAGATGCGTTTTATGCGAAACCCGATTTCAGCGAAGCAGACGGTGTGAAAGCGGGTGAACTCGAAACGTTGTTTGCCGAAATGGAAGGCTGGAATGCCGAAAGTGATGCAGCGAATTTACTGAGTGGTTTGGGTGTGCATGAAAATTTTCACAACAAACTGATGAGCGAACTGAATGGAAAAGAAAAAGTGCGCGTATTGCTTGCCCAGGCACTGTTTGGCACCCCTGATATTTTATTGCTTGATGAGCCGACAAATGATCTGGATGTAGAAACAATAAGCTGGTTAGAAAACTTTTTAGCCGGGTATCAGAATACCGTTCTGGTTGTATCGCACGACCGACATTTTTTAGATGCCGTTTGCACGCACGTTGCGGATATAGATTTCGCAAAAATTACACTCTATACAGGTAATTATACATTCTGGTACGAAAGCAGCCAGCTTGCATTGCGCCAGCGTGCTGACCAGAATAAAAAGACAGATGACAAACGCAAAGAGCTGCAGGATTTCATTGAACGCTTCAGTGCCAACGCATCCAAATCGCGCCAAGCCACGAGCCGCAAGAAGCTGCTTGAGAAATTAGTCCTTGAAGATATTCAACCCTCCAACCGAAAATACCCGGGTATTGTTTTCAAACCGGAACGTGATTGCGGTGACCAGCTACTGCTCGTAGAAGGACTTTCCAAATCAGCACCTGATGGCTCTCTTTATTTTAATGATATTACGTTTACAGTAAACAAAAGCGATAAAATAGCCGTTCTTTCAAAAGAGCACAGCGCCATTACTGCTTTCTTTGAAATACTCATGGGAATTGAGCATGCAGACTCAGGTAAGTACACATGGGGCAGCACTATTACCCGTTCATACCTGCCAAATGAGAATGTGGAATTTTTTAAAGGGGATGACAACTTAATAGATTGGCTGCGCCAGTTTTCAGCCGATAAAGATGAAACATACATACGCGGATTTTTAGGCAAGATGCTGTTCAGCGGTGAAGAGGTGTTTAAAAAATCTAACGTGTTGAGCGGAGGCGAAAAAGTACGCTGCATGATGAGCCGCATGATGCTTACCAATGCCAATTGCCTCATTCTTGATGAACCTACGAATCACTTAGACCTTGAAACTATCACTTCCATCAACAATGCCTTGAAAGAATGGAAGCACATTGCTCTTTTTACATCGCACGATCATGAGCTGGTGCAAACTGTCGCCAATCGCATTATTGAAATCACTCCGTCAGGCATCATTGATAAACGCATGAGCTATGACGAGTATATTACTGATGAAAAAATAAAAGCATTGCGTGAAACCATGTATGCTGAGGTGGAATTGGTAAAATAAGTTTGAGTTACAACACCATTTTTTTATAATTCTTTATTCTGTACTGCCATGAAAGTGGAGTGAATGAGTATTGTGAATTTCAGCTTTTCTGATAAATAATTTAAGCCCATATTTGACGACTCTGACCATCCTCAATCAATTTCAGATTTAATGATAACCTGCAATTAAACCTGTAAGGTTTTTCATTTATTTTCATTTTTTGAAACCCTTTTGATCCTCTTTCGTACACTTTATCATATTAAAATCAAAAGAATATGATAAATTCAGAAAACGAAATTCAGAAAACGGAAGAAACCGTTAACCATTTATTAAAAAGAAAAGATGTAAGGGAACTATTAAAAGAACACGATAATGAAGTCGCCCTGCACTATATCGCAGAACTATATAAAGGCAACGGATGGATTGTTTCTTTTCATAAAAAAGGAATGCTGCCGGTTGCGCTGCTTCTTTCTTACCCGAAGACACCTTCACGTATCAGTCTTATAGTCCGTATTGACAGCAGCAAAAATGAGCTGCAATTTGATGATGCAAGAGACCATTTGCTGAACATGGAAAATGAGCTGTCCGCAATTTATAATTGTCACCAGTTTTGCCTTATCGCTTTTAACAGCTTTGAAGAAAAATGCAGACAGCTTGAAAAATACAACCTGCTGTTGCAGGACTGGAGCTATATAGAAACATTGCAGGAAGAATATAGTGAAGAGCATTTTAAAGAACCACGCATTCAATTATTTTCACACAACCGCATCACGTATCGTAAAATTCAAACCTGCTGGCAAAAACATCATGCAGCAGCGGTAATCCAGGCAACTGGTACAGGGAAAAGCTATCTCATAGCGAAAGTCCTGCAGGATTTCAGGGGTGAAAACCGGTTGGTCATGGCTCCATCTAACTATATCCTCAGTCAGATGAAGGAACATATAAGATGGGAAAGTGATCAGATTACTTTTATGACTTATGCAAAGGGAATGTATTTAACGGATGAAGAAATACAAAAAATAAATCCGTCATTAGTGGTGCTCGATGAGTTTCACCGTTGCGGAGCTGATGAATGGGGTCATGCAGTGAGCAGAATCCTTTCTGCATTTCCAAATGCAAAAGTGCTCGGCACCAGTGCCACTCCAATCCGTTACTTAGATGGCGGGAGAGACATGGCACAGGAATTATTCAACGGAAATGTAGCAGAGAACCTCAACCTTTCGCAGGCTATTGTAAGAAAAATCATTCCAATGCCTGTATATGTTTCAGCACTGTATACCATACAGGAAGAAATATTAAAGCTACGCAGTGAAATTAACGTTTCACGATTAGAAGAAGAAGAGAAGACAAAATTATTTTCGCAAGTAGATGCATTTAACCTTAACTGGGAACGAAGCAGCGGGATTCCCGTTATTTTAAAAAAACATATCCGCAGCGGAGAAAAAAAATTCATAGTGTTTTGCAGGGACAGCGAACATATAATAGAAACGGAGAAATTAATTACTGAATGGTTTCACAATGCTTTTAAAAACGAGCAGATTAATTTATACAGGGTTTATACCGAAGAAAAAACAAGCGATGAGCAGCTTAAAATGTTCAGTGAATCAAAACGCGAAGGATTTCACTTGCTCCTTTCTATAAATATGCTTAACGAAGGTTTGCATGTGGATGATGTGCATGGGGTTATTTTATTAAGACCTACAGCATCACCAAACATATTTTACCAGCAAATAGGAAGATGTCTCAAAACAGGTACTGCCGGAACACCGCTGATTTTTGACTTTGTAAATAACTTTTCAAATATCCGGTCCAATGATTTTATATATGACCTGAATCTTAACCGCAAGCTTTTTAATGACCGGAGAAATGAAGATGGTTTAAATGACATGCATATTGATTTTACTATTATAGATGAAACCCGTGTCATTACAGAATTGTTTGGTGAAATAAGGTTTAATGTTGACTGGTGGGAAGATGGATTAAAAAAATTAATCGCTTATAAAAAAAGATTTGGAAACTGCCTCGTTCCCGCTGACTGGAAAGAAGATGAATACCTCGGCAGCTGGGTGGCTCGTATGAGAACATCCTACCGCAAAAAAAATCTTGAAGCATACAGGATAGAAAAGCTGAATGAAATTGGTTTTACATGGGAGCCTTTTGATGAACGGTTTGATGCAATGTATGATGCATTAGTGTTATACAAAGAGAAAAGCGGAAGCTGTCATGTGCCGCAGGGTAAAGAATACAGCGTACTGGCTAATTGGGTCGGCAATGTGAGGCAGCGTTATAAAAACGGAATATTAGATGCTGAAAAAATCAACCGCCTTGAAGCCATCGGTTTTACCTGGGATTATCTTAGTAAAAGCTGGGAAGATATGTATGAGAAGCTCAAAATATTTAAAGCCGGTAACGGCCATTGCAATGTAATAAAAAAGTTTACCGATGACCAGAAATTAATTACATGGGCAAGAATACAGGCTAAAGCATTAACCGAAAACAAGCTCACCGAAGCAAGAAAAAAATTATTGAATGATATCGGTTTTGTCTGGAATGTCACAGAAGAAAAATGGTTTATGATGTACAATGCTTTAAAAGAATACAAAGAAAAATACGGAAACTTAAGACCTAATAAGCATAAAGAAGCAACAGCAGAATTGGGAAGATGGTGTGGAACACAACGAAAAGCATTTCTTAAAAACAAAATAGATCCTAACAGAAAATTATTGCTCGATGAAATAGGTTTTGAATGGAGTCCCATAGATGAACAGTGGAAACAAAATTACCTCGGACTGAAAAAATATTACAGCGAAAACGGGCATACCGATGTGCCTTCAAGCAAGAATAAAAAATATAAATATTCAGCCTTAAGCTCATGGGTAAGGGGGCAGCGTGACCTTTTCAAAGATGGAAAATTAACTGAAGATAAAATAAAAAATTTAGAGGAATTAAACTTTGACTGGAATCCCACTGATAAACATTGGAATAAAATGTATGAACAGTTAAAGGAGTATAAAGAAAAATTCGGACAATGCAATATCGTGCATGTTAAATTGTTGGGCCAGTACAGGGAGATGAAATATTTTATCGGCAACCAGCGGCAATCTTACAAAAAAGGAATATTAGCGCCTGAAAAAGCAGCAAAGCTCGAAGCGTTGGGTCTCGATTGGGGCAGAACAATAACGGATGTACGCACATGGGACGAATATTACAGGCAGTTGTATCTGTATTATCTTGCGCACGGAAATTGTAATGTGCCGCAGCATTCAGAAAGTTACGGGAAGCTTGCTGCCTGGTTAAACAACCAGCGCGTCAATTATCGCAATAACCAGGTAAGCAATGACAAAATTGAAAAGCTGAACAGCCTGCACTTTTCGTGGGAGCCGTCTGATGAAAGCTGGATGGAAAAGTTTTTATTGCTTAAAAAATACAAGGATGCATACGGCACCTGCTATGTATTTAAAAGGAATTCAAAAGATAACAGGTTAGGGGGATGGTCTAAAAGCCAGCGGACATTATTTGCAAAAAAAGCCCTCGGACAAAAATATATTGACCTGCTCAATTCAATCAGCTTCGAATGGGAGCAGCCCGAAAACATGTACGATATTGCATGGGAAAACAATTTTAATAAGATTCTTCAATTTAAAGCTGTCTATGGGCATTGCAACGTACCGGAGAATGTTGCTGAACACAAACAATTAAACAACTGGGTCGGGCTGAACAGGAAACACTACAGGAAAAAAAAGCTGAAACCTGCATTCGAACAGCGACTGAATGAAATTGGTTTTGAATTTAACCCCGTTGAAATTCTATGGGAAGAACGCTATGCGGCTCTCAAAATGTACTATGAAAAAAACGGGCATACAAAGTTAGATTCCAGGACAGAGCCAACATTGTATTCCTGGTCTGAAAGGCAGCGGAAGCTGTTTAATGAAAACAAGCTAGAAAAAAACAGGATCGCAGTATTAAACGGCATTTCCTTTTCATGGGTGTCAAATCTTCAGGTTTCCTGGAATAATTTCTTTCAGAAATTAATGGAGTTTAAAAATGAACATGGACATTGTAATGCTCCCAACGGTTTTAAAAAAGATAGTGTTACACTCGGAAGCTGGGTAGGTAATCAAAGGCAGAATTATAAAAAAGGGAGATTGAGCCCTGATAAAGTGATGCAATTGAACATTGAAGGGTTTGAATGGAGCCTGGAGTATAAGGTTGAAGAAAACTGGATGAAGCAATATGAGATAGTAAAAACATATAAAGAAAAATATGGACATTGCAACGTACCCAAGCGGGGAGAATTTGCCTTTACCGGAAGATGGATCATCACTATACGGCAGGAGTATAAAAAAGGTAAATTAGATGTTCAAAAAATAAAATTGCTGAACGAACTGGGGTTTGAATGGGATTTAACATATAAAACCGAAGAATCATGGAACAGCATGTTTTTAAAATTAATGGATTACAAAAAGAAATATGATACTGTAAATATTCCGGTTACCGGTTCAAACCCGCTTACTAACTGGATAAATGTGCAACGTAGAAATTACAAGCAGAATAAACTGAGTGCAGAACGTTTAAAAAAGCTCACTGAAGCAGGTGTCATCATAGATGTATATGACCGGAAATGGGAAGATGGGTTTGCGGCTTATTGTGAATTTGTAAAAAAGCATCATACAAACCTTACCCGCAAAAGCACAGCAGGCGAAAAGCTTTACAGCTGGGCGCATAATCAAAGAAAAGATTACCATAAAAATAAGCTTTCAAAAGAACGAATAGAGAGATTGGAGAAAGCAGGTTTTTTATGGCAGGTTTGAAGATTATAATTCCCCGCAAGCTCTGAAACCTTTTAAACACTTTTCTTAATGCTTTTTTCCAATCATCACCGATACAATCATTTGCAGTGTTGATGAATCCCGAAATCGTCAGGATTGCTGAAAGAGTACAGGGGATACGCGCATGATCCTCACGGAAGCGTCACACATCCTCACGGATCGTTCAGTGTTCCTGCAGGATGTTTCAATGATCCTCATGGAAGAGCGGCTCATGCTGACGGATCATTCAGTGTTCCTACAGGATGTTTCAGTGATCTTCACGGAAGAGCGGCTCATCCTCACGGATTGTATCGTCCTGAAAAAAGTTGACAGATTTCGAGGTTAAAACTAAATAGACTTGTCAAGCAAAAAAGATAATCCGGATACAAGATTACATCATTTTTTCTTAATCCTGTTTTGGATGATCAGAATT